>CANRHQ010000011.1 GCA_947630445.1 uncultured Clostridia bacterium | reverse complement strand
GCAATCCTAAATAGATTATTTGCAAGTTCAATACTTCCCATATTGTCTAAAATATCTTCTCTATATCTTAATCCTTTTCTTTTTGCAATATCATCGGCTGTTTCTCCATTATATAACCCTTTATATCCGCTATTGTGGAATCTATCAAAATTTTTAACTCCTGCTTTTTTGGCTGTTTGATTAAGTGAATAATTGCCTTTCCTTGTTAAATTTCTTTGATAAAATCTTTTTTCATCTTCTGTTAATGAAGTATATTCTTTTTCACTTATTTCTTGTTTCCTAGTTTGAACTGCAAAATATGTTTGTGCAAGGCTAATTACTTTTTTTCTACTATCTCCATTTTGTGCTATTAAATAACAAGCATAACGAGTTAATTTGTAATCTGGAATTATTTTTTCTGCACCTTTTGGCATTTTTATCGTTTTGCCAACGTTGGCAAAATGTTCAATCGCACTCATACCACTATTTTTACAAGATTCTTTTGCTTTATTTATTACATTTTCAAATCTTCTCCATTGTTTATATTCCAATATTATCATAAGTTCTCTTGCATACCAAAATTCAATACCACTTTCATCAATATGTTTAATTTCTTCAAATGATTTATTATTTTTATCTATTTCTTTCATTAATATCATCTCCATTTCCAAAATTTAGTATACTAATTTAGGCAATATTATAAAACAATTGTTTGCAAAAGTCAAGTGAATTTTCCTACTTTTTTATTTTTTTATTACAGTATTGCATTAAAAATTATAAAGAAAAATCCTAGATTGCTTATATATCAAGCATTCTAGGATTTACTTTTATGGTGGACAGGGATGGATTCGAACCATCGTACTCAAATGAGAACAGATTTACAGTCTGCCGCCTTTAGCCACTCGGCCACCTGTCCAAATTTTTTTATTATAGATTTATAATAAAAAAATGGTGCTCCCGCTAGGACTTGAACCTAGGACCCACCGGTTATGAGCCGGTTGCTCTGACCAACTGAGCTACGGGAGCATGTTTATTGCTTAACGCAAGAATAAGTATATATTACTTTTATATAAATGTCAATACTTTTTTAGATTTTTTTCAAAAATTTTGCAAAAAGTAAATTGATCATAAATATAAAAAACCAGTTCATATTTCTATAAAACTGGTACAATTTTAATTCTATATTATTTATTTTTACCAAATGTAACTTCTTGGAATAAGAAATCTTTTACTTTAGCCCAAGTTATATCTTGATGTAAAAATTCATTTAGTTCATCTTCAACTTTTTGTTGATATGGTGTAAGTTCAACTTTTATCTCGTAAAATAATACTGATTTTAATTTACTCCAAAAAGTTGTTTTTGCTGGTAATTTATCTATACTACCAGTTGTACCTGTTGTATCTGTTGTATTAGTAGTATCTGTTGTATTAGTTGTATCATTTACTGTATTTTCTGTTTCACCTGTACCTTCAGCTTTTACTCCTCCATAAACTCCTGAAATTTCTTCTATATCTGCCATGTTTATTCCTCCTTTGTAGTTTTATAATTTATAATTTAATATATTTATATACTATTTTCTTAAATTTATCAAGTATTTTGATATATTTTTATATTAAGTTTTTGTTACAGATATATTACATTTGTAACATTTCTAAATTTGTAATTTTAATAGACTTAAATTGATTTTCTAATTTTTTATTGCTTTTATATTTAACCAATATATAGTTTTGTGTATGTCCTTTAAAATAATCTCCATCTTTAGTTTCAAATAATACCTCTACAGTTTTTCCTATATATGCCTCATTATATTCATTTTGATATTTATTTGATAATTCAATAAGTTTTTTACTTCTTTGTTCTTTTATACTGCTATCCACTTGATCTGGCATTTCTGCTGCTCTTGTTCCTTTTCTTTTTGAATACTGAAATACATGCATCTTATAAAATTTCATATCACTTAAAAATTTATAAGTTTTATCAAATTCCTCTTGAGTTTCCCCAGGAAATCCAACAATTATATCTGTTGTAAGAATTACATCTTTATAATATTTCCTTAGTCTTTCTACTATTTCCGTTATATCTTTTGTTGTATATTTTCTATTCATTCTTTTTAATGTTTCATCACAGCCACTTTGTAATGACAAATGAAAATGATGGCATATTTTTTCTAATTTTATTAGCCTTTTCATAAAATCATCTGTTATAATTTTAGGTTCTAAAGATCCTAATCTGATTCTTTTAATTCCTTCTATTTGATTTATTTTTTCTAATAACTCTATTAGTCCATTTTCATTTTTTAAATCTGTACCATATGATGCTATATGTATTCCAGTAATTACTACTTCTTTTATTCCTTTTTTCGAAATTTGTTCTATCTCTTTAATAATACTATTTTCTTCTCTACTCCTTACTCTACCTCTCGCATATGGTATTATACAATAAGAACAAAATTGATTACAACCATCTTGAATTTTTATCACTGCTCTAGTTTTTTCTGTATATGTTATTTGTCCCATATCTGCAAAATTTTTCTTATTACCAATATCTTCTATTTTTATTAATTTTTGTTTTTCATTTATATATTTTTCTACATATCTTACAATGTCTTTCTTTTCTTCATTTCCTAAAACTATATCTATTTCTGGCATCTTTTCTAATTCATCTTTTGCTACTTGTGCATAACATCCAACTGCAACTATTATTGCATTTTTATTTTTGTCTTTTACTTTTCTTAACACTTGTCTTGATTTTCTATCTGACATATTTGTTACTGTACATGTATTTATAATACATATATCTGAAATGTTTTCTTCTGCATCAACAATTTCATATCCTGATTCTATAAATTTTTGCATCATTGCATTTGTTTCATATTGATTTACTTTACATCCTAAAGTATAAAAACTTACTTTTTTCATAACTACTCCTATTTATATAAGTGCTGCTCCTATTATTCCTGCATCATTTTTTAATTTTGCATGTTTTATTATTATATCATCTCTTTTGTTAAATAGCAAGTTTTCTTCTAATAATGCCTTTTTTAATGGTTGTTTTAAAATATCCTCATATTCAGCAAAACTTCCTCCAATACATATAGCTTCTGGTTCAAATATATTTATTATATTTGATATTCCTATACTAAGATCTTGTATGTAACTATTAATTATGTATTTTAAACGCGAGTCTGTACTATTATTTCTTATAAACTCTCTAATTACTTCTCCATCTATAGAATTCAAATTATACTCATTTGCAATTTTTTCTTTGAATTTTTTTAGACTTGCATATGTTTCAAAACAGCCTCTTTTTCCACAACTACATAAATTACCATTTTTATGTATAATAGTATGACTAAATTCAAAACCAGGAACTCCCTTAGGCTCTAATAATTTTCCATTAAATATAACTGCTCCTCCAACCCCTGTTCCTATACATAAAAATATACTATTTTCATATTGTGCCAATTCTCCATATTTTTGTTCTGCTAGAGCTGCACATTTAGCATCATTTTTTAACTTTACTTTTATGTGTAAAATTTTTTCTAACTCTGTAGCTAAATCATAATCTTGTATTCCTAAATTTACTGCTTTTATAATTTTATTTTCTGAAACAGTTCCAGGAATAGCTATTCCTATGCTGTCAATTTCATTAGTTAAATTTATTTGCATAACTTTTTCAGTTATAAATTCTTCTATTACTTTTTCTATATTATCTTTATTTTTTATATATTTTTCTTCTTTATATAAAATTTTTCCATTTTCATCTACTAAACCAATTCCTATATGGCTTCCTCCTAAGTCTATTCCTACTTTCATTTTAATATTTTCCCTTTCCATAAAACTTAAGAAAATCAATTAGTTTTCTCATTAATTTTCTGATAGCTAATTGATTTTCTTTATTTTTTATTTTTTTATACGTCATATGCTGAGAATAAGAAACTTCCCATATATACTTGAATTACTGGTACTAATACTACACATACGAAGAATATTAATACTACACCAACTATTGAGTAAACTAATTCTGGCATTACTTTTGTAATATGTTCAATTGTATTATTTATATCCATATCCATATATTCTAATAATTTTCCAAGCATTTCTGTTAAATCTGTTTGCATACCTATTTTCAACATTTCTGTAATCATTGGTGATGCTAATCCTGACTTTTCAAATGGTTCTATCCAAGAATATCCTGTTAACATATTATTAATTGCTGTTTCAATTATTGATAACATTACATAGTTATTAGTTATATTTTTACTAACTTCTAATGCATCTTGAATTCTCATTCCATTTTCTAAGTTTAAATACATAGCTTTCATTAATCTTGAGAAATCAAGTGAGAATATTAATTTTCCAAATATAGGCATTGTATATTTAAAATAGTGAAAATTATATTTTCCTTTCGGTGTATTAATATATAGAAAAATCAATGTGACTATTCCTACCAATATAAATGCCGGTATATACCAAAACGTCATTATCGTATTTAATACACCCTGGAACCATATTGTAATTGGTGGTAAAGTTGCTTCTGTTCCAATTTCATCAAACAAATTTTGAATTTGTGGTATTGCAAATAATGTACCTGCTACTAATAAAACTAATATAACTACAAATTGTACTATATTTGGTATAAGTATTCCCTTTACCTTTTTATTAATTTTTTCTGAATCATCTAAGTATTTAACTGCTTGTCCCAATGAATTTGTTAAAGCTCCTGATAATTCTCCTACTTTTATCATATTTATGTATATGAATGGAAATATATCTGAATAATATTCCATAGTTGTATACATATATTCTCCTGCTTCAACTCCTGCTAATATATCCTCTAAAATACCTTTTAATGTTAAGTTTTCTGTACTTTGTATAATTGTATTTAAAGCATGTATATTATTAAAATTGGCTTTTTTCAATAGATAAAAGTTTTGTGTAAATATTACTATATCTCTTACTGTAACTTTTTCAGTTGATGCTAAATATAAATTTAGTTTTTCCATAGCAGACATTTGAGATATATTTCTATTTCTACCAACTTGAGTTGTGTTTACATTTCTCATTATTTCTTGAATATTTGTAACATTTTTCTTTTTCTTGGTTCTTCCATTATAAGCAACTTGCACTATTTCTATTGGAGACATCCCATTACTCTTCAATCTTTTTATTAATGTTTGCCTACTTGATTCTTCTACTCTGTTCTTTACTATTAAGCCTCTATTTGTAACTGCTCTATAAACATATACTGGCATAATTGTTCTCCTTCCTTAAGCATTTTACTTTTGCTATTTTTCATTCTTGTTATTTTCAATTTTTATTCTTAATTGCATTATTGTTCTGTTTAATGTTTCTATATTCTTTTCCTCTACTTGTGATTTAGCTTGTTCTAATGTTATCTTATTTTCTACAAATAATTTTGCTATTGAATTTATTAGGCTTATACTTCCCTTATCTTGAGCACTTTGGATAGCATCTTCTATTTCTGCTACACTTATTTTTTCTTTTCTTATAACTCCTGATACTATATTATCTACAACCATAACCTCTGGAACTAATTCTAACTTTCCTGTTGTTCCAACTAATAATCTTTGTGATATTACTAATTTCAATAATGAAGATAACAAATATTTTATTTGTGCTTGATCTCTTACATCATAAAAATTTATCATTCTGTCTATTGTTTCTGCACATGATTTAGTATGCAATGTTCCTATAACTAAGTGACCTGATTCTGCCATCTCTATAGCAGCTTCCATAGTAACTTTATCTCTGATCTCCCCTATTACTAATATATCGCAATCCTCTCTTAAAGCATTTTTTACACCATCATGATATGTTAAGCAATCTCTTCCTTCTCCTACTTCCTTTTGAACTATAAAAGAATTTTTTGATGTGTGTTTATATTCAATAGGGCTTTCTAGTGATAATATTTTCTTGTTCTGTGTTTCATTTATATGATTTACTAATGCATTTAATGTAGTTGATTTTCCTGAATTTGTTTTACCAGTTACTAACATTAAACCTTGTGGTTGATATGTCATTCTTCTTACTATGTCTGGTACTCCTAAGTCTTCATATTTAGGTAATTCATTTTTTATAATTCTCATTGTACAAACAGGTACTTCATTAGCATATGACATATTTACCCTTAAACGAATTCCATTATATTCATAAGATGTATCTAATTTTCTTGTAGATACAAATACTTTATCTTTTTCTACATTTCCTCTTATTACATAATCATATATTTCATACATATCTTCATCTTTTAAAACTGTAGAATCTTCCATATCAACTAATGCTCTTGCTATTCTAAATGTAGGTTTTAATCCTGACATTAAATGTATATCTGATGCATCTTTTTCAATAGCTTGTGCAATAACTTTGTTCATATTAACCATTATTATACTTTCCTCCTAAGTTAAATTTTAAAACATTAATATTTTTCTATTTAATTCCTCTAGATTTGTATATCCTAAAAGTACTTTATTAATTCCATCTATACATAGTGGTCTGTAACTTCCTGTTAAAGCATGTTTTTTTATTTCAATACTTGAAGCACTTTTCATTATAAGTTCCTTTATTTCATCATCTATATCAAGTATTTCAAAAATTCCTATTCTTTCGTAATATCCTGTATTATTACAATAATCACATCCACATGCATCATAAGTTTTTGCATCTTTTAAGTTAAAATCTACATTGTATTTCTTTCCTAATGTTTCAATTATATTTTTTTCTTCTTGAGAAAATTCCCTTTCTTTTTTGCATTTTGGACATAATCTTCTTACTAATCTTTGTGAAATTGATGTTGCCAATGTACTTGCTATATCATAATCTGGTAATCCCATTTTCCTTAATCTTGTTATAACTTCTACCGCGTCTATTGTATGTATGGTTGATAATACATAATGTCCAGTTTGACCTGCTTGCATAGCTATTTCTGCTGTTTCTTGGTCTCTTATCTCACCTACTAATATTATGTCTGGATCTTGTCTTAATACAGTTCTTAATGAAGCAGAAAAAGTAGCTTTTGCATCAGTTTCTATTTGATTTAATCCATCTATTCTTATTTCTACAGGATCTTCTATAGTTGTTATATTTATTTCTGGTTTATTTAAATAATCCATAATACTATATAGTGTAGTTGTTTTACCTTCTCCTGTAGGTGCAGCTATTACTGTAATACTGTTTCTTTTATTTATACTTCTATTTAAATCTTTTTCAGTTCCTGGATATCCTAATTCAAATATATTTCTTATATTTGCATTCTTTTTTAGCAATCTTAATACAAATTTCTCACCATATACATTTCTTTGTGAAGATACACGAATATTATAATCATCATATAATAATATTCTTCCATCCTGTGATTCTTGTTTTTCTTGATGCATATTTGATATTGCTTTTAATCTTCCTATTAATTGTGATTGCTTTTCTTTAGGAATTGATGTTTCTGTAAATAATTCTCCATCAATTCTATATCTAACTCTTATTTGTTCTCTTTCTGGCTCTATATGTATATCACTTGCTCTTTTTTTCATGGCAGTTTTTATTATAGAATCTACTACTTCTGTCATATTATCATCTTGTCCAATTCTTGACATGTCTCTACTAGATGTTCCTCCAAGAGTTTGTAATATATCTTCTAATAAATTTCCAAATGTTATATATGGATCTATTATTAACCCTTTGTTTAACATTAAAAGTCTTACAGCTTCTATATTTCTTAAATTTGTTGTATCTGAAAAACATACTTTTATTTTACCATTTTCAACTTCAAATGGTATTGCCTTATTTCTTCTTGCTATTTCTAATGATATATATTCTAGTACATCAATTTTTACAGATTGTGGTGTTAATATTATTCCTTTTACTCCAACTATTTCACCTATTGCTTCTATTAATTTATTAGAATCGCATACTTGTAAATCGTTTAAAATCTCACCTATTTTTTTATTTGGACTTCTCCTTTGTTCTTGTAATGCCTCTTCTATATTTTCTTCTGTTACAATTCCTCTTTTTACAAGTTCTATTCCTAATGGTTGTCTTTTTCTTACATCCATAATTATCCTCCTATCCTACTTAACTATAGTATATAATACACTATAATCCTTGTCTGCTATATTTAAATTTACTGTTATTATCTCTTTTGCCTTATCATAAATAAATTGACAACTTTTTATATCTTTAGATATTCTTATTTTATTTAAATATATATTTCCATTTTTAAATGTATATTGGTTTTGTGTCTTAGAAAATAATATGTAATCATTTGCACACTCTTCTACCTCATTTCCTTTTGTATTTATTTCATTAGTAAAAAAACTATTAAACTTAGTATATTCTGATGCAGCAGCTGTATTTGATGATACTAAATCTATATTTTTATAGAAATATGTTATAAGTCGCCCTACAACTAATACTGCAGTAGTCATAGCTATAACATATATCATTATTGATGTTAGTGTTACACCTTTCTCTGATTTCATTTTTTCCTCCAATTGCTTTATATATTTCTAATTACTGTCATTACAAAAATTAGTATAATATTACTTGCACATACAAAAAAACCTGTTGGGATTTCATTGATTTTCAATTTTATACTACCTACTTTTATTTGTTCTAATTTTCTTATTAGTACATATATTAATATTGATGCCAATGCCATTATTATTGTTGCAAATAACATTTTTTCTTCTGTAAATATTAGTATGATATTTAATAACATTAATATATTTGTTGTATAACTATCTTTAGCAAATCTACGTAATAGAAATGTGTCTACTGACAATAAGATGATATATATCGCTAAATATATAGCATATCTATATATACTAGCTGAATCTATTGTATATAGATATATCATATATAATATTGATATGATTATTCCATATGCAAGGACTCTTTTATCTATTTTTATATGTTCTTTATCTATACCTGCTATTAATACTAATGCAGTAAAATATAATATTGCAAATACATAAGTTATTAATGATCTTAATGTTAAAGTTGATATATTTATTTTTAAAGCTATTGCTAATACAACAAATGATACTCCTCCTAATACTTCTAATAATAAATATCTAATTCTTATTTTTTGTTTGCAGTGTTTACATTTTCCGCCTAATAATATATAGCTTAATACAGGTATTAGTTCAAAAAATCCTAATTTACTATTACAATTAGGACAATATGAATGTTTTTTTACTATGTCTATATTTTGTGGTATTCTGTATACTGCTAAAGTATAAAAACTTCCAAATACTGTTCCTATTATGAATATTATTACATATAAAAATATATTCATTTCCTTGCCATCCTTTTGCTTCTGTTTATATTATTACAGGCATATACTGTAGTATATGCCTGTTGCATGTTTTATTAATTATTGATTTACATGTCTTGTTGGTGGTGTTGTATATACAGCATCATCTGATGATATTGTTATTTTACATGTTATTTTTGGATAATGTTTATTTGCAGGTTCTGCATCTGCCGCTAAGTTAAATGTTGCATCTGCATATTCTATTTCTACTGTATGATCACTTGATTTATATGTAACTGTGTATCCCTTTTCTGTTACTGATGTTGTAGTACCATCTTTTAGTTTTTTAGCTTCTGTATCTGACATTATTTCACCTGCTATTATTTTTGCTAATTCTTTTTCATTATCTGTATTAGTTGCATCCCAATTCATTATTGTTGATGATTTTGTTATAATATTTGCTTTTACTGTATTATATGCAACATTCATTTTGTCAATTACTTCTCCTTCAGTATTTGCTGCTGCTGCATCTTGTGCATTTGTTATTATTCCATTATCTCCTCCTAACATTGCTATTGATGTTCCTGCTAGTATTAATAGCACTACTATTGTTACTACTAATGCTATTAATGTAATACCTTTTTGGTTTTTCATTTTTTTATCTCCTTTTTATAATCTTTTGTTTTTATTGATTTACATGCCTTGTTGGTGGTGTATAAGTAGCATCATCTGATGAAAATTCTATTGTACATGTTATTTTTGGATAATGTCTATTTTCAGTTTTTCCTTCTTCTAAGTTAAATGTTGCATCTGTATATTCTATTTTTACTGTTCCTTTTTTATCTTCTGTTGTTTTTGTATATGTTATAGTATATCCACTATTTTTTTCTGTTCCTTTTAATTCTTCTCCTGCTTTTAAGTTGTTTGCCTCAGTTGCTGTAAGAATTTCACCAGCTATTGTTTTTGCTAATGCTAATTCATTATCATCAGTAGTTGCATCCCAATTCATTATTGTTGATGATTTTGTTATAATATTTGCTTTTACTGTATTATATGCAACATTCATTTTATCAATTACTTCTCCTTCAGTATTTGCTGCTGCTGCCTCTTGTGCATTTGTTATTATTCCATTATCTCCTCCTAGCATCGCTATTGATGTTCCTGCTAATATTAATAGCACTACTATTGTTACTACTAATGCTATTAATGTAATACCTTTTTGGTTTTTCATTCTTTTATCTCCTTTTATAATCTTTTGTTTTTATTGATTTACATGTCTTGTTGGTGCTGTATAAGTAGCATCATCTGATGAGAATTCTATTGTACATGTTATTTTTGGATAATGTTTATTTTCAGTTTTTTCTGCATCTAAGTTAAATGTTGCATCTGTATATTCTATTGTTACTTTACCCTTTGTCACACCATTTGTTGGTGCATATGTTACTGTATATCCATTTTCTGATATAGTTTTAATTTCTTTTGTTAATGTATTAGCTTTTTCTTTTGAAACTATTTCACCAGCTATTGTTTTTGCCAATTCTAATTCATTATCTGCATTAGTTGCATCCCAATTCATTATTGTTGATGATTTTGTTATAATATTTGCTTTTACTGTATTATATGCAACATTCATTTTGTCAATTACTTCTCCTTCTGTATTTGCTGCTGCTGCCTCTTGTGCATTTGTTATTATTCCATTATCTCCTCCTAGCATTGCTATTGATGTTCCTGCTAGTATTAATAATACTACTATTGTAACTACTAATGCTATTAATGTAATACCTTTTTGGTTTTTCATAATCTTATCCCTCCTTTTTTATAATCTTTTGTTTTTATTGATTTACATTTCTTGTTGGTGGTGTATAAGTAGCATCATCTGATGAGAATTCTATTGTACATTTTATTTTTGGATAATGTCTATTTGGAGGAGTTACTTTTTCAGTTAAGTTAAATGTTGCATCTGTATATTCTATTACTACTTTTCCTTTTGTAGGCTCTGTTGTTTTAGTATATGTTATAGTATATCCACTATTTTTTCCTTTTCCTTGTAATGCTTTTCCTTCTTCTAAGCTACTTGCTTCAGTTGCTGGAAGAATTTCACCAGCTACTATTTTTGCTAATGCTAATTCATTATCTTCATCAGTTGCACTCCAATTCATTATTGTTGATGATTTTGTTATAATGTTTGCTTTTACTGTATTATATGCAACATTCATTTTGTCAATTACTTCTCCTTCAGTATTTGCTGCTGCTGCATCTTGTGCATTTGTTATTATTCCATTATCTCCTCCTAGCATTGCTATTGATGTTCCTGCTAGTATTAATAACACTACTATTGTTACTACTAATGCTATTAATGTTATACCTTTTTGATTTTTCATTTTTTTATCTCCTTTTTATAATCTTTTGTTTTTATTGATTTACATTTCTTGTTGGTGGCGTATAAGTAGCATCATCTGATGAAAATTCTATTGTACATGTTATTTTTGGATAATGTCTATTTGGTTTCTCTGCTTTTTTGTCTAGGTTAAATGTTGCATCTGTATATTCTATTTTTACTGTTCCTTTTACTCCTTCTGCCGTTTTTGTATATGTTATAGTATATCCACTATTTTTTCCTGTTCCTTGTAATGGATTTTCTGCTGTTAATTTTTCAGCCTCTGTTGCTGTAAGAATTTCACCAGCTATTGTTTTTGCTAATGCTAATTCATTTTCAGTTTTAGTTGCATCCCAATTCATTATTGTTGATGATTTTGTTATAATATTTGCTTTTACTGTATTATATGCAACATTCATTTTGTCAATTACTTCTCCTTCAGTATTTGCTGCTGCTGCATCTTGTGCATTTGTTATTATTCCATTATCTCCTCCTAGCATTGCTATTGATGTTCCTGCTAGTATTAATAGTACTACTATTGTTACTACTAATGCTATTAGCGTTATACCTTTTTGATTTCTCATGATCTTCTCTCCTTATCTTTTGTTTTATTTTTGATTAACTTGTCTTTCTGGTCTTTCATATTCAACATCATCACTCTTTATTGTGATTGTTGCTGTGATATTTTTATAATGTTTTCCGTCATCTGTTGTAGTACCATTAAATGTTTTGTCTGCATATGTTATTTTTACAGTTCCTGGCGTATTATCCTTTGTTGGTGTATATACTATTGTATACCCATCTCCTTTTGCTTCGTATGTTTTTGGTGTTTCAACTCCTTCAGACCCGTTTAATTCACTATCTGGAAGAATCTCCTTTGCAATAACTTTTGCAACTGTTAATTCTACTGAATCTCCACCTTCTACATCGTCAACATTGTTTGCTGTCCAGTCTGACAATGTTGAGCTCTTTGTTATTACATAGGATTTTACTGTGTTGTATGCAACATTCATTTTGTCTAATACTTCTCCTTCTGTATTTGCTGCTGCTGCCTCTTGTGCATTTGTTATTATTCCATTATCTCCTCCTAGCATTGCTATTGACGTTCCTGCTAGTATTAATAGCACTACTATCGTTACTACTAATGCTATTAGCGTTATACCTTTTTGATTTTTCATGATCTTCTCTCCTTTTCTTCTGTTTTATTTTTGATTAACTTGTCTTTCTGGTCTTGTATATTCAACATCATCACTTTTTATTGTTATTGTTGCTGTTATTGGACTATAAGGTTTATTATCTTTATTAAATTTTTTATCTGTATATGTTATTTCTACTGTTCCTGCCTTGTCAACTGTTGCTGGTTCGCCTTCCTTCATAGTAGTTTCTGTATATTTTATTGTGTACCCGTTTGCAGATACCGTTAATTTGTTATCTGCTAATGCTTCACCTGGAAGGATTTCTTTTACTATTACATTTGCTACTGCCAATTCTACACTTTTGTCAGTTTCTCCAGTTATATCATTTGCTGTCCAGTCCGACAATGTTGAGCTCTTTGTTATTACATAGGATTTTACTGTGTTGTATGCAACATTCATTTTATCTAATACTTCTCCTTCTGTATTAGCTGCTGCTGCATCTTGTGCATTTGTTATTATTCCATTATCTCCTCCTAGCATTGCTATTGATGTTCCTGCTAGTATTAATAGTACTACTATTGTTACTACTAATGCTATTAGCGTTATACCTTTTTGATTTCTCATGATCTTCTCTCCTTATCTTTTGTTTTATTTTTGATTAACTTGTCTTTCTGGTCTTTCATATTCAACATCATCACTCTTTATTGTTATCTTTGCTGTTATTTTATTATAATGTTTACCATCACCTGTTGTTCCACTAAATGTCTTATCTGCATATGTTATTTCTACCTTTCCTGCAGTTTCTGAAACTGTTGGTGTATATACTATTGTATATCCATCTCCTTCAGCTTTATATGTAGTTTCTTCACCCTTTTTTTCTAATTTTTCATTTGGAAGAATTTCTTTAGCTATGACTTTAGCAACTGTTAATTCTGTAGAATCTTTTTCTTCTACACTACTAACATCATTTGCTATCCAGTCTGACAATGTTGAACTCTTTGTTATTACATAGGATTTTACTGTGTTATATGCAACATTCATTTTATCTAATACTTCTCCTTCTGTATTAGCTGCTACTGCATCTTGTGCATTTGTTATTATTCCATTATCTCCTCCTAGCATTGCTATTGATGTTCCTGCTAGTATTAATAGCACTACTATCGTTACAACTAATGCTATTAATGTAATACCTCTTTGGTTTCTCATAATTTTCTTTCTCCTTTTATTCTTTCACAGATTTATATATTTTTTAAATTTAATAACTTTATTATATTTTACTTGCTTGATGAATTTTCAAACAATGATCCAGAATTACCAGTTGATGAATTTCCTCCAGATGGTATTGTTGTTCCTGTAGATGGATTGCTTTCACTATTACCATCTGCATCCGGTGTAATTTCCTCAGAAATTGGTGCAAATGGATTTGCCTTTCCAGGATTGTAATTGTTAGTTTTTTCATAATTGTTTATGTCTTGAGCTGTTACTTCACTTTTATATTCATATGTCATTACTATTTCATCATTATTATTAGATGCATTTAATTGAGCTTGAATTTCTTGTGATGGTGAGTATTGAACAACTTCTGGTATTATTTTATTTGATGGAATATAATTATATAAAGCTACACTTAGAACCAATAATACAGCTAAACATATTAAAAGTGCTATTATTGTTTCTCTAAAAAATACTTTCATATTTTCCCCTTTCTACAGCCTATTCTGCTGTTACTGAATTCTCTCCATTGTCCACTGTATCATCTGTCATATTGTTATCTATCGTGTCTGTTGTTCTACTTGTATTTGTTGTATTTGTATTTGTTGTGTCTGTTGTATTTGTATCAGTTGTGTCTACTGATTGATTATTATCTGTATTTGTAGTTGTATCTGTATTAGTATTAGTATTTGTGTTTGTTGTATCTGTAGTTGATGGCTTTGTCGTACTTTGTTCAGCTTTAATATTAAGTTTTACATCTTTACATGTAAATGTTGCACTAAGTACATCTGTTGTTGATGTTGGTACCATTCTAAAGTTTTCCAATTTAAATACTAATGTTGTGTCCCTTTCTATATTATACAAAAAATCTGTAATTTGAATATATCCACCTTCTACTGTAAAGTTTAAATCATATGTATTAGTTATTGTATTATTTACTGTTATATCCATTTTTATATCTACGCCTTCTTTATCAGCGTAATTTCCCATTATAATCCATATTTTTTCTATTTCATATACTGGCATTTGATTTAATGGTTGTCCGTTTTCATCTACTCCTAAAGAAACTAATTCTTCATAACTTTCTTTTTCATTCATTAAACTCTTATACGCAGATTCTAACGCATTATATGCTCTAGGATAATCTGTATTTTTTAATGTTGATGCATCTATAATTTTTTCATTTAGTATTGCATCTTCTTCTTGTATAGCAGGAATTCCATCAATTTGTATTTTTCCAAGTTCAATTCCATATACAACTGCATATACTGAAAATCCTAATAATAAAATTACTATCAATCCCAATAATATTTTTCTCATGGTAATTCACCTTCTATCTCTACAGTTATTATTCCATTTTGTTTCATACTTGCTCCTGATACAACATCTTTAAGTATATTATGTGTTTTTAGTGCTGTCTTAAAATATCCTAATCCTGGATATTTTGGAGATTGTGCAACTATTTTTATGTGTTTTCCTGTTGTATTTTCTATTGATGTAAGTTGAACAGTTTCATCAATTACACCCATTATTTGATTTAATAAATTTGGGATCAAATTTTTGCTTGCATGCATATCACTCATTTTTTCATTTATTTGTTCTAATTCCTGTTTTTTTGCACTATATTCTGATGTTCTATTATTTAATTTAGATGTATCACTTTTTACAGTTGCAATCTGTGAATTAATTTTTGATGATATTTCATCAACTTCATTTTGTGTGTCAATTATTTGATCGACAAGCATAAAAGAAAATCCACCATAAATTATTATAAATATCAATAAAGAAACTGCACTTCGAATTATTTTTACTTCTTTACTAGTAACTTTGTCTCTAAAATCATTTAAATTAATTTTGCTTTCTTTTTTCTTGCCTGAATCCTTATCTTTTTTTGTTATACCTATTGAAAGATTTAAAAGACTATCTTTTAATGAGTTCTTTTTAAAGTTAATATTCTTTACTCCTTCTCCAAGTCCTTGTAAAGCTAGTGAAACTGCTGAATTTACTTCTATGTAATCTTTTATATTAACTTCTTTAACCATGTCTTGAATAAAATATGGTTTTAATATTTCGCACTTAACTTTTCCCAAATATTCTTGAAAATATAGATCTATATTATTTACACATGAAAGTGTACCTGTTATATATACTTTATGTATTGGTTCTACACTTTCGTTTATTAGCTTTTGTACTTTTCCAACTATGTTATACAATGTTGGCATTATATCTTCTAAATATTTGCTTTCTTCTTCAATAAAATCTTGTGCATTTGCTGTATATATTGTAGTATTTTGGCAAATTTCATATGCTTTAGAATATGAATTTTCCTTTAAATTGATCTTTTCTAGTATTTCTTTACTACCATCATCAATTGTTTCTATACTATCTATATTTTTGTTTATTATCCTTGTTATAGTTGTTTTTCCTTCTATATTTACAATTAATGCATTTTCCTTTTCTTGTAAATCTGCCACATTTCCAATAGTCATTGAAACAGGTGTTATCATACCAACATTATAGCCTTCAAGATTTTGTTGTATTTTATTTAATTCCATCTTGTTGTCACTAATGTTGATAACTTTTACTGTTTCACTATCTGCAGAATTATTTACTATTGCATATCTTGTTTCTAATGAATTTTGATTGTATCCTTTTTCTGAGCAATAAGATTCAAATTCTAGTTTTATTGTTTTTTCTAAATCTTTTTTATTTAGTAATGAAAACAAATTAAAATACTGATAAGTTTCTTCTGTTAAATTAATACTTATAGGTATTTTATAGCTATATGTTTCTTCCACAATTTGCTTTATTGCTTGAGAAATATTGGTAAAGAATTTAACGCCAAAAGAATCAATTTTTATTTTTTCTTTTTCTTTTGAAACTTTTGCATATTTAATTAAATTATCTTCAATATATAATCCTAAATAACTTGGCATTTTATCCCCTCGCTTTTAATTAATACACTTACTTTTATTTTATCTTTTTTGCTTAAAAAGTCAATAGATTTAAATAAAATGTAATCTAATTGTATTTTTTGTAATATTTCTGTAATATTCGTGTAATAATTCTTTTTTGTATATTTTTTCTATATTTGGAAATACTGTTTTTAATAAATTTATAGGAGGTTATTATGAAGCCATTAGATTCTAAAAAAGATTATCAAAATTATGTGGATAAAAAGTCCCCTAATTCACCTATTATAAAAAATTGTTTTAATGCATTTTGGATTGGTGGATTAATTTGTAGTATTGGACAAATAATAATGTCTATTTGCAAATCTCGCGGTTTTTCGCAAGAAATTTCCGGTACTATAGTTTCTGTCATTTTAGTTGGTATTAGTGCTTTTCTTACAGGTCTTAACATTTTTAATAAGATTGGTAAAATTGCTGGAGCTGGCTCACTTGTTCCTATTACTGGTTTTGCTAATTCAATTGTTTCTCCAGCTATGGAATACAAGTCAGAAGGATATGTAATGGGTGTTGGAGGAAAAATGTTTACTGTTGCTGGTCCTGTTCTTGTTTTTGGTATTTCTACTTCTATTATAGTTGGACTTGTATATTTAATTTTTAATACTCAATCCATTACTTTAGTTTAATATAGAAAGGTGTGTTGTTATGCAAAAACTTGGTAAACAAACTATAAAATTCGATACCCCTCCATGTATTACAGAAGTTGCTTCTATTGTTGGTCCAAAAGAGGCAAATGGTCCTCTTGCTAAATATTTTGATCAATGTTTAGAAGATGAATTTTGGGGTGAAAAAACTTGGGAAAAATCTGAAAGTAAAATTATAAAAGAAACTGTAAATATGTCTATTGCAAAATCTGGCATTTCATCTAGTGATATAGAGTATTGTTTTGCAGGTGATTTATTAAATCAATGTATTTCTTCTAGTTTTGGTTTAAGAGAACTTAATATTCCTTTTTTAGGTATATTTGGTGCTTGCTCAACTTTTGTTGAAGGACTTAGTCTTGGTGCTATAATTATTGAGGCTTGTGCAAATCATGTTTTATGTGCCGCTTCTAGTCATTTTTGTAGTGCTGAAAAACAATTTAGATTTCCACTTGAATTAGGTAATCAACGTCCACCTAGTTCTCAATGGACTGTTACAGGTGCTGGTAGTGCTGTTTTATCTAAAACTGGAGATGGTCCATTTATTACACATATTACAAGTGGCAAAATTGTAGATATGGGGATTAAAGATGCTAATAATATGGGTGCTGCTATGGCTCCTGCTGCTTTAGATACTTTAATTTGCCATTTTAAAGATACTGGTCGTTCTCCTAATTATTATGATGCAATTATTACAGGTGATTTAGGTTATATTGGAAAAGATATTTTAACAGATTTAGCATTAGATAATGGATATAATATTAAATCTAACTATAATGATTGTGGTGTTTTGATTTTTGATAAAGAGCAACAGGATACTCACTCTGGCGGTAGTGGTTGTGGATGTTGTGCAAGTGTATTTTCTGGTTACTTTTTTAAACAATTAAAAGATCAGAAAATTAAAAGAATGTTATTAATCGCAACAGGTGCACTAATGAATTCAACTTCTTCTCAACAAGGAGAATCTATTCCTAGTATAGCACATGCAATTAGTATTGAAATGTAGAGTTTTGGAGGTGTTAATATGGATTGGTTACAAAGTATTGAATGGATTGATTTATTAAAATGTTTTGTTACTGGTGGTCTTATTTGTGTTATTGGTCAAATTTTAATAGATAAAACAAAACTTACTCCTGCTAGAATTTTAGTTCTCTTTGTTACAACTGGAGCAATTTTAGGTGGTCTTGGCATTTATAAATATTTAGTTGATTTTGCTGGTGCAGGTGCTACTGTTCCTTTAACAGGTTTTGGTTATAATCTTGCCAAAGGTGCTATTGAAGGTGTAAAAGAAAAAGGTATTATAGGAGCTTTTACAGGAGGTGTTACAGCTTCTGCCGGTGGAATTGCTGCTGCTATATTTTTTGGATATATTGCTTCTCTAATTTCTAAACCTAAAATGAAAAAAGAATAAATTTAATAAAAAACAGGCTTTCAACATTGTTAAAAGTCTGTTTTTGTGTTAGTTTTTATCAATTTCCTTTAGAATAACATCATGTGCACTTCCCTCTTTTATACTAACATTTGATACTAACGTTAATCTTGCTTTCTCATGTAATTCTGGTATTGAAATAGCACCACAATTACACATTGTAGATTTTATTTTTGCAATTGTTACTTCTAAATTGTCTTTTAATGAACCTGCATAAGGAATATAAGAATCAACTCCTTCTTCAAAAGAAAGTTTTTTATCTCCTCCCATATCATATCTTTGCCAATTTCTTGCTCTATTTGAACCTTCTCCCCAATATTCTTTTACATAATTATTATCTATTCTAACAACTCTTGTTGGACTTTCATCAAATCTTGCAAAATATCTTCCCATCATAACAAAATCTGCTCCTAAAGCTAATGCTATTGTTATATGATGATCGTGTACAATACCTCCATCTGAACAAACTGGGATATATATGCCTGTTTCTTTAAAGTATTTATCTCTTTCTTCTACAACATCAATTAATGCACTTGCCTGACCTCTACCAATTCCTTTAGTTTCTCTTGTTATACATATAGATCCTCCGCCTACTCCTACCTTTATAAAATCTGCTCCTGCTTCTGCTAAATATCTAAAGCCTTCTTTGTCTACTACATTCCCTGCTCCAATCTTTACTTTATCACCATATTTATCTCTTACAAATTTAATTGTGTTCTTTTGCCACACTGAATATCCATCAGAAGAATCTATACATAATATATCTACTCCTGCTTTTACTAATGCTGGTATTCTTTGTTCATAATCTCTTGTGTTTATTCCTGCTCCTACTATATATCTTTTATTTTCATCTAATAATGAGTTTGGATTATTTTTTCTTTCTTCATAATCTTTTCTAAATACTAAATATTTTAAATTTCCTGTTTTAGTTAATATCGGTAAACATTCTTTTTTATTTTCCCATATTACATCATTAGCTTCTGATAATGTAATTCCTTCTTTTACCCATACTACTTTTTCTTTTGGGGTCATATATTTAGAAATTGGTGCTTCTAAATCATCTCTTGAAATTCTATAGTCTTTATCTGTTACTAATCCTAAAAATTTTCCATTTTCAGTTCCATCATCTGTAATCATAACAGTTGAATGTCCTGTCTTTTTTACCAATTCTATAACTTCTTTTAATGGTGTATCACTTTTTACATTTGAATCACTTATCACAAAACCTGCTTTATGTTTTTTTACATGATATACCATTTCTGCTTGTGTTTCTATTGGTTGTGAACCATAGATAAATGCTAATCCTCCTTCTCTTGCTAATGCTATTCCCATTTTTTCTCCTGATACTGATTGCATTATAGCTGATACCATTGGTATATTTGCACTATATTTAGGTTCTTCTCCTTTTTTGTATTTTACTAATGGCGTTTTCAATGATACATTTAATGGTATACATCTTTCATCTGTTAAATTTGGAATTAGTAAAAATTCATTAAATGTTCTTGATACATCTTCTAATATTTTTGACATTTGTTTCTCTCCTCTCTTTTATTTTTTCATTTTAGTAATTATATTATATATGTGATACCATCCATATGCTGTAATTATATTGTTTCCTGTTAATTTTCTGTTATATGAACATTCATACTTTATAACTGGTATTTGTGAAGATATACTTTTTATATTTTCTGGTGAATCTTCTATCATAATATCAATATTGTTATTAATACATTCCTGTAATTTGTTTTCATCTGGTGTAAAAATTATTTTATCATATTTTATGTTTTGCTCACTTAACCATTTTTTTGTTAATTCTTTTACCTTACCATGATATTCTAAAGGAACACCATAGTCTTCATTTCTTGATGTTATTATATATATTTTATTACCATCTTTTATTAATTTTTCTACTATTTCTGAAGCAAATAATCTTGCCTTGCTTTCTTTTAAATATGTTATAAAATATTTTGTCCAAAATTTTTCTTCTTGATCTGGCATACAATCTATTATACTATAATTCTCTACATCTATTTTTACAGGCATGTTTTCTTCTATAAAATATTTTGATGCATAATCTACTATTGGTGTTTTTATATCAATTAATACTCCATCTATATCTATTCCTATATTCATTTTTCCTCCAATTAGTTAAATAAAAAATAACAACCTTTTTTGGTCGCTATTTCAAACGCAAGAGGAGACCTTTTTTGAATATTATTTTCAAATAAAGACCTCCTCTCTTTTATTTATGCTTTTTTTGCTATTGTTGCTATTTCTGTAAATGCTTTTGGATCACTTATAGCTATTTCTGCTAACATTTTTCTATTTATTGTTACATTTGCTTTCTTTAATCCAGCTATTAATTTACTATATGTTGTTCCATTCATTCTTGCAGCCGCATTTATTCTTGCTATCCATAGTTTTCTGAAATCACTTTTTCTGTCTTTTCTTCCTACATATGCATATGATAATGATTTTAATACAGCTTGATTTGCATTTCTAAATCTATAATGTTTTGCACCATAATATCCTTTTGCTTGTTTTAATACTTTTTTATGTCTTGCTCTTGTTGTCATTGCTGATTTTACTCTTGCCATTTATATTCCCTCCTCTTATTCTTTTAGTTACCATATGGTAATAATTTTTTTATTGTATTTTCACATGTTTTATCTGCATATGCTCCTGGGCGTCTGCTTGATAATTTTTGTCTTTTTGTTTTATTTGCTAACAAATGTCTTCTGTTAGCTGTTGTTCTTTTTACTTTTCCTGTTGCTGTTAAAGAATATCTTTTCTTTGCAGCTTTATTTGTTTTTAATTTTGGCATACATATCGCTCCTTTCGATTGTTTTTTTATATTATTTAAACTTTTTTAGCTAGTATAATAAACATATTTTTACCTTCTAATTTTGGTTTCTTTTCTACTACTGATATATCTTCTAAATTTGATATAAATTGATTTAGCACATCTTCTCCCATTTTTACATTGTTTAGTTCTCTTCCTCTAAATCTTACAGTAATTTTTACTTTGTTTCCATCTTCTAAAAATTTTCTTGCATTTTTTGCTTTAAATCCAAAATCGTGTTCTTCTATGTTTGGCGTTATTCTTATTTCTTTTGTTTCTTGGATTTTTTGTTTCTTTTTTGCTTCTTTTTCTTTTTTGGCTTGTTCAAATTTGTATTTTCCATAATTCATTATTTTACACACTGGTACATCTGAATTTGGTGATACTAATACTAAGTCTAGTCTCTTTTCTTCTGCTAATTCTAATGCTTTTTGTATTGGAACAATTCCTACTTTTTCTCCATTATCACTTATTAGTTGAACTTCTTTAGCTCTTATTTGACCATTTATAGGTAATTCTTGTTTTATATAAAACACCTCCTAATTTATACCTTTTGCTATAAAAATAAAAATTGGTTTTTTGTTACAAAAAAACCAATTCCACATAAACATAAATATATTATTAATATAAGTCTGTTTTTCTAACCTTTTTCCACAAAGTTAAGGTGAGAAGTGGATAACTTCTTCTTGTAACGATATATATTATACTATGTTTGTTTTTCTTTGTCAATATTTTTTCATTTTTTTTCCTATTTCTCTTGAATTTATTTAATTTTTGGTATAGTATAATTAAAAAGATGTCTTTTACATAGGAGGAGCATAAAAAATGCCAAGAAAAACAAAAGAATTAAATGAAGAAATTAAACCATCAAAAACAAAAAATAAATCAATAACAACAAAAAAAGTAGCTTCTAAAGAAAGTAAAAATAAGTCTTCTTCTCAAAAGAAAACTTCTACAAAAACAAATAAAAAAGCTACTTCAAAACCTGTTGTTAAAAATACTAAATCTACTTCAAAAAAGACGAACACAAAAACTGTTGCTAAAAAAACTACTAAAAAAGCTCCTACAAAAAAGGTAGCTAAAAAGGCAAAAAAATCTGCTCCAATTGCAGAAGTAGTCGAGTATTATGATTTACCTTACAGATATAATGAAACAATTGTAAAAATATTATATCAAACTCCTAATACCCTATTTGTATATTGGGATATATCTGATAAAGATCGAGAAAATTATATTAAACAATATGGTGAGAATTTCTTTAATATAACTAGACCTGTATTAATTATACATAATGATACTATGGGTTATAGTTTTGAAGTTGAAATAAATGATTTTGCAAATAGTTGGTATTTGCATATAAATGATAGTAAATGTAATTATAGAGTTGAACTTGGTAGGCGCCCTAACTATTATAATGAAGAAGTTACAAAAGAAATTTTTGAAAAAATCCATTCTGATTATATTTATGTTTCAGATTCAAATAAAATTGAATCTCCTAATGATCATGTATTATTTAATACAAATGCTAATAACACTATTATATTTAAAAATGTTAAGACTCAAGCTGAAGTAACTGTTTCATTATATGATTTAATAAAAAGATTACCCGGAATGCAAAAAATTGATAATCTTCCATATATTAGTGAAGATTTATTAAAAAGATTATATTCAGAAATATATCAAAATGAAGATATTTCATTGTTTGACAGAATTTCAAATCCTTCTTCTGGTTCTACTTCTTCTGGAAGTATGCCATTTAGGATTAAATAGGAGTTATATTATGCAAAAAAAAGGATATGTAAGTTTTGTATTACATGCACATCTTCCATTTGTACATCACCCTGAAAGTGATGATTACCTTGAAGAGTCATGGCTATATGAAGCTATTTCAGAAACATATATACCATTATTAAAAAATTTTCAGAAATTAGTTGATGAAGGAGTTAATTTTAGAATTACTATGTCTATGACTCCTCCTCTACTTTCTATGTTAGATAATAAATTATTACAAAAGAAATATATACATTATTTAGAACAATTAATTGAGTTATCTGAAAAAGAAATTAAAAGAACTTCTTATGATTCTAAACTTAATGAGCTTTCTCATTATTATTATGATAGATATTCAAATGACTTGCATCTTTTTAGAGATGTTTTTAATTGTAATTTAATTGAACAATTTAAACACTTTCAAGATATCGGAGTATTGGAAATTATTACTTGTGGTGCTACACATGGATATTTTCCTATTTTATATGTTACAGAAGAAACTATAAGAGCTCAAATTGCAGTTGGTGTTCAAACATATGAAAAGTATTTTGGTAGAAAACCTCGTGGAATTTGGCTTCCTGAATGTGGTTATGTTCCTGAAGCAGATAAATATTTGAAAGAATTTGGAATTGATTATGCAATTGTTGAGTCTCATGGTATTTTATATGCAGATCCTACCCCAATTTATGGAACTTGTGCACCTATAGTATCTCCTGGTGGTGTAGTTGCTTTTGGTCGTGATATTAAATCATCTCAACAAGTATGGAGTTCTATTGATGGTTACCCTGGAGATTTTAATTATAGAGAATTTTATAGAGATATTGGTTATGATGCCGATTATGATTATATAAAACCATATATTGCTCATAATGGAGTTCGTGTTCACACTGGAATAAAGTATTATAGGATTACTGGCAAAACTGAATTTAAAGATTATTACAATATTCAATGGGCAAAAGATTCAGCAGAAAGACAAGCTGGACATTTTTTAGATTCTCGTACAGAACAAATTAACAATGTTTCAAAATATATGGAGGTCCCTCCTATTATATTATGTCCTTATGATGCAGAATTATATGGACATTGGTGGTATGAAGGTCCATATTGGTTATATATTTTGTTTAAAAAGATTTATTATGATGATTGTAATTTTGAATTAATTACACCTTCTGAATATATTGACAAATATCCTAATATACAGGTTTGCTCACCTTGTCGTTCAAGTTGGGGTGCAAATGGATATAGTGGTGTTTGGCTTAACCCTACTAATGATTATGTTCATCGCCATTTGCATAAAGCTGGTGAAAGAATGGTCGAGCTTGCAACTAATTATCCTAATGCCAGTGATGTTATAAAAGATGCTCTTAATCAGGCTGCTAGAGAACTTTTACTTGCTCAAAGCAGTGATTGGCTATTTATTATTACTAATGGTACTATGGTTGATTATGCAAAAAAGAGAATTAAAGATCATATTGGAAGGTTTTCAAAATTATATTTTCAAATTAAAAATAATAATGTTGATAAAGACTTTTTATCTGATATTCAAAAAAAGGATTGTGTTTTTCCTGACATTGATTATCATATTTATACTAAACTTTAAAGAAATATCTCATATAAAGATATTTCTTTATTTATTCTACATTTAAAACTTCTTCAATTTTTCCGTGATGCCATTCATCTTCTGGTAAATATTCATCAAATGCTTTAGATACATCTTCTACTTTTCCTGCTTTATAAGCAAGTTTTAAAAATTCATTTTCTTCCATATGAATCCTCCTTATTTATATTCAATTTTATCTTTGATTTTTTATAAGATCTAATTTAAAACTAAAAAATTTGAAATAACTATAATTAGTATATCATGTTTTACATTTTTTTACAACATATTAATAAAATTTTTTGTTATTACAAGTTATGAAATACAAGTTGCATTTATTATTTTTTAGAATATTATACTCTAGTTGTTGTATAGTTTTAATTTTTTTGTAGATACTATACAAAATAATATTTAAAGGAGTTTTTTATGAGTTCATTATGTATAAAGACTAACAATGATGATATTCTAAATTATTTACAAAATGAGTTTTCAGATTTTAATATGTTAAATGTATTTTTTTCATGTAATGAATTCAAATCATATAAAAATATAATTATTCACTACAAAGGCATTGATACAGAACTTTTTTATAATAAAATTGCTACAATTCTATCTTATGTGGTTATTGATTATTTTGAACCTGACATTGTAAAAAACATTCTCTTTTCTAATTACTTTTATTTTGATACTACAGAGCTTTCAAAAATTTTTAATATTTGTACTGAAAATCTTTGTGAAGATGAAGATTTTTCTTTGCAAAATAGACAACTTTTTCTTTTTGATGCTTTTTATGATTATATTTCTACACATCATTCAATTGTACTTTCTGGTTTTATAAATTTTAGATTGTCTGATTATAGAAATTTGATTGGAGATTTAGTAGATTTTTCTGTTAATGAATTTATTATAGAAAGAGAATATCTTGAATTTGTGGCTCTTTTAAAATTATATATCAATTCTCAACCAAAATCTAATTCGATTGTTCACGTAGTTTGTTTAGATTCAGATACTTTTTTACTAGATGAAAACCTGAATACTATACCTCTTGATAAAAATTCTTTAAATGCAAAATATTTATCAGATGTCTCATTTTCACATAATGACTATGTTTTAAATACATTACTTAATATTTTGCCTAATAAAATTTATTTGCATATTATTTCTTTGTCTAACCTAGAGTTTACTAATACTCTACAATTAGTTTTTGAAGGACGCATTGAAGTTTGTACTGATTGTAATATTTGTAATTTATATAAAAAATTAAGTATAAAACAAAAAAAGTGAGTTTATAACTTGATTTCATTTTACTTAAAAAGATACTAGCAAACAATAAGTCAAAGTAATTATTCTTTGATTTATTGTTTATTCTAAATATAATTTATTTTTATTATCTATTGTTTCAATTTTCTTAATACCATTATTGTCTCGCAAAATATTATATTGTTTTTGTGCTATTGTATTTAATCTCTCTAGTCTTATTTTTTGTTCTATACCTTGAGCTATCATTTCACTGTTTAAGTTTTCTAAATTACTTAAAATTACTAGTTGAAGAATATTTGCATAATCTCGCATATTTCCATCTAAATCTGGATTTTTTTCTTTCCATTCCTTCGCAGTTATACCAAATAATGCAACATTTAAAATATCCGCCTCATTAGCATAAACATATAACTTTTGTTTTTCAGTTAATGTAGGTACTATATTTTCTTTTATACTATCAGTATGTATTCTATAATTTGTTTTTGCAAGTTCTCTTCTAACAGACCAATCAATTTTGTTTCGATAACTTTCATTTTGTTTAAGTCTTTCAAATTCAGTTATTAAATACAAATTAAATTCTGGACTAATCCAACTAGCAAACTCAAATGCTATATCTGGATGTGCATATGTACCGCCATCATTGCCTGACTTTGAAATAATGCCAATTGCATTAGTCTCTTTAATCCATCTTTGTGGAGACATTGTAAAATAATGTGTACCTGCTTCTGATTTAAAGGTATCGATTTCGACCCCTTTGAGATTTGGATTATGCATTTGTTCCCATAATGCCAAAAATTCAATATTACTTTTAGATCTTATCCAATTTTTTATAACATCTTTAGGTTCAATTGGATTTTTATATCGTGCCAAATCAGTTAAAGAAATATATTCAATATTTCCCATTCTAATGACACTTACTAAATTATCCTTCACCTTCATTTTAGTTTTTATATATTCTTTATTCATAAATTTCTCTCCTAAAATATGTAAATTTAATTCATTATAAAACAATTGTTTGCAAATGTCAAGAAAAATAAATTATTTTTTACTACTTTTTATATATAAAAAAAAAACTGAAATAGAATAATTCTTTTTCAGTTCTTACTTTTTACTTTTTTATTATACAGCAAAATTTATTCCTCTAGCCACTATATCTTTCATGTTTTCTATTAAATCATCAATCTCTTTTGGTGTTACTATCATATTATATTCTCCTACGTTTAATGCCTCTTTTACTTCTTCATATTTATCATTTTGTTGTAATTTATTTAAGTATTCGTTTGATTCTGCTTTTTCTTGTAGTCTGTCTATAAATATATCAATTCCATCTGATACTAATGTTGCTAGCTCTACTACTGTTGGTATTCCTATTGCTATTACAGGTATTCCTAATGATTTTTCACTTATTTCTTGTCTTGTATTTCCAACACCAGCCCCTGGTACTATTCCTGTATCAGATATTTGTATTGTACTACTTATTCTTTCAATACTTCTTGATGCCAATGCATCTATAACTACTAACAATTTAGGTTTTATATTATCAACTATTCCCTTTAATATTTCTACTGTTTCTATTCCTGTTGTTCCTAATACACCAGGAGATATTGCACTTACAGGTCTTGTTCCTTCTTCTACATATTGTGGTAAATATTTTATTATATGTCTTGTTACATCTATTTCATTTATAACTTTAGGTCCTAAAGCATCTGGAGTTACATATATATTTCCTAAACCTACTATTAAAATGTCTCCTTGTTTATCTGTATGCATATCTATTATTTTTTTTAATTCTCCTGACAATGTTTCTGCAGTTTTTTGTATTTCTTCATCACTAGCCAATTTTAATTTTTTTACATCTATTGTTATATAATTACCTACTGGCTTTCCAATTGATTGTGCACCTTTTTCATTTGTTATTTTTACTCTTGAAACTTTTATATTTTCATTTATATCTTCTTCTGTGCTTTCAATTCCTTCTATTTTTTCTAATTTATTAATTTTTTGATATATATCTTTTCTTTCAAGTGCTAAATCTGTTCTAAAATTATACATGATAATCCTCCTTAGATATACTAATTTTTATTAGTATGTCTAAGATTGATTAAAATATTCCTACTATTTCGCCATTTTGATCTATATCTATAGTTTCTGCTGCCGGAACTTTAGGTAGTCCTGGCATTGTCATTATTTTTCCTGCAAGTACCACAATAAATCCAGCTCCTGCTTTGAGTTCTACATCTCTTACATTAATTTCAAAAGGTTCATCACATTCTAATTTTTTTGCATCATCTGAAAATGAATATTGTGTTTTAGCTATACAAATTGGTAATTTTTCATAACCTAATTTTTCTATTTTTTCAATATTTTTTATAGCCTCTTCTGAATAGTTAACACCTTTTGCTCCATATATATTTAATGCAACTTTATTTATTTTTTCTTTTATTGGCTCTTCTAAATTATATATATATTTAAAGTTGTCTGGTTTTTCTACAATATCTACTAATTTGTTAGCAATATCTATAGCTCCTTCTCCACCTTTTGCCCAACTTTCTACTATACTTGAAGTAATTTGTTTTTTTGATAATTCATTTTGAACATATTCAAGTTCTTGTTTTGTATCAGTATTATATTTATTTATTGCTACTACTACATTTAATCCAAATTTGTCTTTTAAATTTTCAACATGTCTGTAAATGTTGCTCATTCCCTTTTTTAAACATTCCATATTTTCTTCTTGTATATGTTCTTTTGATGCTCCACCATGATATTTTAATGCCTTTATTGTTGCAACACATACTACTGCATTTGGTTTTATATTTGCCTTTCTACATTTTATATCTAAAAATTTTTCTGCACCTAAATCAGCACCAAATCCAGCTTCTGTAACAGTATAATCTGCTAGCTTCATTGCCATCTTTGTTGCAATTACTGAATTACATCCATGTGCAATATTGGCAAATGGACCTCCATGTATTATTGCTGGAGTATGTTCTAATGTTTGCACAAGGTTTGGCTTTATAGCATCTTTTAATAATACTGTCATGCTTCCTTCTGCTTTTAAATCTTTAGCATAAACTGGATTTCCCTTTTTATTATATCCTATTAATATGTTTCCTAATTTTGTTTTTAAATCTTCTATACTTGTTGCTAAACAAAGTATAGCCATTACTTCTGATGCTACAGTTATATCAAAACTATCTTCTCTTGGTACTATTTTATTTTCTTTTGATAGACCTGTTTCTACTTTTCTTAATTGTCTATCATTTAAGTCTACACATCTCTTCCATAATACTTTTTCTATTTCTAATTCATTTCCATGGTATATATGATTGTCAATTATTGCAGATAATAAGTTATTAGCTGAAGTTATTGCATGTATATCTCCAGTAAAATGTAAATTTATATCTTCCATTGGTGCAACTTGAGCATGTCCTCCTCCTGTTGCCCCTCCTTTTATTCCAAATACTGGTCCAAGTGATGGTTCTCTTAATGCCAAAATAGATTTTTTTCCTATTCTTTTTAACCCATCAGCAATTGATATTGATATTGTAGTTTTTCCTTCTCCTAATGGTGTTGGACTCATTGCTGTAACTAAAATTAGTTTTCCATCTTTATTATTTTTTGTTTCTACTATTTTAGCTTTATATTTTCCATATAACTCTAAATTTTCTTCATCTATATTTATTTCTTTTGCTATTTCTGTTATCTTTTTTAATTCCACATTTCTTGCTATTTCTATATCTGTCATTTTGCAACCTCCTTTGTATTATTATGCAATAATACCTATTATAATTCCTATTGCTGCTCCTACAAATACTTGTAGTGGTGTATGTCCTAAAACTTCTACTAATCTTTCTTGTACTTCAACATTTGTAAGTCCTGGCGTTTCAATTATTTTATTTAATAAATGTGCTTGTTTTCCAGCAGCTCTTCTAACTCCTGCCGCATCATACATAACTACTATTGCAAAAATCAATGAAAGTGCAAATATTGTACTATCTAAACCTTCATTTTTACCTATTAATGTAGCTAAACTTGTTACTACTGCTGAATGAGAGCTTGGCATTCCTCCTGCTCCCATTATTCTTTTGAAATTAAATTTTTTTGTTGTTATTAAATCATATATTACTTTAAATGTTTGTATACAAAACCATATTAAAAATGGTATATATATATATTTATTTGTTATCATCTTTTGAAGATCATTCATTTTCGTTTTCCCCTTTTAATTATTCTGCACTAAAGTTTTCTTCTTTTACTTTACCATCTTCTTCAAGTAAAATGGTTATTTTCTTTTCAGCTTCTTCTAATATTTTACTACATTGTTTAGAAATTTTCATTCCTTCCTCAAATTTTGCAACTGATTCATCAAGATTTAAGTTTTCATTTTCTAATTCTGTTACTATTTTTTCTAATTTTGACATTGAATCTTCAAAGTTTTCTTTATTCATTTTTTTATCCTCTTTCTAATATTCTTTTACTTCCCATGTATTTGTATCTACTTCATACCAAGCCAATACAGATGTTTCACTTTTTACTGCAACATAATATATATCTTCTTTTTTTTGTTCAATATTAAAAGTTACAGTGTCATCTTCTCCCCATTCTTCTTTTACTAATTGTATTGCTTTATCTTCTTTTGAAATTTGTTCATCATTATCATTATTATTATTTGTTTCTTCTTTTCCCACATATTCTTCCGGTTCTTTTTCTTCCGGTTCTTCAGTTGGATTTTCAGGAGTTTGTGATTCATTTATATCTGTTTTGGGTTCTTCTGTAGGTTGTGTATTAATATCTGAATTAACTTGTGTTAGTATTGCATAAAAAACAATTCCGATTATTGCAATTATTGCAACTACTATTATTATCGTTAATATTTTTTGTTTTACTTCATTTCTCATTTTTATCCTCCCCAAAATTTTATAGTACTTTTGCTTGTTTTTCTCCATCATAGAATTTTATATTTATTTCATCATTTTGTTTTAATTGCTTTACACTTTTTATTATTTTATTTTCTTTTTCTGTTAAGCAATAACCTCTTGCTAATGTTTTTAAAGGACTTAATGTGTCTAGTTTTGTTATTAATTCTATAAATTGGGTTTGTTTGTCTTTATGTGTTAATTTTATTCTATTTTCCATTTGTTTTATATATTTATCTAATAACATATAATTATCTTTTATTTTTCTTGTTGGATCTGTAAATACTTTTGCTTTCATACATTTTTCATATCTTAAACGCATTAATTCTATTTTCTTTTTTAATGATATTCTTGCTCTATTTTGATAATTTCTAATTTTTTGTTTTAATTCATATACATCTGGTACTGCTAATTCTGCAGCTGCTGATGGTGTTGGTGCTCTTAAATCTGCAACAAAATCTGCAATTGTAAAGTCTGTTTCATGTCCTACTGCTGAAATTATTGGAATTTCTGATTCGTAAATTGCTCTTGCAACAATTTCTTCATTAAATGGCCATAAATCTTCTAATGAACCTCCTCCTCTTCCAAGTATTATTACATCTGCTAGTTTTTGTTCATTCATTAATTTTATTTTTTCTACAATTTTTTCTGCTGCCCCTGGTCCTTGTACTGGTACAGGAAGTAATCTTATATATACATTTGGGTTTCTTCTTGTTGATACATTGATTATATCTCTTATTACAGCTCCTGTTTGTGATGTTAACACTCCTACTATTTTAGGATATAATGGAATTTGTTTTTTATGTTCTTCTTTAAAAAGTCCTTCTTGTTCTAGTTGCATTTTTAATTTTTCAAATTTTTCATGTAAATCTCCCATTCCATCCTCAAGTATTGATTTTACATATATTTGATATACACCATCTCGTTCAAATACTGATACAGACCCAAAAACCATTACTTTCATTCCATCTTTTGGTTTAAAATCTAACTTTTCAGCATAGCTTTTAAACATTATACATTTTATTAACGAATTCTCGTCTTTCAATGTAAAATATAGATGTCCTGTGTAATGGTTTTTAAAGTTGGAAATTTCTCCTTTTACTAGTATTGCACTTAAATTTTCATCTTCATCAAATCTGTCTTTTAAATATTTATTTAATTGTGTAACTGTTACTGCATTATATTTCATTTGTTATTCTCCTAATTCTTTTACAATACTTGCTAATATTCCGTTTATGAAATTTTTAGAGGTTTCTTCTCCATATTTTTTAGCTAATTCTAAAACCTCATTTATTGCTACTTTATATGGAATTTTTTTATATTTGATTTCATATATCGAAAGTTTTAATAGACTTAAATCTATTTTTGAGATTCTGTCTATTGTCCAATCAGCTTTTAGATTTTTTTCTATTAAGTTTTTTATTTCATTTATATGCTCGTTTATTCCATTTATTGTGTCTCTTATGTATTCTTTGGCTTGTTCTTCCTCTATATCATTACATTCTATATATAAATCAATTTGTTCTTCTAGTTCTTCTGATTTTTGGATTTCCAAACTATATATAAGTCTAAATGCCAATTCTCTAATTGCTGATCTTTTCATTATTATTTGTTCCTTCCTTATAATCTATCAATAAAATTTTTGATTTTCTCTTTAACATCATATTTGTTTTGTTGAATATAATTTCCTACAACTGCTCCTATAAATAATAATATAATTGCTAATATTAGTTGATATAATCTGGTACATAATATTAGTATTGCTACTATTATTCCTATGATTGCACCTCTATATTTAGTTAAAAAATTCTTAAAATTATCCATTCTTAACCATCCTATTCTTCAATATCTTTTTTAGCTGTTTGTATTTTCATTATTCTTACATTAACTTCTTTTACATCTAAATCTGATACTTTTTTTACTGTCTCTTTTACTTTGTTTTGTAAGTTACTTGCTAATTCTTTTATTATTACATTATCATATACTGTTATATATAATGTAATTTTTATTTGGTTATCATTATCTACATCTATTTTTGTATTACATTCTGTTATATTAGCAAAACCTACAATAGCAGTTTTTACCATATTGTCTATTGTTTCTTTTGTTATCATTAATTCTCCATTTTCATTTTTTAATAAAATGCCTTGTGATTCTTTCATTTTCTCTTTTGATCTTTCATCAAAAAATATACATTTTATTGATAATAGTATAAATACAATACATACTCCTAATATTACTTTTGATGATACTATTCCTGTTAGTTGAGTTTCTAACATTTTTACAATTGGTTCAAGTTCAATCCAATTAAAAATTAATAATCCTAATATTACAGCTAATATTAATATTATATATGAATATATTACTAATACTAATCTTTCTAAAAATTTCATTTTTATTACTCCATTCTTTATTTATTCTTCTTTGTTGTTCTCTTTTTCTTCCTCTTCTTCTTTTTCTTCTCTTTCTGTTTTTACTCCTTGTACATGAACATTAACTTCTAATACTTTTAATCCTGTCATACTTTCTACTGCTTTTTTTACTCTATTTTGAATTTCAAATGCTACATCTGGAATTCTAGATCCATATTCTACTATAATATTTACATCTATTTTTACATCCTTTTCATCTGCATCTACTTTTATTCCTCTTGATAGATTTTTCTTTCCACTTAATACTTCTGTAATTCCTCCTGCAAATCCTCCTGACATACTAGCTACTCCTGGTACTTCTGATACAGCTACACCTGCAATTACAGCTACTACATCATTTGATATTTTTATTCCATCATTTGATCCTTCTACATTTTCTGTGATTTCTGGTATTTCCTCTTTTTTTTCTTCCATAGATTTACCCTCCTTTTTAGGTTTAAAATAGTTTCCTATTTTTGTATAAGTATATCAATTTTTTTTCATTTTTACAACCATTTTTTATAAATTATTTCATCAAATGAAAGAGTTATTTTTTCACCTGTTAAATTATCCTCAAGCTCTAATTTATCTCCTTCTGTTTTATCCCCTATAACTATCATATATGGTGTTCCTAATATTTTAACATCTTTTATTTTTGCTCCCATTGTGATATTTTCTCTATCATCTAATATTACACCAATGCCTTTTTCTTTTAGTTCATTATATAGTTTTAATGCTATTTGCATTTTTTCTTCATTTTCTATTTTTGGTACTATTTGAACTTTAAATGGTGCTACTTCTTTTGGAAGTACAAATCCACATGGTTCTTCTTTTTGATTTTTTATAATACATTGTTCATATAATGCTGCTACTGTTCTACTAACTCCTATTCCATAACATCCCATATAATATAATGTTTCTTTTCCTTCTTGATTTATGTATTTTCCATTCATCATTTCTGAATATCTTGTTCCTAGTTGGAAAATATGTCCTAATTCCATTGTTTTTATTTCTTTAAAATTGTCTAAATTTTCTATTCCATATTCTTCTTTTAAATATGTTTTATAATCTTCTCTATCTAAAATTTCTTTATTTAAGCCTACTCCTGTTTGTTCATTATATAGTATTTTATCTTCGCCCTGTTCTGATATAAGCATAAATTCTTCTGATTTTTTTCCTCCCATTGCACCATTGTCTGCAACTATTGGAATTACTTTTAATCCGATTTTATCAAATATCTCTAGAAATGCCTTTCTAATATTATAATAAGATTTTGACATATCTTCCTCGTTTTTGTCAAAGCTATATGCATCTAACATAGGAAATGCTTTTCCTCTTAACATATATCCTCTTGTTCTTATCTCATTTCTAAATTTTTCTCCTATTTGATAATATGTTACAGGTAAATTTTTATATGATTTTAGTTTTTCTCTAGCAAATTCTAACATTGCTTCTTCTCCAGTTGGTGCTAAACAAAATGTTCCTTTATTAGATTCTGTTATTAACATTGTTCCTTCTTGTATATAGTGTTCATATCTTCCTGAATTTTTCCATATTGTATCTGGTTGTAATGTTGGTAATAATACTTCTATACATCCATATTTATTTAATGTTTCTGTTATTATTTTTTCTATATTTCTTCTTACTAATAGTGGTATTGTGTTATATCCAAAAAGACCTGCCCCATATTGTACTAATTGACCTGTTTGTAATAATATACTTTGTCCTGGATACATTTCATCTAAATTATTTAATTTTGTAACTCCCATTCCTGTCTGTGATAATTTCATTTTATTCTCCCTCCATATTTTTTTGCTCTACTTTTTCTTCTATTAATTCATCTATTACTATTTGTCTGTTTGCATCTAATTTATATCTCGGCAACTCTGGTAAATTTTCTAATGTTTCATAGCCAAACATTTTCAAAAACTCTGATGTTGTTTTGTATGTTGTTGGTCTACCCGGTAAATCAGCTTTGCCTGCATCTTCTATTAATCCATAATCTAATAGTTTGTATATTGTTCCATCACTGTTTACTCCTCTTATAGCTTCTATTTCAGCTCTTGTTGCCCTTTGATTATATGCTATTATTGCAAGTGTTTCTAATGCTGCTGTAGATAAATTTGGTTTTGCTCTTTTATCTAATACTTGATATACATATTCATAATATTCTTTTTTGGTACATAATTGATATTTGTCTTCTATTTTTATTATTTCTATTCCTCTTGTTTTATAGTCTTCTTGCATGTTTCTAATTATTGTTTCTATTTTTTCTTTTTCCATTTCTAATGCTAATATTAATTCTTCTATTGATACTGCTCTCCCTGCTGAAAATAATATTGCTTCTATTATTGATTTTACTTTTTCTATTTCCATGTAAATCCTTCCTTTTTAATGTTATTATTTTCTCATTTTTTTTGCTTTATGTCAAGGTTTTTTCGGCTTTTCTGGTAAAAAAGCAGCTAGATTTTTCAGTTGTTTCCATATTTTTTTCATTTATTGTTTTTGCAATATAAAAATCAATTAAAATATATTTACTTTTCTATTTTTTTATGGTAATATTAAAAAAAAATTGTGAGGGGTGGCATTATGTCTAATGAAAAAAAAGATAAAAAGAAAATAGAAATCATTAACGGAGATGGTTCTAATTTAGTTATCTCTCCTGTTTATGAGCATATTAATGCTGTTAAGCCAAAAAGCAAAGATAAAGGACCTAAAAATATTGTTATTCCTGGTCAAAAGAAACAAGGTAAGAAAAGATAGTACCATAATAGATACTATCTTTTTTATTT
>CANRHQ010000010.1 GCA_947630445.1 uncultured Clostridia bacterium | reverse complement strand
TTAAGCATAAAAAATTAAAGATAAAATTATGAATATTACTTGACAAAAATGTTAATAACATTTATAATAAGTGATGTTCATTATCTTTTTATGGCGAAGTAGCTCAGTTGGCTAGAGCATTCGGTTCATACCCGACAGGTCGGCGGTTCGAATCCACCCTTCGCTACCAAGCAAACCATTGAAACAATAGGTTCAATGGTTTTTTTTATGTTCTTTCGTAATTTTTTGACTTATTTTAAAAAATATGGTATAATATAGTATGTGTGTTTATAAATATGTAATAGTAAAAATTTACAATACATGAAAGGGAGGGCTCACAGATGAGCATTGACAACTTTAACTTTGATATTGATGAAATTGAAAAGTTAGAAAAGGAATTAGAAGCTGAAAACGACAACTGGGAAATAGAACGTGAAAAATTCAGTTGGCGGCAAAATTTAAAAAAGAGAAAACGGAGGCAAAAAATATTACGTATCGTTGCACTTTTTTGTGCACTTGTTGCAGGTGCAACATGGTATGTGATTAGGCTTAAAAGCCAGCCAAAGGTGTTTCTTGAAGGAACACTAATTAACTCTGTTGATTGTTCAGGTTTGTCTCTTGATGAAGCTGAAGAAAAGATCAACTCTGAACTTGGCGAGCATATCGTTTCTCTTAAGTTTCCTGAAAGAGATTTTGATTATCTCTTAAAAGGAAGCATGTTTGATGTAAAAGTATCTGATAAAAAAGATTTGTCAGACATCTTGAAACATCATGATGAGAATAGTTCTTATTCATTAACTGTAGAAGTTGATGAATCTAAGTTAAAAGACTTTCTCTCATCACAAGTTCCAGACTGGACAAAAGTTATAGAACCAGAAAATGCTTACCTCAAGTTAGGTAATGATGGTTTATTAACAATTGTTCCAGAAGTTATAGGTTACGGTGTTGATGATAAAGCATACAATTTAATATTGTCTGCTATTCAAAATCTTGAAGAAGATGAAGTTGAATTGAGTTCATTAACTAAAAAAGTACCACTAATCACATCAGATTCTTTGGTATTACAAGGGAATATGAATCACATCAACTCCATTCTAAAAAGCAAGATAACCTATACTTTCTCTGATGAATCAACTATAACTTTAGATGGTAGCATTTTAAAGGATTGGTTAATTCAAAAAGATGGATTATGGGACATTGACATTGATAATAATATTGATGCTTTTATGTCCAATATCATTGAGAAAGCTGGAACTGTAGATTCCACTGTGGAATTTAATGCCACCAATTTAGGAGCAATCACGCTTCCAAGTCCAGTATCTACCGGATTAGATGTTGAAGCAGAACTCAAAAGGATTAATGATATTCTTAGTTCTGATTCACAGCAAGAAGTTGAATTAACACCTATTTATGAAGCTCCTGATGATTTCATGAAGCTAGAAACATATGTAGAGTGTGATTTGACTCGTCAAAATGTATGGCTCTATGTTAATGGGGAATGTATCTTAGATACTCCCTGTGTGAGTGGAGGTGTTCCTAATAATGAAACACCACCTGGCATATTCCATCTAACATACAAAACATTAAATGCCACTCTTCGTGGTAGAAATGCAGATGGATCAAGATATGCTACTCCAGTATCTTACTGGATGCCGTTTAACGGCAATATTGGTTTTCATGATGCCTCTTGGAGGAATCAAAAAACCGGTTTTGGCGGTCAGATTTATACATACGATGGTTCTCATGGGTGTGTAAATCTTCCAATTGAATCCGCAAAACTTCTTTACCAATATATCGATTACGATATGTGGATAATTCTGTATAAGTCTTGAACTCTTTCAACCCCAGTCCTAATAGGACTGGGGTTTCTTTTATTATCTTTTATAATATCTTGAGTTGCAACAACAATTTGAATTTAATGTTTCTATATTTCCATTTGATGTAGTTAAAAGTGTATCATTATTACAATTATTATTACAAGTAATTGTATTTCCATTTATTCTTGCAACAACATCTCCGTTACTATTTAGTATAGTTAAAGTTTCATTGCTATTTGAATTATTATTTGAATTATTGTTTGAATTTCCTAATAAACATGGATTATTTCTAAAAAATTCTGAACGAGTAAATATGCAATCCAGAAATGCAGCAAAAAATGCTAATATTCCTAATGCTATTGCTAATATAATAAAAGTTATGTTATTTAAAACTGCTGCTACTACTAAAAAAACTGAAAAGAATGCAAATCCAACTAATATTGGTGAATGTATAATTCTTTGCAAAACTATTGCTAATATTATTGTTGCAATTACAACTGAAAAAAATATAAGTAAATTCATAAAATATATCTCCTTTTATTTTTTGATATATATTATGACTTTACTTATATTTTAGTTACTAATATTCTACTTTTAATAAATATAATCCATTTGGTGGAAGTGTTTTTCCAGCATTTTCTCTTTTTCCGATTTCTATTATTTCTTTTATTTTTTCTGGTTCTATCTTTCTCAAACCAACTTCAACTAGTGTTCCTGCTATAATTCTAACCATATTATATAAAAATCCATTTCCTGTTAACTCTATGTATATTTTATCAGCTTGTTTTATAACTTGTGCCTTATAAATTGTTCTTACACTACTTTTACTACTTGTTCCACTTGCCTTAAATGCACTGAAATCATGTTCTCCTTCAAAATATTTTATTGCTTTTTCCATTTTTGCAATATCTAATTTTTGTGGAATATGTGTTTCTAAATTTCTATATATTGCTGTACCTTCCGGTGAATTATTTATTATATATCTATATGTCTTTTTCTTACAATTAAGTCTACTATGAAATTTTTCATCAACTTCTTCTGCACTTTTTATAACAATAGATTTTTTTAATTTTGAATTAATTGCTATTGCAAATTTATCTATTGGTATTTGTGAATTTGTTTTAAAATTTGCTACTTGTCCAATTGCATGAACACCTGCATCTGTTCTACCAGATGCAATTAATTCAACATCTTCTCCTGTTATTAATTTTATTGCTTGTTCTATAGTACCCTGTATATTCAATTTAGTTGGCTGTTTCTGCCATCCATTAAAGTCTTTTCCATCATATTCAATAGTTAATTTTATATTCCTCATTATTTGCTTTCTTCTTTTTTCTTAAAAAATTTTTTAAATTTACTTTCTTTTTTATCTTTTGCTTCATTTAATCTTTTTGTTACTATGTTACTTATTAAAATCTTTTTCAAAACATCTTCTCTTACATCTGCAATAAGTGTTCCATCTTTTGCAACTGAAACTTTTCCTGTTTCCTCAGATACTATTATTGCTATACTATCAGATTCTTTTGATATACCAATACCTGCTCTATGTCTTGTTCCTAATTCTTTTGCTATATCATGATCTCCTGCTAATGGTAACATACATGCTGCGGCTGCTATTTTATTATTGCTTATTACAACTGCACCATCATGTAATGGTGTATTTGGTACAAATATATTTACTAATAGTTGTGGAGATACTTCTGCCTCCATAGGAATTCCTGTTGATATTATATCTTTTATTTGTATATCTCTTTCTATAACAATTAAAGCTCCTGTTTTGCTTCTGGCTAATTCATACACGGCAATTACTATTTTGTATATATCTTCTTTTGTTTTTGTTATTATATCTTTATCAAATCCAAAAAATCTTGTAAATCTGTTAGTTCCTCCTAATTGCTCTAATGCCCTTCTTATTTCTGGTTGGAATATTATTATTATAAGTATGACTCCCCAATCCATTATTGTTGATAACAAATAATTTAAAATTGATAAATGTAATATTTTACTTACTGCTGTTGCAATTATTAATAATGCTATTCCTTTTACTAATTGCCAAGCTCTTGAATCTTTTACTATTCTTAATAATTCATATGACAAAAATAATACTATTGATATATCTACTATCAAAGTTATTAATTTTATGGGATATTCTTGCCAAGTTCTAATATATACTAGTATATTATTTTCATAAAAGTTGCTTAATATATTTCCTATATTGTTCATTACATGCATCTCCTTTTATTTTGCGCTTGCTAATAAATAGTATATTAGAGTTGAACATGATGCAATTACCATTGCAGATAATATAACTAATGCTATAATTCTTGATAGCATCTTTCTTACATCTACTTTACTTTTCTTTTTTGCTTCTCTTTTCATAATCTACATCCTTTCCTTTTTTACTACACTTTTTATTATATCACAAAATCTCATTTTTTCAATATTTATTTAATTACAAATATTTCTAGTATTCTTTTTTCTGCCACTTTTAACTTTTCTTGTGAATTTGCACAAATATATGCTAAAAAATCTTGTTCTTCTACTGTGTCCCCAACTTTTTTGTTTAATATAATTCCTACTGTTGGATCTATATTTTCTTCTTTACTTGTTCTTCCTGCTCCCAAATAACAAGCTAATTGTCCTATCTCCTTTGCATCTATTTCTTGAACTACACCTGTATTTTCTGCTACAACTGCTGTAATATACTGAGATTTTTCAAATTTAGTTGTATCATCTAAATAACTTATATCTCCTCCTTGTTGTTTTACCATTTCTTTAAATTTATTAAAAGCCTCTCCACTTTGTATTTTTTCTAACATTTTTTGTTTATTTTCTTCTAAGTTATCACCTTTCCCTGCAAGTTTAATCATTTTACTTCCTAATTCTAATACAACTTGTTTTAAATCTTCTGGCATATCTCCTTTTAAGAAATTTATAGCTTCTATTACTTCTAATGAATTTCCTACTGCAAAACCTAGTGGTTGATCCATTGAAGTTATAACACATTCAACTTCTTTATTAGCTATTTTTCCTATTTCTATCATTTTTTCAGCAAGTTTATTAGCTTCTTCTCTTGTTTGCATAAATGCACCTTTTCCTACTGTTATATCTAATACTATTTTATTTGCTCCACTTGCTATTTTTTTACTCATTATACTTGATGCTATAAGAGGTATATTATCAACACATGATATTGCATCTCTTAATTCATATATTTTTTTGTCAGCTGGTGCTAGATTCATAGTTTGTCCAATCATACTAATTCCAATTTTTTCTACATTAGAAATAAACTCATCAACTTCTAATTTTGTTCTATATCCAGGTATTGATTCTAGTTTATCTACAGTTCCTCCTGTAAAACCTAATCCCCTTCCTGACATTTTTGCTACTGGTATTCCCATAGACGCAATTATTGGCAATAATATAATTGAGACTTTATCTCCAACTCCACCTGTACTATGCTTATCTACAACATTTGTTCCAAATCTTGATAAATCTAATACATCTCCTGAATATGCCATTGCAAGAGTTAAATCTGTTGTTTCTTGAGAATTCATCCCATTTATATAAATTGCCATAATTAATGCAGAGGCTTGGTAATCAGTTATATTCCCAGCCACATATTCTTTTACAAAATATTCAATTTCTTCTTTACTTAATTCTTTTGCATCTCTTTTTTTAGATATTATCTCTAAAATATTCATTTGTTCTCCTCTTTTACACAAAATTTTTTATAAAACTTTTTCTGTGTATAGGACATGGTCCATATTCTTTTATAGCTTCGATATGTTGAGCAGTACCATATCCTTTATGTTGCTCAAAATTATATTCTGGATATATTTGAGCCCACTCTCTCATAATTCTATCCCTTGTTACTTTTGCAATTATTGATGCTGCTGATATTGAATAACATTTAGCATCTCCTTTTATTATTGATTCATATGGTATTCCTAATGTATCTATATGTGTTAAAGCATCTACTATTATTAAATCTGGTCTTACATTTAATTTTTTTAATGATAGTGTCAAACCTTTTTTAGTAGCATTTAATATATTTATTTCATCAATTTCATCTTGTCCTATAATTCCTACTCCATAACTAATAGCTCCTTCAATAATTTTATCATATAATATTTCTCTTTTTTTCTCTGATATTTTTTTTGAATCATTTACTCCTTCTATCATGGAATCTGCTGGCATAATTACGCTTGCAACAACAACAGGACCAGCTAATGGTCCCCTTCCTGCTTCATCTATTCCACAAATTGTTTTAAAGCCTTTTTTTCTTAATTCGTTTTCTTGGTTTTTTAACAGTTTTAATCTTTCTTCCTCTTTTTCTTTCATTTTACTGTTCCTCTACTAATGTGTTTATTTCTTCTAATGTATAATTTCCTTTGTAACCTTCTGTATTTATTACTTCTACTTTTACATTTTCTATATCGTATTTTACTACAAAATAACCGTATTCTTCTGTTGATACTTCTTTTAGACCTATATTTTCTAAATCTTGTGTTTCAAAATAATAATAATTATCTTTATTGCTTTCTTCAAAACAACCAATTTTTCTTAATTTTTCTTCTATTGATGGGTTTTCAGATATTTTATGTCCTTTTAAGTTTTCTGCTTTTATAGAATCTATTTTTATAACATCTTCTGCTTTATTTTTATCTAAATTAGCAGTTTGAAAACTTACTTCTTCTAATCCTTTTTTAGTTTCTGCTTGAATTAATAACATATTTGTTCTTAAATCTTGCAATTTGGCCTGTTTTATTAAGTCAACTCCATAATTTACACTTATTGATGCTATTATCATTATAACTACTATTGTTATTGTTAAGGTTACTAATGTTATACCATTTTGTTTTTTCATATGATTTCCTCCATATTTATATTATATATATTGCAATTTTTATTTTCAAGTAAATTTAAAAAATATTTATAGTTTTTACTTTTTATTCACAAAACTATCACAAATGTATTGTATTCTATTAGTGGTATATAGATAAGGAGGTCCATTAATATGGAAGAAAATGAAAATAAATTTGAAGTAATATCTAGTAAAATTTCAAGTTCAGATTTTAATAAGCAGAAACCACATGGATTTGGAAAAAGTATTATATTACCTTTCTTTAGTGGTATATTGGGATGTTCACTAGTAATTGGTACTTGTTTCGGAGTTCCATCAATTAAAGAAAAAATATTAGGAGTAGATAGTAAACCAACTGTTCAAACATCAATACCAACAGGTAGTACAACAAACTTTGTATCTCTTTCCAACTATTCAAATACTACTGTTTTCGCTGCAAAAAAGGTTTTACCTTCAATTGTTGGTATAGAAGTTTCTTATACAACAAAAACAAATTCATTTTTTGGGTTTGGTCAGCCAATGACATCGACTGCAACCGCAACTGGTTCTGGTATTATTATTAGTGAAGATGGATATATATTAACAAATAATCACGTTGTAGACAGTAGTTCTTCATCTTCTTATTATGAAATTTCAGAAGCTACTTCAATTAAAGTAAAATTGAATCAAGATACTTATGGAGATGACGCAGTTTTTGATGCAAAAATTGTTGGTAAAGATTCAAAAACAGATTTAGCTGTTCTAAAAATTGATAAATCAGGCTTAACTGCTGCAGAATTTGGTGATTCAGATAGTTGCGTTGTAGGAGAATTTGCAATGGCTGTTGGTAGCCCTTTAGGTTTAGGTACAACTGTTACTACTGGTATTGTAGGTGCAGTTAATAGAAAAGTAGAATCAGATGGAAACACATATATATGTATTCAAACAGATGCAGCAATAAATTCTGGTAATAGTGGTGGAGCTTTAGTTAATAGTGATGGAAAAGTTATTGGTATAAATACTTTAAAATTATCTGGAACAGGAGTTGAAGGTATAGGTTTTGCCATTCCAATAAATTCTACACTTGATATTATAGATGATTTAATTGAACACAATAAAGTTTTAAGACCTTATATAGGTATTTCTGGAATAAATATAGATGATGATTTATCAAAAAGATATGATTTAGTAATTGGTGTTTATATAAAATCTATTGAAGATTTTTCACCAGCTGAAAAAGCAGGATTAAAAGCAGGTGATGTAATTATTAAAGCTGATGGAAAAGAAATAAAAACAATGAATGAACTAGAAGAAATTAAAAATTCTCATAAAATAGGTGATAATTTAAGTTTAACTGTTAATAGAGATGGCGATAATAAAGATATTACTGTTACATTAGGCGAAGAACCTTAATATTTAATATTTCACGTTAAATTCACAAAATGAACAAATTTTATTGTTATATTATTACCATAGTCAGTAAATAAACTGATTACAACACATCCCCTTTTATTTTCAAAAAAAGAAACTTGTATGAATCAAGTTTCTTTTTTACATTCTAGGAAAATTATAATCTTTATAATATTACTATATCCATCTCACTAGTATTATTAGTATTTCCATATGCAAATACTATATATATATTATCATTTTCACCAATAAAATATTCTGTAACATTATTTATACTATATATGTCATCTGTAGAATCTCTTGAAAAAATATTATAACCAAGTTGTTGTAAATTTGATACATTTTCTTCTACTTTTTTTATTTCATCTCTTACTTTCTGATTTGCTTGTTGTTTTGTAATATTTTTTAATTCCAAAAGATTTTCAATTGTACACTCTTTTTCATTTCCTAGGTCATAATTATATGTTTGCACTATTTCTCTTTGTGGATTATTTCCTTCTTTTAGTGTAGATTTAACTACTAAAGATAATATATTATTTGTTACATATGCAGTGTAATTTACTGTATATATTATGTTATTATTCTTTAAATTTAATATACTTTTTGCTCTTTGTTCAAATGTTTCTTTTATTTGTTTATTAAATTCTTCTATTATTTTATTGTTTATATTAATATATGGTACATTTACATCTAAATCATAATCGTTTACTTTTGTTTCTTTTTGATGGTATCCCGTATATACAATCTCTTTATTTTGTTCTATTCGTGTAATTTTATAGCTATTATTTTCCATGTAGTTAACTTTATTTTTAAAGAATGAATTAAATTCTTCTCTATATGTACTTACTTGGTTTGGATCTAATTCTGGTAATTCAGGTGTTTCTTCCTCATTAGAAGCAACTTGTATCCATATACCTGCTATTATTGAAATTATACAAATTACTATTATAACTACATAGAATATTTTTAGTTTATTATTTATTTTATTTTTATCATCTTCTAATATCGCTTTCATATTTCCCTCCAATTGCATATATTGTATTATTTTTTTTGTATAATTGCAATACCATTTAAAAAATTTCTTATATACCATTTATTGCTTAAGATATTTTAATTTTGTAGCCATCCCTCCTCTTATATGTCTTTCTGCCTTATTTTCATCAAGTATCTTTCTTACTTGCCTAGCCAATATAGGATTTACTTTTTCAAGTCTTTCTGTAACATCTTTGTGTACTGTACTTTTGCTTATGTTAAATTTTTTAGCTGCCCCTCTAACTGTATCTTTTGAATCTATAATATACTGTGCTAAATCTATGGCACGTTCTTCTATTGATTTTCTTTTCATTATGAAAACCCCCATATTGAATACTTTTGTTTAATTGTATTCGGGGGTTTTCATGGTTAGAACTTATTTGTTTTATTTCAACCTTAGATATCCTAATTCTTCCCACATGTTATATGCTAGGTTTAGTCTGAATAAGACTTTAGGTTTTGCACCTGCTCTGTTTTTATCTACTACACATGCATAATATCTTACATCTGGATCTTTAAATTTTTCTAAATCGAAAAATTTTGTATCTACTTCTTCTAATGAATATTCATATTTATCTAAATCTTCATTATGAATTTGTTTCATTAAGCATAAGGTATCTAAAACTTCCTTTACTGTTCTGCTTACAGCTAAATCATTTATATTTAAGTTTATTGGTAATGTGTTACTTTCTGCTAATTGTAGTGATGAAGCAATAAATATATTCAAATTTTGTGCTAAATTAGATAATATAGTTGCTGTCTTTTTTAATTCTTCTCCATTGCCAATATTTTCTGTATCTGTTTTTAATGTGTCATAAAAAACATATTCCATTTTTTCTTTGTAATAATAATTTAATATTACTTTTTCTAATTCATCATTTGTATGATTTGTTATATTTACAAAGTAAATTGAATTTTTTATTTGATTATCTATCCATTTTGTTACTTCTATTGTTTGTCTAAATTCATTTGATACTTCTAATAATCTTTTAGCAAAGTCTTTTTGCTTTTCATTTTTTTCTTTTAGTACGAAACCATCTGCATCAGTTTTTACTTTTATGCCTTTATCTGGTCTAAATTTGAATTCTAATATTTCACCTTCTGTTTTTGTTAGTACTTGTCCATGTAATTTTTGCATTTTCTTATTATTTAATACTGTGGTTATTAAACATAATCTCATTTTTTCTTCTGACATTTCATTTGAAATTATTAGAACTTTCTTATTTTCCAAAAATGCTATATGTGCTGCTAAATTTATAGTAAACCTACTTTTTCCAGAGTTTGATGGCATTGCATATGACATTGTTTCGCCTTTTCTTACACCTTTGAATACTTTACTTAATATTGGAAATGGTAATTCTAAACCTGTTGTAAGATTATTATCTCCTGTTATTAGGAAGTCAGTTAATTTATTATTTAATACTGCTCTTTTAAATTTTTCAGTTGCCATTATCTGATCAATTGCATCTTTTACCTCTTGTATTGTCATTTTATCATATAGTTCATATTTTAATATATCTATAATTCTATTTTGAATTTCCTTTATTGGACTTCTAATATAGTTTTTTCTTATTTCAAATAATTTTCGTAATTCAACATAAGTTTTTTCAAAATTATGTTGTCCTTTTTCTGCCATTTCTTTATATTTTTTCTTTTCTTCATAAGTTTTAGATGTTTCTTTTGCAAAATTATAATTGTCTTTTGCTATTTGAGGTGCAAATGATTCGCCTTCTGTAAATAATATACTTTTATATAAATTTAGCATTTCTGCATTTTCAAAGAAATTATCTTTATATTCTATATAATACATAGAAATTGCTTTTGGATTTGCTAATAATAAACTTATATATTCTTCTTCTAGTTTTTCATTAGATAATTCTTTTGGATATATATTTTGTGAAACAATTTCTTCTTCATGAAAATCTAGATCACTTTCATTAAAATCTTCTAAATAATTTTCTTCATAAGCATTATCATATTTAGGTTTTTCAAATGTTTTTTCTTCTTCATATTCTTCATCATCTTCTTCGTAAAGTTCGTTTTCTTCTAAATATGATTCATTTGCCTTTTCTGCTTGATTTACTTTTTTTAATATTTCTAGTATTTCTTGATATTTTTCTTGTTTTAAAAGTTTTTTCATTTTTTCTATATCATCTTTATTTTCTTCTGTAACTTTTATTTTTTGTATTAATTCTAGTAATTTTTCAGATTTGTTATCTTTCATTTGTACCATATCCTCTCTTTTCGAACTATTTTTAGTATAACATATTATAATTTAATTTCAAGTTTTTTGCTAAATTTCCTCTAGTATTTCTTTTGCTGAAAACACTAATTTAGCTCCATCTTTTATTAGCTCATTACTACCTCTGCTCTCCGTTTTATTAATATCTCCTGGAACAGCAAAAATTTCTTTACCTTGTTCTAATCCAAAATCAGCTGTTATTAATGCTCCACTTTTTATACCAGCTTCTACTACTAAAATTCCTTTAGATAATCCACTAATTATTCTATTTCTTTTTGGAAAATTATTTTTCTCCGGTTTTGTTCCTTTAGGATATTCTGATATTATGCACCCTCCTGTTTTTATTATTTTTCTTGCTAATTCTATATTTTCTTTTGGATATATTTCATCTATTCCGCTTCCTAATACTGCTATTGTTTTCCCAATATTTTTTTCATTGGTTTGGGCAGAGATATTTCCTAGATGTGCATATGTATCTATTCCTATAGCTAATCCGCTTATTATATTAACTCCATTTATTGTTAACTCTTTTGAAATTTTCATTGATACCATTTTTCCATATGCTGTTGCTTTTCTTGTTCCAACAATAGCAATTCCATTTTGTTTTAATATTTTCTTATCTCCTAAAACATATAGTTTTAAAGGAGGATCATATATATTTTTTAGTTGAATAGGATAATATTCATTTTCAATTGATATTTCTTCTATTTGCATGTTTCCTCTCTTTCTACAAAAAAAGACAATATGTAAAAACACATTGCCCCCTTTTTTATTTTAATTTGAACTTGCTTTTATAACATTATTCATAAGCATAGCTATTGTCATTGGTCCAACCCCACCTGGAACCGGAGTAATATAACTTGCTTTTTTACTTACATTTTCAAAATCAACATCACCTGTTAATTTACCATCTTCTCCTCTATTTATTCCTACATCTATTATAACTGCATTTTCTTTTACCATATCTTCTGTTACAAATTTTGGTTTACCTATTGCTACTATAAGTACATCTGCATTTTTTGTATGCTCTTTTAAATTTTTTGTTTTTGAATGACATACTGTAACTGTTGCATTTTTATTTAAACAACATTGTATTAATGGTTTTCCTACTATATTGCTTCTTCCTATTATTACTACATCTTTTCCTTCTAAATCTATATTATATTTTTCAAACATTTTCATAATACCATATGGTGTGCATGATACAAATGTATCTTGATTTAAGCATAATTTTCCAACATTTATTGGATTAAATCCATCTACATCTTTTTCTGGAGTTATCGTTCTAAATGCCTCGTTTATATCTAAATTCTTTGGAATTGGACTTTGTAATAATATTCCATGTATTGTACTATCAGTATTTAGTTTTTTTATTAGCGATATTAACTCATCTTGAGTTATATCTGCACTTAATAAATGTTCTTCAAATTCTATTCCTATTTCATTACATGCCTTGCTTTTATTTTTTACATATACTTTTGATGCTTTATCTTCTCCTACCATTATTACTGCAAGTTTAGGTTTTATTCCTTTTATTTTTAATTCATCACATTCTATTTTTAATTTTTCTCTGATTTCCTGTGCTAGAGTTTTTCCATTTATTATTTCCATTTCAATTACCTCTATTTTTATAATTTAGAAATTTAATTATTATCTTCATCTATTCCCTGTATTCCTATTTTGTATTCAATATCTTCCATGTAAGGAAACATTTCTTTTACTCTTTTTAGTGTTAACATTGTCATTTTAGGTTGCGGATTTTTATGATCAGAAGACAATAGTTTTTGAGTATAACAATTTTTAGCTGTTTTAAATAAAACATATCTATTTCTTACATAAGTATAATATATTTGATACCCATTTTTTAAATCTAACCACATATCTTCAAAAGTATATCCATCCATAACTATTAATTCCTTTCTATTTACACATTTCATCAAATTCTGCTTCTGAAATAATTGTTACACCTAAATTTTGTGCCTTTGTTAATTTACTTCCTGCATCTTCTCCTGCAAGAACATAGCTTGTCTTTTTTGATACAGAACTTGAAGTCTTTCCTCCAAATTTTTCTATAATTTGAGATGCTTCATCTCTTGAATATTTATCAAGGCTTCCTGTTAATACAAATATTTTTCCTTCAAATCTATTATCTTCTTCTTCATCTTTTATTCTATAGGTATTTACTCCTGCATTTTTTAATCTTGAAATTAAATCTTGTGTTTGCTCTTGCATAAAAAATTCTCTTATACTATTTGCTACTATTGGTCCAATATCTTCTATTTGGCTCAATTCTTCTTCTGTAGCTAAAGATAGATTGTCTATATTTTCAAATTTTTTTGCTAAAACCTTTGCAGCTTTTACTCCTACATGCCTAATTCCAAGTGCTGTTATTAATCTATATAAATCATTTTCTTTACTTTTATTAATACTGTCAATTAAGTTTTGAGCAAATTTCTTTCCATTTTTCTTTAATGATGCAAAATCTTCAAATGTTAGAGAATATATATCTGCAATATTTGATATCATCTTTTTTTCAAGCAATACACCAATTATATTTTCTCCAAGTCCATCTATATCCATTGCTTCTCTTGATACAAAATGAACTAAATTTCTATTTAACTTTGCTGGGCACTCAATTCCTGTACATCTTACTGCTGATTCTCCTTCTTCTCTAATTGCTTCTGCTCCACATACTGGGCATTTTCTTGGCATTTCAAAATCTTTTTCTGTTCCATCTCTTTTACTTTTTACTACTTCTACAATTTCTGGGATAACATCTCCAGCTTTTTGAATTATTACAGTATCTCCTATTTTTAAATCTTTTTCTTTTACAAAATCTTCATTGTGAAGTGTTGTTTTAGAAATAGTTGAACCTGCAAGTTTAACTGGTTCTAGTATTGCCATTGGTGTAATTACTCCAGTTCTACCAACTTGAAATATAATATCTTTTAATTTGGTTTCTTTTTTTTCTGGTGGATATTTATATGCAATTGCCCATTTAGGAACTTTACTTGTAGTTCCTAATATTTTTCTTAATTGTAAATTATCTACTTTGACAACCGCTCCATCTATTCCAAATGTTAATTTTCCTCTATCTTCACCAATTTTATTTATTGCATTTAATATTTCTTTATTATTTTTACATAATATACAAACAGGATTAACATTAAATCCTATCTTTTTTAAAAATTCTAATTCTTCAAAATGTGAATTAAATTCCTTTCCTTCTATTTTTTGAACATTAAATATATATATATCTAAAGGTCTAGTTTTTGTAATATTACTATCTAACTGTCTTAATGAACCTGCTGCTGCATTACGAGCATTTGCAAATAATTCTTCTTCATTTTCTTCTCTTTCTTGGTTCATTTTTTCAAAGTCTGATTTTGATATAAATACTTCTCCTCTTACTGTTATATTTATCTTTTCAGGTAATTCTTTAGGAATTGTTTTTATTGTTTTTAAATTTTCAGTAACATCTTCTCCTACTAGTCCATTTCCTCTAGTTGCTCCTCTTACTAATTTTCCTTCTACATATTCTAATGCTGCTGATAATCCATCAATTTTAGTTTCTACTACATATAATGGTTTTTCTATTTTACTTTCTATTGCTTGTTTTTGAACTCTTTCTTCAAATGCCTCTATTTCTTCAAAATTAAAAACATCTTGTAAACTTTGTAAAGGAACTTCATGTTCTACTTTTTGAAACCCCTCTTTTACAGTTCCTCCTACTTTTTGAGTTAAAGATGTTGGACTTATTAAATCAGGAAATTGACTTTCTAATGATCTTAATTCTAACATAAGCATATCATATTCAAAATCTGATATTACTGGTTTATCTTCATCATAATACTTTTTTGCATAATATTCTGTCTTTTCTCTAAGTTCTTTTATTCTTTTTTCTGCTTGTTTCTTATCCATTTATCTAATTCCTTTCACTTTTTGCAAATACAAAAAGTTGCCCTATTAATATTATATAGAGCAACTTTCTATTATATATTCTATACATCTGCTTTTGCCCAAATTATTAATCTAGCTTTACTGTCATCTGTACAAGTTGATAATGATATTTCAATTGCACCTTGTGTATCTCTTGTCATATAATCTGATTCATTTTCAGCTGCTTGATATTTATTATAAATTGTATATGATAGTCGTTGTCCTGTAAGGTCTGTAATATATATTTTATCTCCTACATTTAATTTTTTATTGTTTGAGAAAAACATTCCATTTCTATAGTTATGTCCTGCTATTGTTGTATTTCCTACTTGATTTAATCCACTACCATATATTTCTACTACTGATGTTTCTAATGCTGATCTTGATAATTCTGAACTTGCAAGTATTGGTAATTTTACATTTGTAGCTGGTATTTCTATACTTCCTGATACTAAAAAGTTATTAAATTTTTGTACAGCTCCACCAATTGAATTACCATTATTATTTGTTCCCTGCTCTACTCCATCAAACATATTATCAGGTGTTTCTACATTATCTTTATTATTATTATCATCTGCACTAGAGTCTACAAATGTATCAACAAAGTCTTCTGCCTGATTTTTTATTGTAACACTTCTATAATATCTATATCCTAAGAATCCAATTATTCCTACTATTGCTATTATTACTACTATTAATAATATTGTTAATATATTACTATATTTACTATTCATAATATATACCTCCATTTTATCCATATATATTTATTATAACATATTTTAAATAAAATTGGTAGTATTTATACTATTTTTTCTCCTAATTGTGTTCCAGCTAGTAAATGGAAATGCAAATGTTGAACCTCTTGTCCTCCATCTTTTCCACAATTTACTATTACTCTATATCCTTTTTCTTTAAAGCCTTGTTTTTCTGCTATCTTATTTATTACTTTATATATTTTACTTATTATTTTTTCTTCTCCATCATTCATTTCAGCAAGTGAAGCAATATGTTTTTTTGGTATAACTAATATATGAATTGGTGCTGCTGGATTTATGTCATTAAATGCAAGTATTTCTTCATCTTCGTAGACCTTACTTGATGGTATTTCTCCTTTTATTATTTTACAAAATATACATTCTTCCATAGTATCCTCCTTATTCTAATACTGCTTTTATTCTTCTAACTCCTGATGAACTTGATTCTTCTTTCTTTATTTTAAAATGTCCTAATTCTGAAGTATTTGAAACATGAGGTCCTCCACATAATTCTAAAGATTTATCTCCTATTTTATATACAGATACAATATCTCCATATTTTTCTATAAACATTGCTTCTGCTCCCATTTTTATTGCATCTTCTTTTTTCATTTCCATATGTTCTACTGGAATTGCTTCTGCAATCCATTTATTTACTAATTCTTCTGTTTTTTGTTTTTCTTCTTCTGTCATTTTGCTATCATGTGAAAAATCAAATCTCATTCTTTCTGCTGTTATATTACTTCCTCTTTGATGTACATGTGGACCTAATATTTGCTTTAATGCTGCATTTAAAAGATGTGTTGCTGTATGATATTTTGTTTCCATTTCTCCTGTAGATGCAAGTCCTCCTTTAAATTTTTGTTCTGCACCTTGTCTTGACTTTTCTTGATGTTCTTTAAACAATCTTTCAAATTCTTTTTTGTCTATTTGCATTCCATTTTCATTTGCCAAGTCTTCTGTTACTTCTGGTGGAAATCCATATGTATCATATAACTTAAATACTACTTTTCCATCAATAACTTTTTTATTTTGTTGTTTTGCAAATTCCATTTCTTTCGCAAATTCTTTTTCTCCTTTTGTTAATGTCTTAACAAATTTGTCTTTTTCTTCTATAATAACTGTTTTTATTGTTTCTCTATTTTTTTCTAATGCTGGATACATTTCTTTTAGATTATCCACATTTATATCTATTAATGTTGATAACTCATCTAAAGATATTTGTAATTTATTCATATGTCTAATTGTTCTACGTATTAATCTTCTTAAAATATACCCTCTATCTATATTACTTGGTCTTCCTCCATCACATATAATCATTATACTTGCACGTAAATGTTCTGCTATTATTCTTCTACTTGCAATATCATCTATTTTTTGTAATTCCTGTAATTTTTCCATTACTGGTGCAAATAACTCAGTTTCAAAAGGTGTTTCTTTTCCTTCTAATAACATCGTCATTCTTTCTAATCCAAGTCCAGTATCTACATTATGTTGTTTTAACTTAATATATTTTCCATCTTTTCCTTTAAAATATTCCATAAATACATTGTTCCAAATTTCAACATATTTTCCACATCCACATGAAGGATTACAATTTTCTGAGCACTTTGGCTTTCCTGTATCATAAAACATTTCTGTATCTGGACCACATGGTCCATCTTCTCCTGCTATCCACCAGTTATCATCTTTTCCAAAATAGTATATTCTTTCAACTGGAATTCCTGCTTTTTTCCAACAATTTGCTGTAACTTCATCTCTTGGGCAATCTTTATCACCAGCAAAACATGTTACAGATAATTTTTCTATTGGTATATTTAGTTCTTTTGTTAAAAAATCAAAACTCATTTGTATTGATTCTTCTTTAAAATAATCTCCTAATGACCAATTTCCTAACATTTCAAAATATGTTAAGTGTCTGTTGTCTCCTACTTCTTCAATATCATTTGTTCTTAAACATTTTTGAAAATCTGTTAATCTTTTTCCTGCTGGATGTGTTTCACCTAATAAATATGGTACTAATGGTTGCATTCCTGCTGTTGTAAATAATACTGATGGATCATTTTCAGGTATTAATGGTGCTGATGGAATTACAACATGTCCATGATTTTTAAAAAAATTCAAATATTTATTTCTTATTTCTATTGCTTTCATCTATTCTTTCTCCTTCAAAGTCGCATATTTTTTCGTATATGATTATACTTTAATTTACTCTAAAAATCAAGTTTTTTAACAAATATCTAAAACAATTTATAAAAATAAAATGTAAATTTTTATTATTTTTTGATTATTACCAATTCAATTTTGGATATTTATTATTTCCACCTTCTACCCATATTTTTTCTTTGTTTCCTTTATTTAAATCTTCTACAAATTGTTTTGTTTTCATTTCTCCTTCTTTCTTTTTTATTGTTCCTGCATTATCTTTTAAATTTATTCCACCTTCACATGTTCCTTCTAAGTAATAACAATTTGTTACCGTTGTTTTGGCTTCATTTGTTGTTCCTACAATTCCTCCGAATATTGCTATTAGTCTTTTCTGATACTGTAACTTCTCCTACATTATAACTATTTTTTATTTCACTTCCTGTTGTATTGCCATTTACATAGCTTATTCCTCCTATATTTCCCATTATTGAAGTTATTTCTCCTGTATTATAGCAGTTCTCTATCAATGTCGTTGAATTAGTTCCTTGTATTCCTACTATTCCTCCAATATTGCCTTGTCCGTTTACTTCTCCTATATTGAAACAACTTGAAACTGTACTATTTCCGAATGTCTCCACATATTCCTCCAATATTTTGCTCTTGAATATCTTTTTGTAAAGCACCTATTGTTCCTTCATTATAACATTCATATATTAAACTTTTATTATATGCTGAACCTGTAATTCCTCCTATACATATTCCCCTGGTAGATTTTACTGTATTATGATTATGACAGTTTTTTATTTTACCTGGATTTACCCCACCTGCTATGCCTCCAACCTCTGCGTGATACATACCGTTGACATCAGCTACATCATTTCCATTTCCTATTATAACTCCATTATTACTACAATGGTCAATAGTTGTATTTTCTCCTCTACCTATTATTCCTCCTACACAATAGTTACCAGTTATTGTTCCTTCACTTATCTCTATATTTTCTATTGTTCCTCCTTGCTCTCTTCCTACTAGTCCTCCTACATAATTTTTTCCTTTTATGTTTGCATTCTCTATTATTATATCTTTTATATTTCCTGCATTATATCCAAATAGTCCTTGATTATCACTTGCTCTATCTATTTTTAATCCTTTTATAATATAATTATTTCCCTCTAATGTTTTTGTAAATTTATTTCCTTCAGTATTTCCTATTGGTGTCCAATTTTCTTCTTGTATTGTTATATTTTCTATTATGTATGCTATATCATAATTAAAGTTTCCGCTATTTACTAGATTTTTAAATTCTTCTATTGTTCCTATATTCGTTTGTCCTGTATATTTTGCTTTTGTGTTTTCCATCATTATTAAATAGTAGTTACTTTTTGCTACTATTCCTATCTCTTCTAACCATTTCTTTTCTTCTTCTGTTATTTTTTCTGGATTATATGCTAACTTTCCATTTTCTACTACTAATTTTTCATTATAGCTACTTGCTTTTCCTAATATTCCATTTACTGTTCCAAACTTTACATCTTCTTCTTCTAATTCCTTTAAGTTGATTTTTTCTTGTATTTCTTCTATTTCTGTTATGAATTTTGCTTTTTTTGCATGACCTATTATTCCATTTTCTCCTGTTAATAGTGATATACTTACTCCTGCTAATATTAATAATACCACTATTGTTACTATTAATGCTATTAGTGTTATTCCTTTTTCTTTTATCATCTTTTGCATTTTCCTCCTCCATTTTTATCATTAATTCTTTTACTTAAAGATTTTAAATTTTCTTTAAATCTTTTAATTCTAATACTTTCAAATATTTTATATTTCTAAAAAACTACAGAAAAAATTTTTTAAATCTCTTGATTTTATTGATATTTATTGGTATAGTAGTTTTATAATATTTTTTTAAGTAAAAGAATTAATGATAAAAAAGTGTAATAATCAATTACTTTATTGTAATTAACTATTACACTTTTATTGTATCAAATGACCTTGAACTTATTTATAAATTCAAATAGTATTAAATTCTATTTATGTATTTTTCTACTAGTTCAATTAATTCTTTTGCAGTTTCTATTATATAAAATTCTGCTGTTTCATACTCTTCTTTGGCTCTTTCTAATCTATATAATGCAAATTCTTTACTAGTTTTTTTCTCCAACTAATACCACCCATTCATTAATAATGTTAATATAGAATGGTCTTACATCTGACCAAGCCTCAAAATTATCTATATTTCTTATTAAGGGCGAAATTACAATTCCCTGATCTATTTCTATATCAGCAGTTTTTTCCCATATTTTCATACTATATTCTGCTATTTCTTTTTCATAATGATACACAAAAAAGGAGGAATTAGAGTTTATATCTCTCATTCCACCTTTTTTATATAATTTTAATACATTCCACCCATTCCATTATCCATTTCATGCTCATGACTACATCCTTTTGGTTCTGGAACATCTGTTACTAAACTTTCTGTTGTTAGTACCATTGCTGCTACTGAAGCTGCATTTTGTAATGCACTTCTTGTAACTTTTGTTGGATCTACAATTCCAACTTTTTTCATATCAACATATTGTTCTTTATCTGCATCAAATCCAAATCCATCTGCTGCTTTTTTTACATTTTCTAATATTACTGCTGGTTCAAGCCCTGCATTTCTTGCAATTTGTTTTACTGGTTCTTCTAATGCTTTTAATACTATTTCTGCTCCTAATTTTTCACCATTATTTAGAGAACTTGTTGCTTTTTCTACAGCTGATATAATATTTACATATGCTGTTCCTCCACCAGCTACTATTCCTTCTTCTACTGCAGCTTTTGTTGCTGATAGTGCATCTTCTATTCTTAATTTTTTATCTTTCATTTCTACTTCTGTAGCTGCTCCAACTCCTATTACAGCAACTCCTCCAGCTATTTTAGCTAGTCTTTCTTGTAAGTTTTCTTTATCATATTCACTCTTTGTTTCTTCTAATTGTGCTTTTATTTGTTTTACTCTTGCTGTTATAGCATCTTTATTTCCAGATCCATCTACTATAATAGTATTTTCTTTTTGAACCTTAACTTGTTTTGCTCTACCTAATTGTGATATATCTGTGTCTTTTAATTCCATTCCTAAATCTTGAGAAATTACTTCTCCACCTGTTAAAATTGCAATATCTTCTAACATTGCTTTTCTCTTATCTCCAAATCCAGGTGCTTTTACTGCTACAACATTTAAAACTCCTCTTAATTTGTTTAATATCAATGTTGATAATGCCTCACTTTCAATATCATCACATATTATTACTAATTTTCCTGATGATTGCATTAGATTTTCTAATAATGGCAATATTTCTTGTATGTTACTAATTTTTCTATCTGTTATTAATATGTATGGATTATCTAAAATTGCCTCCATTTTTTCTGTATCTGTTACCATATATGGAGAAACATATCCTTTATCAAATTGCATTCCTTCTACTACATTTAGTTCTGTATTTGATGTTTTTGATTCTTCAATGGTTATTACTCCATCTTTTGAAACTTTTTCCATTGCATCTGCAATTAATTCTCCTATTTCTGTATTATTTGCTGATATACTTGCAACTCTCGCAATATCTTCTTTTCCATTTACTGGTGAAGTTATTTCTTTTAATTCTTTTACTGCTACATTAACAGCTTTCTCAATTCCTCTTTTAATTGCCATAGGATCTGCACCAGCAGCAACATTTTTTACTCCTTCTTTTATCATTGCTTGTGCTAATACTGTTGCTGTTGTTGTTCCATCTCCTGCAACATCATTTGTTTTTGTTGATACTTCTTTTACTAATCTTGCTCCCATGTTTTCATATTTGTCTTCTAATTCGATTTCTTTTGCTATTGTTACACCATCATTTGTTATTAATGGTGCTCCAAAACTTTTATCTAATACAACATTTCTTCCTTTTGGACCTAATGTTACTTTTACTGTGTCTGCTAATTTATTGACACCTTCTAATAATGATTTTCTGGCATCTTCGCCAAATTTTATTTGTTTTGCCATTTTACTATTCTCCTTTCAATTTTAGTCTACTATTGCTAGTATGTCTTCTTCTTTTAATATAATATATTCTTGTCCTTCATATTTTACCTCTGTACCAGCATATTTACTTACATATACTTTGTTGCCTTTTTTTATTTCCATTGGTTCTCTTTTTCCATCTACTAATCTTCCTGGTCCAACTTCAATTACTTCTGCTATTTGTGGTTTTTCTTTTGCATTACTTGCCAAGATTATTCCACTCTTGGTTGTTTCTTCACTTTCTTTCATTTTTACTAATACTCTGTCTGATAATGGTTTTATCATTTTTTATTCCTCCTTTTTAGCACTCTTTGTGTTTGACTGCTAATAATATATACCCTTTTTACTATATTGTCAATACCTTTATTAAATTTTCACATAATATTCACAATTACGTTCAATTTATTCTATGCTGTAGGGTTTATATTTAGAACCAAAAATTAGAATTAATTCTTTGTGCACAAAAAAAGAAACATTAATTCATAATGTTTCTTTTTATTACTATTTTGCTTGTTTTTTTGCTGCTTCTACTAATCCTACAAATAGTGGTGATGGTTTATTAGGTCTTGATTTTAATTCTGGATGGAATTGTCCTGCAATAAAATATGGATGATCTTTATATTCTACTATTTCGACTAACCTTCCATCTGGTGATGTTCCTGAACATATTAGACCTGCTTTTTCTAATCTTTCTTTATAATCATTATTATATTCATATCTATGTCTATGCCTTTCTGAAATTTTTTCAGTTCCATATAATTTTCTTGCAAGAGTATTATCTTTTATTATACATGGATATGCACCTAGCCTCATAGTTCCACCTTTTTTATATATTGATTTTTGCTCTTCCATTATATGTATTACTGGATTTTGTGTTGTTCTACTAAATTCTGCTGAATTTGCATCTTTTAATCCTAATACATTTCTTGCAAATTCTACTACTGCCATTTGCATTCCTAAACATATACCTAAAAATGGTATATTATTTTCTCTAGCATATTTTATTGTTTCTATTTTTCCTTCTATTCCTCTATTTCCAAATCCTCCAGGAACTATTATTCCATTTAGTCCAGATAATTTTTCTTTTACTGTTTCTGCATTTATTGTTTCAGAGTCTATTAATTTTATATTTACTTTTACTTTATTGGCAAATCCTGCATGATGTAGACTTTCTATTACAGATAAATATGAATCTTCTAATTTTACGTATTTACCAACTATTGCAATATTTACTGTTTCTTTTCCTATCTTTCTTATATTATTTATCATTTCTTGCCATTCACTATTATCTGGAACATATTTATCTAATTTCAAGTGATTACATACTTCTCTTGCCAATCCTTCTTCTTCTAGCATTAATGGTACTGCATATAAATTATCTGCTGTTTTGTTTTGTATTACACTTGTTTTTCTCACATTACAAAATAGAGCCAATTTATCTCTGATGTTATCTGGTATGTCTTGTTCTGTTCTACATACTAATATGTCTGGCTTTATACCCAAACTTTGTAATTCTTTTACAGAGTGTTGAGTTGGTTTTGATTTTATTTCATTTGAACCAAATATGTATGGTAGTAATGTAACGTGTATATATATTACATCTTCTGAATTTTTTTCTAATCCTACTTGTCTTATTGCTTCTATTATTGATAGTCCTTCTATATCTCCTACTGTTCCTCCCACTTCTGTAATGACTATATCTGTATCAGTATTTTCGAAACTATATATTTTTTCTTTTATTTCATTTGTTATATGTGGTATTACTTGTACCGTTTTTCCCAAGTAGTCTCCTTTTCTTTCTTTTTCTATAACATTTGAATATATTTTTCCCATTGTTACACTTGAGTTCTGTGTTAAATTTTCATCAATGAATCTCTCATAATGACCTAAATCTAAATCTGTTTCTGCTCCATCATCTGTTACATAAACTTCTCCATGTTCATATGGGCTCATTGTTCCTGGATCAACATTTATATAAGGATCAAATTTTTGAATTGTTACTTTGTATCCTCTATTTTTTAATAATCTTCCTAATGATGCTGCTGTTATTCCTTTTCCTAATCCAGATACTACTCCTCCTGTTACAAATACATATTTTGTGTTCATTTTTACCTCCTAAAATTAAAAAAATAGATTAAAAAATGCCAAAATTGGTTTTTTTTTAATCTATTTAAAACATATTTCTATAATAACACTTTTTTTGCTATTTTTCAAGACTTATTTCTAAATTTTTTATTATACTTGTAAAAATTATTAAATAAGATACTGATATTAAAAATCCTGCAATTACATCACTGGTATAATGTACTCCTAAATATATCCTACTCATACCTATCATTCCTATTAATACACTTAAAATTACTATTAAGCTCCATTTTAAATATTTGTTTTTAACTTTTTTGTATAATAAATATATTATAAATCCGTAAAATGCCATACTTACCATTGAATGTCCAGATGGAAAACTATAACCTCTTTCATCTATTATTCTAAATTCAGTTGGTCTAGGTCTTTGCACTATATATTTCAATATTTGATTTAATAATGTTGCTATTCCTAAATTAATCCATATGTATAATCCATCTTTTTTATCTTTTATTGATATTAAAATAATTGTTGCTAATACTATTAAAAATATTGCTCCTCCAAAGTTAGTAATATTTTTTGCTATAGGTGTTGCAAAATCAGATATTAAATATTTTGATACTAATTGATATCCTTTTACATCAAATGTCATTATTTCTTCATCTAATATATTTTCTACAATTGAAATTGTTAAGATTACACATATAAATAATATGATCCATTTGACATTTTTTATTATAAATTCTTTTATTTTCATTATTTCCCCACTTTTAGTAAACTTATAATTGTCAAAATGATATATAGCATTGCTATATATCATTTTGTTTTTTACTATATACTATTATTGTTTTTTATTAGCATATATCATACTAATTCCAGCACCTATAACAGCTGCTATACTTGCTGTAATTATTTGAGTCATTCCCATTGAAACACTTAATGCTGTAAATATTTTTCCTGTGTTTGGAATAATTGAAACTAATGTTAATGCTCTAAAGCAGAAGTATATAATTGTAGCTTTTAATATTATAGAAACTATAGATGTTAATATATAATTAATTTTCTTTTGTACAAATAATTTTCTATATAAATAAACAAAAGTAAAATTTCCTATCCAAATTGCTGGTATCATATATACTGTATATATACTAGCTGTTTTAAATATTAATCCACTACCCATAGCAGATATACTTGGTAAAGTTATTATTCCTGCTATTTGCTTCCATCCTTTTACATTAATAGCTGTTGTAATTAATACTGTATTTACAATTGTACCTACTACATATTGTGAATGTGTTGCTATCCAACTGGTTGTTCCAAATGCTGCAATTAATAATTTTGGAACTATCATTGGGATTAAAAATATGCAAATACTTAATACAACCCATTGAATTATTTCATATTTTTTTGACAATGGATATGTTACCTCATTTAAACAACTTTCCTTTTCCATTTTATCACCTCATGTTTATTATACATTTATTTTTTTATTTTGTCAGTAGTTTTTACATATTTTCTTTATTTAATATATTTTATTTTTTATTAATTTTATAAATATAATATTTTTCACTTTTTGAATAAATATTTTTTATTTGTTTGTCTTGCGATTGGTAAATAAGTTGTATGTCATAATCTATATTTAATTTTGTTGGCATAACATTTAATATATATACATCTTTATATTGCATTTTTAGTTTTTCAATTGATTCAATTATTTGTGACTTAGTACTCATTTTATTCCATTCATTATTCCATGTATTATAAGTTACAAATTTTTCTAAATTAGGCATATAAAATTTATATTCATCTTTATTCATATATGCTATAATAGATTGTTGAAATTCATTATATAAGTATATAAAACATGTATTTTCTGGAATATTATCTTCTATATATTCTGCTGTAACTTTTCCTGTTGAAAAGTTACCTGTGATATCTTGATATGCAAGTACATATGTATTTGGTGTTGACATAATGATTAAAACTACTAATGCTACTTCTATGTATAAATTTCTTCTAGGCTTATTCTTATATTGATTATCTTCCATATAATTCCATAACCAAAACATTAAAGTATATATAACTATTAAAACTCGTGTAGCTGTAGTAATCCAAACTAAAGTATGTATCAAAAATGTAAAAATTAATTGACTCCAAAATATTATTCCTTGTTTCCAATTATTTTTCGTTCCAATTATACATAGTAAAACTACCAAAGTTACTAATAAATTATAATAATTTGGAACTTTATTTGCTCCATATAATAATTTCACAGTCTTTGTATAAGCCTCTTTTATCAAATTACAAACATTTTCTATACTTGTTAATTTATCTGTTTTATTAAAGTTTGGCAAAATCATGCAATTGTTTAATGTAGAAACTACAATTAACCCATATATACTAATCATAATTAAAACTATTAATAAACTTTTTATTAATTTTTTTCTATTTTCTTTTGTTTGACTTTTTCGTTTTATAATTAGTTCTTCTCCCCAAAAAGTTATAACCAATAGCATTGAGGTTGGAAGCATAACTAAATGCGTATTTGCTAATAAGCCAACTAAAAAAGCATATATGTATTGATTTTCCTTTTTATTTTTATATAATGTAGATATACATGCAAGCAAAAATGGTATCATACAATAAGGTCTTGCCATAACACTATAAAAATATATCATACCACCACTAAATATTAATAATAATTTTAATATTTTATTAAATGGTGCTTTTTTTAGTATAATATATACTGTTAATATTGCAAAAATACAAGATATATAATTTTGTATTTCTACTTTAAAACCTAATTGTGCAAATGGCCATAATATATAATACCATAGAAATGAATGTCCTTCATATTTCATTTGATTTATAATTTGAATTGGGTTTAAGTCTCTTGCAATAAGCCAGCTTTGTGCTTCATCTTCACAAATTTCGTGATTATATGCAATAACTACTACAATTATTGCATATATCACTAATACAATTGTTTTAAAAATTCCAAAATTTTTAATTTTATTAATTATTATTTTTATTATATTTTTATTTTTTTTATATATTATTAAAGAATTATTATACATTAATTTAAAATCCTATTTATCTAATTATAAAGAGTTATCATGTATTGCCCATTAGCCTTAATATAATCTGTTCCCTTTTCCATAACTTTATCCGCAGAATCAGGTTGTAAATAAATAAAACCATGCCAATTGCTATTTTCTCCTCTTGATACAAGTTTTACCTGTCCATTTACATCTACAGTAATTTCATAAGGACCATATGAATATTCTACCTCTTTTTTATAACTAGATCCAACCCAATCATTCCATGTCATCCCTGATTCTGCTTCGAATTCATCATCACCAATTGTAAAACTTATTTTTTCTCTTGGTGGTTCTTGTACAGATTCTTCTATAATTCCAATTTCAATTTTCTTATCCTCTGTTTCACAATATAATACTTTATATGTTTTATTTTTTGATGCTTCTGCAATTTTTAGATCTCCTATATCAGCTACTTTTTTCAATGAACTCATACCTGATGTTGATTCTTCTAATTTATATACATCTGTTTTTCCATCAGTTCCATTCCCATATCTTTGCTTTTCTCCCATTAATTTTTCTACATTAATGATATATCCATCTATTCCTCCTTTTGTACTTATTATTTCTTTATCTGTCAAATAATCTATTAATGTTTTTGTGTATTTACCTGTTTGTTTTTCTGTAGTATATTCTGCTGCTTTTAATTCTATTGCCTCATATACACCTTTATGTGTCGTTTCTGTTTTTGCGTTTTTAGCTTGTTCTATTATTCCATTATCTCCTGCTAACATTGCAATTGATGTTCCTGCTAATATTAATAATACTACAATTGTTACTACTAGTGCTATTAATGTTATTCCTTTTTCTTCTTTCATATTTTTAATCCTCCTTATTTAATTATTTATTTTTTTAGTCTATACTTATTAATTCATAATTAGTTGTTCCTATTCCTAATTCTTCTGCATGTTCTACTGTTCTAATTCCATGTTTTTCTTCTATTCGATTAATTAGTCTTTGTTTTCCTGGATCTTCTGAATTATATATAAAATCTAGGCATGCTTTATCTATTGCTACAGGATCAAGTGATGCTGTAATTCCAATATCAGCCATACATGGTGCTTCTGGGTTATTATCACAGTCACAATCAATTGAAATATTGTTAATTACATTAATATAAACTATATTTCCTTTCATATAATTTATAACTGATTCATCTGCTTCTGCCATTGATTCTAGGAAATAATCTTGCTTTGGCAAATTTCCCCATAATTCGTTTGGAACTTTTGTACTTCCTGCTGTATGAATCCATGTTTTTCCTGCTGAAGAAGCAACTCCAATTGACATATTTTTTAATGCTCCTCCAAATCCTCCCATAGCATGTCCTTTGAAATGTGATAACATAAGCATTGAGTCATAATTTGCTAAATGTGCTCCAACATAATTTCCTTTTAAATGTAAACCATTCTTTACAGGTATTGACATATCTCCATCTTCATCCATAATATCAACTTTTGCTATATCCATAAATCCATGTTCTTTTATGGCTTTCCAATGTTCTTCTGTAGTATTTCTTCTTCCTGCATATGCTGTGTTACATTCTACTATTGTACCATCTAGTTTATTTACTAATCCTTTAATCAAGTTAGGATTTAGGAAATTGTGTCCACCTGGTTCTCCTGTTGATATTTTTACCGCTACTTTTCCTTCTAATTCTTTTCCTAATGCTTCATAAATTTTGATTAAACTTTCTGGCGTTATTTCTTTTGTGAAATAAACTTTTGATTTTTGCATTAAACATCATTCCTTTCTTTTTAATATTATTTATTATTTAAATAATATACATCACAAGCATTTAGTCTTTTTAGATATTCACAATTATTTAAATTAGTTGCTCTTTTTACTACTTCTAAAATATCATCATTTTTTTGTCCCTCGTTTAAGAATATAATAATACCTTTTGAAATATCTTTTTGTTGTAATATTTTTTGTATGTTTTCTTCTGTGTATTCCAAATCTTTTGCCACATATGATTCATCTATAATAGAAAATAATAATATATCATCTAAAAATCTGTTATTTTGTGAATTAAATAAATATATCGTTGGAATATTTAACTCGTTTCCAAGTTTTTGTACAATTTCTCTTTTATCACTAAATAATACTTCTGGTTCAATTTTAAAGACTATCGGAGATAATAATATTATAACAAAAAGTATAATAATTATTTTATTACTTTTTTTCTCATCGAATATCTTTTTTAATAAATAGTATATATAGTATATCACTAATACAAACATTAATCCACTTATTGGCATTATATATCTTAATTCTATCCATGGTGAAGCTATTGCCACTAGAATAAAGTAAAATAGCGTTGGTAATATAATTATTTTTATAAATTTGCTTACTTTTTCTTTATTATTTTCTTTTATTTTCATCTTTTTATATATTAACATTATTATTATTGCTAAAATTAATATATATAATAAATTATTAAATGCGAATCTATTAGTTTTTTCTATATATAGCACAATGCTTTTTAAAAATTCTGGTACATTAAGTAATTTACTTATTACACCTTGACCTCTATACCCGAAAAACATATGTTGTATTGAATATGGGAATATTATTAATGAAAATATTCCAGCTATTACCATAGATAATGTATAATAAAATAACATTTTATATTGTTTTTCTTTTATGTATTTTATTACAAAAATTATATATAACATTGCTAAATAGAATAAGTAATAATAATGTGTTAATGAACCTATTAGTGCTGATATACTTATACAAATAAGTAATTTTACATTTATCTTTTCACTTTCTAATAGTTTCATATGTAAAAATGTTATTATTAATACATTTAATGTAGATAATGCATACATCCTTATATATATTGCACTTGTTAGTGATGCCAATGTTATTGAAGATATAAATGCTAATATAATTGATTTTTCTTTTACATATGATTCATCTTTTAATATTTTTTGTAATATTAAATACATAAATATCGTTATGAACCAATATATAACTATATTTATTATTATCCCAGGCCATACAGAAAAATGCTGATTTCCAAATCCCATAGCAATTCTTAATATTAAATAATATAATGGTGGGTGAACATCATTTTTTTGATTTTCATATACTTGACTGTATTTTCCATACTCATCTTCTTGCACTGATAAATAATCTTCATAATATTCTTTATTATGCCAATTATCATAAAAATCTTCATTATTTTGTATTTCTGTTTTGTCATAACTTGCTAATCCAAGTGAATAGGCTTCATCCATATGTATATATGATTTACCAAATCCACAAATTATGATTATTATTGTCTGTATAATTAAAGCAAATAATATTATTAATAATTCTTTTTTTCTATTTTTCATTCTAAATATTTTCTCCTATACTTATGTGTCCATAATTCCTAATAATACAATTCCTAATATAACTAATGCAATTACAGCATATTGTTTTTTTGTAAGTTTTTCTTTTAAAAATATTCTTGATAATATTATAGAAACAATACTATATGCTGAAATTACAGCTACTGCTACTGCACTATTTCCACTTAATGCGTAAACATATGTAAATTGTCCCATTGTTTCAAAAATAGCTGCTCCTACTCTATCTTTTTGCTCTGTTACTACAATTTTTTGTTTTTTTATGAATTTTAAGAAAATAAATATTAAAATTGCACATATCAAAAATGTTAATTCGTAAGATGTATTTGCAACATTTTCTAAAGTTAATTCTGTTACATTTATTAATGGTGTACTTTCTATACTATCTAAATAATATGCATCAAAAAATGTACCTAACGCATCTATTACACAATATATGATTGGAAACATGAATGCAATAAAACCTATTTCATATTTACTCTGTTTAGATTTTTCAATTACTCCAAGTAAAAATATTCCTATACTTATACATAGTACTGCAATAGTACTTATTGTATCTAATTTTTGATGTAAAAATATTACACAAAATAGTGCGGCAACTGCACCTGATGAATTTTGTATTGGAGAAGATATTGATAATTCTAAATATCTTAACCCTAAATATCCAATTGTCATTGATAATATATACATCATTGATACTGGCAAATATATTAATATATTTGCAAAATTATAATTCATATCTGTAAATAATAACATACATATAGCATGTATTCCCATTACAAAACCTACTATCATAGTAGTTTTTAAATGGCTATATTTATCTTTTGGTTCTGCTCCCTTTTTATAAAATAAATCTGCTATTCCCCAACTTAATAGAGTTGCTATTGTAAAAACAAACCACATTTTTTTCTCCTCTGTTTAATACATTTTTTTATTAGTTATTTTTTCAAATTCTTCAAATACTTTTATAGCTTCTTTTCTATTCATTTGATGTAAATTAATTAAATCCTTTTTGTTTCCTTTTATGTATTCATAAATCATATCATCTCTAAATCCTATTTTTCCTGCATCTTCTTTCGTGTTAGCATAATATACTTCTTTTATATTAGCCCAAATTATTGCTGATAAACACATTGGGCATGGCTCAGCACTAGTATATAGTTTACATTGACTTAAATCATGTGTTTTTAGTTTTTTTGAAGCTAATCTAATTGCATTTATTTCAGCATGTGCTGTTGCATCCATACTTTCTATAACTGTATTATGTGCAACACTAATGATTTGTCCATCTTTTACAATCATTGCTCCAAAAGGTCCTCCTTTTTGATATTCATTTAGTCTGTTTTTTCTTGATTCTTCAATTACTATTTTCATTGCTTCTTCGTCTGAAACTTTAATTTTTTCTTCCATTTTTTAGTCCTTTCCTTTTGTTATAGTATCATAAAATATTTTTATTATCAAGTTAATTTATATAAAAATGGGGCCTTATTGGGTCCCATTTCTCTTATCTATTCATTTGTATTGACATGAATAATTTTACTGACATATACATTTTCATTTGATATAAACATGTAATTGTTTGTTTTATTGTTTTTGTGTAAAAATACTTTAATACTACATTTTCATGCATATCTATTCTTGACAAAGGTATTATGTCATTTTCTTCATCATCTGAATAGAAAGTTTTAATTGATATGTTGTGGCACCTTTTCAAAATTTGTAACATGTAAGCAAAAACTGATAATACATCATTAAAAGCATTACTATCATCGTTAGCATAATTCCAAAGATATTTTAAAACTTTTTCATTTACATTTTGATCTTGACATTGATATTTTATATGTAACTTATACTCATATCCTTTTTGTAACTCTACACTAGTTTCTTGTTCATCATAATGAAATTGTACTTTTCTTTCATTATCTAAAACAGTACTTCCTTTAGGTGTATATGTTTCATCAATTATCTCGATTTCTTCAGGTGTTAAACGATATGTACTTTCAACTTCGAACATGTTAGTAGTTTCTGTTATATAGAACTGGCTTATATCTGCTTTGTTACTATAATTTAGTTCAAATTTTTTACCATTTGCATCTTCTACAAGTAATTGTGTAAAAAACACTTCTACTGATATAGGAAATGTAATATTTTTGTTTAAACTAAATAAATACTCAAAATTTTCTACTGATATTCCTTCCTCCTCTAAGTCGCTTATCCATTGAAAAAACCTGTTTTGAGTTGCACCTTCTATTTTGTTGTTACCAACAAAACTGATTTTGTCAAAAAGTTTCCGCCACCTCATATAGCCCTCCTTATACATATTTATGTTATAGGTATATATTATAGAAACAGTTCTATTTTATCATTTACATACATTTTTTGCAATATTTTTAATAAATAATATATTTTTAGAATTTTATACTTTTTTGTATTCCTAATCCATCTCCATCACATACTAGAGTTTCAATAATTTGCTTCTTTTCTTTAACCTTTATTTTTACAGTATTTATAAATTCATTTCTTCTATCTAATTCTTCAATTTGTTTAGATTCTTCTAATGCTTTTGTTTTATTTTGCATGATAAATATATTTTTTAAAAATAAAATTATTTTTTTTATAATATTCATCTTTCTTCTTCCTCCTTAGCAATTATTGTTCCAGAGCTTTTAGATAAATCTATTTCCTCTTTGAATTGTTCTTTTGTTTCCCATGGTCGTACTCCTTTACTTAAATTTAAGTCTTCTTGATAACATTCAAATTGTTGTGTAAATTCTTCTTGTGATAATTGTACAAATTGTCCTGTAGATTTATCTGCATAATAAAATCTTTTTCCTAATTCATCTAAATCTATATATACATATAAATTAGGTCTTTTTTCTTTATCCTCTTTATTATAAACTCTATTTACTACACACTTGCTAAATTTTAACTTTTCATTTTTTAATAATATATTGCTTAATATACCCATTGTAGAATTTTGACAAGTTACAAATTCAGGACAAACTTGAGAAAGTAATAAAAATTGTTTTTTTATGTTTTCATTTGGTTGATTTTCATAAATTTGATGCAACATTTCTGATTTTTCTACTAGATCTTTCATCGGAAATTGACCTTGTTCATCTGCTAATCCTACACTTTTAAATAAATTTCTTAAACATTGCTCTTCTAAACTTAATGTTACATCTTGTAGTTTTTCATCATTTCTATGGCTTTCATAGTCTTTTCCATCTATACCAATATCGTTTTTTCTTGCTTCTTCATAACTTATGCAGAAATTGTTAGGATAACCTCCAAATCTATGTTCTGCTAAATTCCAAGTTGGATCTACTATAGTATCTCCTTTTATTGTTTCGCCATTTGCAAGTGGTAGTTCTATATTTTTAATTCTTAAAAAAGTATGTTTTCCACTACTTATCATTTCACTTTCTATGCCAACTCTTTTTAAAATATATTTTTCTACATTTGCAACTCCATTACATACACCATATCCTGAACTAATTATTTTCCATAAGGCTCTACAATCATCTGCATCAAATACTTCTGTATCAAAATCTGGACTATAACTGATTTTTCTACCTATTGCATTATCTATTACTGCAAGTTTTTGTATATCTGAATATTCAGGTTTTAAATTATTAATTAGATCTGTTATCCATTTTTCAGCATCTTTATATTCAGTTGCAGTTGATTCTTCTTCAACTGTATCATTTAATAGATTTACTACTTGCATATTAGGACAAATATCACATAGTTGTAATAATCTTGTTTTTTCTTCTTCTGTAAGTATCTCCGGTTGTACTTTTATTAAATTATCTAGTCCTCTATAATCTTCTAAATTTCTATCTAGGTCTAATACAATGTTTGTATTAAATTCATTTGTTTTCATAGAAATAGCTGTTTTGTATTCTTCTTTTAATTCAGATACATTAATGCTATCTTTTACCTCTTGTTTTAAAATAGCATAAATTTCTAGTTTTTCATCTTGAGTTAAATTTGATTGTTCCAATTTTTCTATAAACTTTTTTTGATTTTCAGTATTAAATTTTTTTATAATTTCAAATGGTCGAATATTATTTTTTGTGCAAAATTCTTTATGTCGTGAAAGAAATGTATATAGACTATCAGAATCTAATGAAGTTAATATATCTATTTTAAAATATCTATCAAATTCTTCATTTAATACTATCTCTATTTTGTTATTATCATTTAATGTTTTTATTATATCAACTTTTGAATATGCTTCTAGTGAATATGAACCTAATAATTTTATTTTGTTTTCTTCACTAGTTATTTCTTTTATCAATTCAGTTATTTGATAATCTTTTAAAGCAAGTCCATTTGTAATAAACTCTACATCTTCTAGTAATTCTAATTTTGCCTCATCTTCTAATGTAGAAATTATATTTTTTATATCATAATCTTTAATTTTACTTTTTTCTAAAAAATCTTTGTCTTGTAATATTTGAGTTTTTTCATTATCACCTAAATTTTTTATAATATCTATTATTTGATATGTTGATAATGCATTTCTGGTATTATCATTGTATAGCATTTGAACTTGCATATTTGGGTCAGATATTTGTTTAAGTATGCTACTTTTTATCCATTCATCTAATCGTTGAAAATGCGAGTAATCAAATAGTTTTAATTTTTCTTCATCTGTTAAAAATTCATTTATTAAATTTAAAAGATCCCCATTACTAAAACTGTATTTCTTTAATGTCTCTAAACTGACAAATATAGTTAGTTTGTCTTCTGTTTCTTCTAATAATTTTCTTAGGTCTTGTACTTTCATTACTCCTCCTATTTGTATTTTACATTTTATATCTATCGCATATTCATTTTAACATACTTTATATTTAATGTGTATTTTTAATGAAAAATTTTTGTAAAAATTTGTATTTATTGTTAATGTTATTTCTACTTTTTTAAAACATTAATTCAATATATAATTCATTTTTCAAATATTTTGCTGTAATTGTACCTCCATTTAGTTCAACCAATTGTTTTGCTATTGAAAGTCCTAATCCTGAATATTTTTTCATATTTTCTAAAGTGTAGTATCTATCAAAAATCCTTTTTACTGTTATTACATCTAATTTACTTGCTTTATTTGAAAAAGACATTTTTCCATCTTCATTTAATGTAATACTACAATTACCATCACTATATTTAATAATATTTGATATCAAATTTTCAAAAATTCTAATTAACATATCTTTATCTATATTTCTATATATCTTTTTTTCACATATGTTAATATTAGGAACTATATTTTTAGTTTTAAATGAATCATAATAGCTTGCTAATATTTCTTCTAAGATATCATTTATACAACAATTTTCTTTTTTTACCTTTTTTTCTAACTCTATACCTATTGATAAATCTCTTAATTGTTCTGTAAGATAAGTTAATTCTTTTGTTTTAGTTTTTATAATTTCTACACACTCTTTTTGTTTTTCATTTAATTTTTCTTCTTCAAGTGTTTCAACATAACAATTAATTGCTGTAAGTGGTGTTCTAAGATCATGTGAAATATCTGTTATTAATATTTTTAGCTCTTGATTTCCATTTTCATATTGCAATTTTTGATTTCGTAGTTCTTTTAATTGTTTATTTATACAATTTGTTAATTTTTTTATATCTCTATCATTTGATGTTATTGTAATAATATTATTAGTGTCAGTGTTTAAAACATATTTATAGGTACTTTCAATTTCTTTGATAGATTTTTTCATAAAATACAGTTTTATTATATTTGCTATACAAATAAAAAATAATACTATTACAATTATTAATAAACTAATATTCACTTTTTTCTCCTACTTTAATTCTTTTTTTGAAAATAAACATAAACCTCCAACATTAATGATACTAATTAGTATAAGAGAATATATTGAAATTTTATGTAAGTTTTCTGTTTTTTTTGCCAATTTTTCTACTAATTCTTCTTTAGTATATAATTTTTCTCTTATTTCCATTGACTCTACAAATTCTGAACTTGTTAATTCCGTTGCTTGTCCAGGTGGTAATAATAGATATATTGTTTCTGCAAATTTTACTACATCATCTCCTGGATAATTAGGATTTAGTTCTTGACTTATAATACTTTTAACTCCATTTGAATCAAAAGATGAATGTGTTATATATTTAGGTATGCTAGCAGTTTCGCCTAACAATGCTTGTGCAATAAACATTGTAATAAATATAACTACACATGTAATAACAGAGATTGTTATTTCTGAACATATCATTGATATTAAATTAAAAATAGAACAATATACAGCAATTATTAATACTACATTTAGCATTATCATGGATAATTGTGATATTGGCATTT
>CANRHQ010000009.1 GCA_947630445.1 uncultured Clostridia bacterium | reverse complement strand
CTACCAAAACCTAAACCTGTATATTTATCAGTATTTTTAAGACATAGGATTTTTTAAATCCATTTAGATTTTGAGTCGTGTGCGTCTGCCAGTTCCGCCATTCGGGCATATATTATAAATATAATCACTTATATATATTAGCATAAATTTCAAATTTTGTCTATAGTCAAAATGTATTTTCTATTGACTAAATGGTAAAATTAAGGTATGATATATAATATTATATATAGAAAAGAGGAAATTAATATATGTTATGTTCAGAATGTAAGAAAAACAACGCAGTAATTTTTATAAATAAAATAGAAAATGGTGTTTCATCTATGGAAGGACTATGTAAAGATTGTGCAAAAAAAAGAGGAATTGATGTTCCAGATACGCAAGCAAATCAAAACTCTAACATTCCACCACTTAACAATATAGATATGGCAAACATGTCAAAGCAATTAGAATCTTTATTTAAAGATTTATCATCAAATTTAAAAATTGAAAATATAGAAGATTTAGATGGTTTTGATCCAGAAGAATATGATGATGAAGATGCAGAAGGTAATGAACCTACACCTATGGGAATTCCTATTGGTTCTATTTTTGCTAATTTTATACCACAAAATACTCATGCAAAAAATGAAGAAGAAAATAATAACAATGGTAGACAAAAAGTAAAAGTTGAAAAAAAGAAAAATATTAAAAAGAAAAAGAAATTCCTTGATACTTTTGGAACTAACTTAACTGTAAAAGCCAAAAATAATGAATTAGACATGGTTATTGGTCGTGATAAAGAAATTCAAAGAGTAATTCAAATTTTAAATAGGCGTACCAAGAACAACCCTTGCCTAATTGGAGAACCAGGTGTTGGAAAAACTGCTATTGCTCAAGGATTAGCTATAAAAATTGCTAATAACAATGTACCTGCAAAACTTTTAAATAAAGAAGTTTATTTATTAGATATGACATCAGTCATTGCAGGAACACAATTTAGAGGTCAATTTGAAGCTCGTATGAAAGGAATAATTGATGAATGTAAAGAATTTGGAAACATTATTCTTGTAATAGATGAAATTCACAATATAATCGGTGCTGGAGATGGAGAACATTCAATGAATGCTGCAAATATCCTTAAACCTTCTCTTTCTAATGGAGAAATTCAGTTGATTGGTACTACTACTTTAAAAGAATACAGAAAATATATTGAAAAAGATTCTGCATTAGAAAGAAGATTTCAACAAGTTTTAATAGAAGAACCTAATATTGATGATTCTATTACAATTCTTGAAGGAATTAAAAAATATTATGAAGAATATCATAAAGTAAAAATATCTAATGATGTTATTAAACAAACTGTAATAATGTCAGAAAAGTATATTCATGACAGATTTTTACCAGATAAAGCTATAGATATTCTTGATGAGGCTTGTTCACGAATTAATTTGGAAAATAAAGAATTATTCCAATTAGAAATGTTAAAACAAGAACTTGCACAAGTTCAATTACAAAAAGAAGATGCAGCTAATGCTGATTCTACAGAAGATTATCAAAAAGCTGCTGATTTAAAAACTCAAGAATGTAGATTAATTGAAGAACTAGATCGATTAAATAGTACAATTAAATTAAAAAATCTTACTGTTCAAGATATTGCACAAGTAATAGAAAACTGGACAAAAATACCTGTTAAAAAAATTACAGAAGCTGAAACTCAAAAATTATTAAATCTTGAAACAAATCTTCATACAAGAATAATTGGTCAAGATAAAGCAGTAAGTAGTGTATCTCGTGCAATAAGAAGAAATCGTGCTGGTTTACAAAGTACAAAAAGACCACCATCTTTCATTTTTGTTGGTCCTACAGGAGTTGGAAAAACTGAACTTGCAAAAAGTCTAGCTTATGAAATGTTTGGTTCAGAAGATTCAATAATTCGTATTGATATGTCTGAATATATGGAAAGTCATTCTACTTCAAAATTAATTGGTGCACCTCCAGGTTATGTTGGATATGATGATGCAGGACAATTAACAGAAAAAGTAAAAAGAAAACCTTATTCAATTATACTTTTAGATGAAATTGAAAAAGCTCATCCAGATGTATTTAATATACTTCTACAAGTTCTTGATGATGGAAAACTTACAGATTCACAAGGAAATACAGTAAGTTTTCAAAATACAATTATTATAATGACTTCTAATGCTGGTTCAAACTTAAATAATAATTCTATTGGTTTTGCTAAACAAACTGTAGATACTAGCAAAATAGAAGAAAATTTAAAACAAGTATTTAGACCTGAATTTTTAAACAGAATTGATGAAATTATTGTATTTGATTCTTTAACAAAAAATGAATTATTAAAAATAATAGATTTAATGTTAAAAGATACTCAAAATGCTCTATCAGATAAAAATATTACATTAAATATTTCAGATGAAGCAAAAAATTTTATTTTAGAGAAAGGAACAAATATAAAATTTGGTGCAAGACCTTTAAGAAGAGCAATTCAAAGATATATAGAAGATGAAATTTCTGAAATGATTTTAAAAGGAGAAATACGAGAGGGTCAGAATGTAACTGCTTATTTAGAAAATGACACTTTGCACTTTAATGTTGTGGAGGAAAAATGAAAAAAGAAAATATACCCAATATGTTATCAATAATACGTTTTATTTTAATACCATTTATATTTTTTTCAGTAATTTATCAACATTATATAGAAGCATTAATTTTCTTTACTATATCTGCTATAACAGATATTTTAGATGGTTATATAGCTCGCAAATACAATTATATAACAGATATAGGAAAATTAATTGATCCTTTAGCTGATAAATTAACACAAATTTCAATTATTTGTGCTTTAACAATTTTAAAAATTTTACCTTGGTGGATTTTAACTATTATCATTATAAAAGAATTTGTTATGATTGTTTCAGCAACTATACTTTATTCAAAAAAAGATGTTGTTGTTTATAGTAAATGGTATGGAAAACTTGCTACTACATTACTTTATTTAGCTATAGTATGTTCTTTAATAATAAATCAATTTAATATTTCAATTAGTTTCAGAATTGATTTATACTTATATTATTTAGCTATTATAGCTACTATATTTTCTTTAATCATGTATAGTATAAAATTTAAATTTAAGGCAAATTATAACCGTCAGTAATCTGACGGTTTCTTTATTCAAAATCTTCTATAATTTTATTTAATTCTTCTTTTCCAAATACTTCTAATCCTTGTTCTATTTCTAATAAATCTGTTTCTGTCAGATACTCACTAGATATATCAGTTTTCTCATATAAACTTTCTGTTCCATCTTTATTTAATAGATATATTATTACCTTTCCATCCTCTATTCTTAATATAAAGTGTTCTCCACACTCATCTTCAAACTCTTTATATAATGTTAACTTATTAGCTTCAAAGCCAATTACTTCCCATTCAGGATATTGTGCTTGTACCTCATCTTTTGTCATATTTACTAATTCTTGTGGTAATTCTACATATTCATTTATTGTATGATCACAATTAATAAAATATTTTTTCAGTATTAATATAGCATTTGCAGATAATTTTTCTTCTTGTGTTGATGAAACAGTTGTTGTGTTCTGTAATTTTATATATTCTTCTGTACATTCATCTTCAATTGTTTCAGATGTATATACTTGGGGTATTTCTTCTTTTTTTTCATCATCTGCATTAAAAATATTTAAAAATAAATATGTTAGAATAATAATAGTTAATGCTATAGGTATAATAATTATTAAAAGTCTTTTATTCATATTTCCACCTACTTTTTTATTTTGTATTATTATTTACCATATTTACTATTTTTATACAAAAAAAGGGATGCTTCATTAAAAGAAGCGTCCCTGTAAAACGGTAGCATGAGTGATCATTCCCTGCCGTTTAAAATAATAGTTTACATACGACTGGGAAAGATAGCTAAAACTTTTTCTCTCCTGCTCTTTTCTCCTGATAACTCCAATTACTCCTACAACTGCTATTATTACTATTGTTACTAATGTAGTCATCATGACTTTTTCCTCCGTTTTTTTATTTATAGCTTTTGCTATATACTATCATTATATCATAATTTTAATAAATGTTCAAATTTTTTTCAATTTTTAATCTTCCTTTTTTATTTATATTTATACTAATTTCCCCCATTTCATCTGTTCTAAAAATTTTTATTCCGATATTTTTTTAATTCTTCTATCACTTGGTCATTTGGATGTCCAAACTTATTATTTTTTCCAACTCCAATTAATGCAATTTGTGGTTCAACTAATTTTATAAATTCTGGAATAGAAGATGTTTTAGAACCATGATGTGCTACTTTTAAAACAGTAGACTTTAAGGCATTTTCATATTTTGAAACTAAGATTTTTTCAGTTTCTTGTTCTATATCTCCTGTAAAAAGCATTGTAAATTTAAAGTAATTTAATTTACATACAATGGCATTATTATTAATAATATTTTGATTAACTTCATTTCCTTCAATTGGCCATATTATATCAATCCAAAGATTGTTCTCAATATTAATCCTTTCACCTGCTTTAACTATATTAACTTTAATGTTTTTTTCTTTCACTAATTTTTTAAATTCTTGATAATTTTCTGAAATCTCTAATTGTTTTCCAATTATTATTCTATCTATTTTAAATTTTTGTAATAAGTACAATATTCCATCAACATGATCTTGGTCAAAATGACTAATTATTACATAATCTAATTTACTTATTTTTCTGTCTAATAAATATGGATATAAAATATTTTTTCCTACATTATATGTTGTACTTCCTCCTCCATCAATTAGTATTTTTTTATCATTTGGAGTAATTATTAATGTTGAATCTCCTTGTCCAACATCTATAAAATGGATTTTTAGATTATGCGGAAGTTTTACAATAAGTATAATAAAAACAATTATTATCAGAATTAACAATCTAAAATAAGATTTATATGGTTTTAATTTATACTTACATAAAAATATAATGTTTTTTATTCTTACTTGTGTTTGATTTAATTTTTTTGAGTTAAATAATTTATATAAATAGTTTAACACAAATATCATCACATAATAAAAAACTATTTGCCATAAATCAGGTGTTATAACTTTAAAATTACCAAAATTTATTTTTGAAATAAAAAATAATGAATATATTGGAATCTCAATTATATTTGCCATAGCCTTTGCTATTTTTAATGAAATAAAAGAAATAATTATTTGAATGAAACCACCCATCACAATTGTTCCAATTACTGTATTTAGCAATAAATTTGTTAACAGAAATGTTATTCCAATTGTATTAAATTTTAAAATTATAATTGGTGTTATTATGATTTGAGCAGATATTGAAGTTGAAAGCACTTGTATTATTATTTCGCATTTTCTTTGAGTTTTTAAGAAAATATATTTCCATTTCCTATTTTCTATTTTTACACTTTTTAATATTTTTTCTATTGTAGGCTTAAAAAATATTATCCCTAATGTTCCCCCATATGTTAATTGAAAATTAATTCCTGTAATTGCAAATGGGTTATTTATTAAAATTATTAATGCAGAAATTGCAATATTATTTAAGGTATTATTTTTTCTATGAACTATAAATGATATGCAAAATATTATTCCCATTATACATGCTCGAACAACTGAAATGCTAAAATTAGTTATGAACATATATATAATTAATATTATAACTGAAAATATTTTACTTTTTCTTTTGCCAAATATAAATTGAGAACTATTTGTAGTTATATATATTATATATGAAATATGCAGACCTGACACAGCTAATATGTGTGATATACTACTTTCAGAAAACTTTTCTTTTAATTCTTCATCTATTTCATCTGTATATCCTAGCATAATTCCTAGTACAATTGGACTTGTTTTATCACTATATGTTTCTTCAATATTATTTTTTATTTTATTGAAAATATTGTTAGATATTTGTAACAATATATTTCCACAATTACTTTTTATTTTCGAAATTTTACCTACTTTAATTGTTCCATATATTTTTAATGTTTTTAAATATTCTTTATAGTTAAATCCTTTATAATTTCTTGATGTTTGTGGTTCTTGGAATACCCCATTTACAATTATTTTATCACCATATTTTAATTCTACATTTTTATTTACATTAGCATATAAATACTTTTTACTTTTAATATCTTTAATTTTATATCTATTGGTATATTCACCTTCTTTTTTATTACTTACCACTATTCCTGTTATTTCAACAGCTTCTGAATCTTTATAAAAATTATCATATTTTTTATTATTATATTGAATTATAAAATTTGAAATAAATGAAGAAATTATTATCATCAAAACTATTTTTATTGTAAACATTTTTTTGATATATCTATAATATCTTTTGATTGAAAAAAGTTTGAACTTTTTCTTTGGATATTGTTTATTAGTTATAATATATATTGTTAATAAAATAATATAAAAAGGAACTATACTTATTTTTAAGTATAGCCCCCATATTATACCTATAATATAACCAATTAATATAATTATTATTGGTCTATTCAATTAAATTACTCTCCTTGCTGCTACATATCTTGCTTTATAATAACTTGAAGATAGTGCTGTTATTTTTACTCCTCCTGTTGGGTTTGAAGCATGTATGAAATTTCCATCCCCAATATATATACCAACATGCCCTATTGTTTTATTTGAACTTCCATTAAATATTAGTAAATCCCCTAGTTGTAAATTATTTTTTTCAACTGCTACACCATTTTTTATTTGATCTGCTGATGAACGGTTTAGTGATATTCCAAAATGTTTATATACATATGTCGTAAAACCTGAACAGTCAAATCCTGTATCTGGTGATGCACCACCTGATTTATATTTATATCCTAAAAACTGTTTTGCATATTCTACTACTGCTGTACCAGTTGCACTACTTGTATTCTCTATAATTTCTGGTTCTACAGTTTTATTTTCTTCTACTGGGACACTTTCTTCTTTTTTTAATGTACTTCCACTTCTTGATGTTGTTTCAGGAACTTTTGTATCTGAAACATATTTAGATGAAACATATCCTATTTGGTCATTTACTTTTATTTTATACCATCCATCAAGTTCTTCTAATATAGATATTTTATCATTTCTACTTAAACTATCTATAACTTCACTTGTTGTGTTTGCTTCTTTTCTAACTCTTAATCCATCAGCACTTACATATGCTGTTTTTATTACTTTTTCATCACTCGTAGTTATCTCTGGTTTTGTTTCTGGTGCTGGTTCTGTTTCTGTTTTAGGTGTTTCAACCTCTTGTTGTGGTTCTTGTACTGGTGTTTGTTGTACTTCCGTAGATGTTGTTGTAATTGTTAACATACTTTTTAATGTATTTATTCTGAACCATCCTGATTCTGTTTCATTTTCTATTTTGCACCATTCATTTAATATCTCCACTACTTTAATATTTCCACTATTTATTATCGCTTTTTCTATTGAGTTCATGAGTGGTAAACATTTTACTGAAATATTTTGATTTAGATTATATTCTTTGCTTTCTTCTATTTCTGCTACTGGTACTTGTTGTTCTACTGGTGCTTGAGTTGATACATTCTCTTCTTTTTGATAATCTACCAATTTTTTGTCTACATATCCAGTTATTTTTTCTCCATCTATTATTGCTGTTACTTTTAGCCAGTCTTCTAATTCTTCTATAATTTCTACTTCATCATCTTGTTCTAATAAGTCTAAAGTTATTGATTCTGAATCTGGTTTCTTTCTTAATCTTATTGTTTCTGAATTAACTACACCCGTAGTGGCTTTTACACTTGTACTTAATATAATTAAAGTTGTTATCATTAGTATAATTATTGCTAAGTTTTTTACCCTTTTCATAATTACCTCATTTTATTATATTCTTATTTCGACTTATAGTATATACTTAACCTGTAAAAAAGTCAAATTTATTTGACTTTTTAGTTTATATATTTACTTTATCTTTATTTAAATGCTCCGTACATGCTATTTTTACTGGTACAAATTTGCCATTTATGAAGTCTACTTCATTTATGCATGTGTTTTGCTGTGTGCATTGTGCTTGTACTCCATTTTTATCACATTTTAAAATATCTTTTAGAAATGCTTCTATTGCAACTCCATGTGATGAAATTAATACAGTTTTTCCTATATTTTTAGTTGCTATATTATATATACAATTATACATTCTGTTAGAGACTTCTTCCATTGTTTCTTGTTCTGGAATTCCATAAATTATATCACTTTTTCGTTGATTTTGTTTTATTTCTGGATCTATTTTATTAACATCTTTCCATTGCCAACCATCATATATTCCAAAATACATTTCTCTTAAATCTGGAACTCCTATTATATGTCTTTTATTTATTTTTGCTAATTGTTGTACTGTTTTTTTTGCTCTTAATGATGTACTTGAATATATTTTATCAAATTTGATGTTTTTCAATTCGTTAGTTAATAATTTTATGCTTTTCTTTCCATTTTCCGTTAATGTGTAATCTTTTCTACCAGTTAGTCTTTTTTCTATGTTGCCTTCTGTTTCTGCATGTCTTACTAAAATAATTTTACACTTGTCCATCTTCAAAAAAATCCTTAAATTTATATTCTCTTTTTCTTAGTACTTTTATGTCTTCTTTGTTTTCTAATGCTTTTATTACAGCCCTTATTCTAAAAGGAATACTGTTATTTTCATTTTTTATAAAACTTAAAAAATACTTTTTGTATTGCTTTGGAGTAATTTCATATAATTCTGTTACTTCTGCTAACATTCTATACCAATCTGATGCTTTTTTTATTGTTGGTTTAGTCATTATACTGCCTTCTCTATTTCTATAGTATTTGAATATTGGAAATTCTCCATATGTTGTTTTGTTTGCTAATATGTTTCCTTTTATTGAATACAATTCATCTTCATAATACATTCCTTCTTTAAAATACAAATTATTATCTCTGATGAATTTTGTATGCCAACATCTACTTGATACAGAAAAGCTAACATCACAAATTAATCTAGCTACTTTAGTTGAATTTTCTGCATTTGATAGTCTTAAACTTGATGTACCATCTTTTGCAACACTTTCATAACCTAGATATATACAATCATATGTTTCATTTCCTATTAAATTATTTATTTTTTCTAGTGTTTCATTATCATATAATGCATCATCACCATCTAAGAATATTATATATTCTCCTTGGGCTTTGTCTATTGCAATATTTCTTGCCTTTCCTGCTGTACCAGAATTTTTATCTGTTTTATAAACATCTACTTGTACATCTCTATTTACATATTCTTTAGCAACTTCTACAGTCTTATCTGTTGAACAATCATCTATTATAATTAGTTCATAATCTTTAAATGTTTGATTTACAACACTCTCTATTGATCTTCTTATATATTTTTCAATATTATATGCACAAATTGTTACTGTAAATTTATATTTTTTCTCCATACACTGCCTCCAAAGCATATTTTCATAACATTTTTGATTATACCATACATAATTTATTTTGTCAAATTTAGTATAAAAAAAATAGCCTCAAAATTCTTAAGATTTTGAGACATTTTTTCCTATAAATTTTTTTCTATTAATGGTAATATTTGTTTTTTTCTTGATACTACTCCTGGCATTACTGCAATATTATTATTTATTTTATAAGTTTTTCCTACTAGATCTGTTCTGTTTCCTAAAACAATTGCTTCAGAATTGCTATTTACTATATCTGTTATTGCAAATACAAATAAACTTAAATTTTCTGATTTTATTTTTTGATTAATTACCTCTTCTAATTTTTCTTTTCTTTTTAATACATCTGGTATGCTTACTGTATTAACTTGTGCAATTATATAAGACATTCCATCTTTATCTAATCTTTTTGCATCTAAATTTATTAACTCTTCTTCTGTATATTTATCTAAATTAGTTCCTGCTTTTAACATATCTAAACCATATGTTTCTATATCTACATTAGCTATTTGTGCCAATTGTTCTAATGTTTTTTCATCTTTTATGGTTGTTGTTGGTGATTTTAAAAGTAATGTATCAGAAATTATTGCACTTAACATTAATCCAGCTATTTTAGGTTCTATAGTTATATTGTTTAATGTATATAATTCAAATAGCAATGTTGATGTACACCCTACTGGTTGTGCATAATAAAATACTGGTTCAGTAGTTTTAAAATTATCTATTCTATGATGATCTATTACTGTATCTATTTTTGCTTTTTCAATTCCATTTACTGATTGATTAAATTCATTATGATCTACTAAAATTACTGGTTGACCTTCTTCTACATTTTCTATTAATTCTGGTGCTTCTACTTTAAAATAATTTAATGCATATTTAGTTTCTTCATTTATTTCTCCAAGCCTGCAGGCTTTAATAGCATCATCTCCTCTTACTTTTTTTTCTAAGTCTGCCATTACTAGACTTGAACAAATTGAGTCTGTATCAGGGTTTTTATGCCCAAATATTAATATTTTTTCCATTTTATTTTTCTCCTATTCTATTTAATATTTTTAATAATTCTTCTTTATTAAAGTTATACCTTTTGTTACAAAATTGACATTCTATTTCTGCTTTTTCATCTTCTGTTATTATTTCTGTAAGTTGTTCTTTTCCTAGCGTTATTAAACTTTCTGCAAATTTTTCTTTACTACATCCACATTCATATATAGGATGTATTGAATCATCTATTACTTTAATATTTTTGTCGCCTGTTATTTTTTGAGCAATCTCTTTAAGACTTAATTTATTATCTAACATTTTTGACATTGCCCCAGCTTTAAATATTGCTTGTTCTATATTTGATATTTCTTCCTCTGTTGCATCAGGCATTGGAGATATTATATATCCTCCACTTGCCCTAACTCCATCTTTGTCTACTAATACTCCAAGTGCTACTGCTGTTTGTTTTTGTTCAGAAATTTGAAAATAATTTGTAAAATCATCAGCAATTTCACCAGATGTTAATGGACTTATTCCAATATATGGTTTCTTTAATCCTATATCTTTTATTACATTGATAAATCCTTGTGTTCCCACAGCTCCACCTACATCTAATTTTCCAAATTCATTTAATGGTAAATCTATTCTCGGATTTGCAATACATGCTTTTACATGTGGATAATTGTCAGATACTGCTACAATTTTACCAATTTCTCCATTTCCTTTTATTTGTATTGTTAGCTTGTCTGTTTTATTTTTCATTTCTGACGCAATTAATGTTGTTATAGTTAATACTCTACCTAATACTGCTGTAGCTAATGGACTTAAATCATGTAATTTTCTTGCTTCTTCTACCAGTTGCGTAGTTGATGCACAGATAACAGATACTTTACCATTATATGCTAAAAATTTAATTATTTGGTCATTCATTTTCAGGTACCTCATCTATTTTTAATTCAGATGTACAATGTGGACATCTTGTTGCTTTATATTTTATTTCTGTTAAACAATATGGACATATTTTGGTTTCTGGTTCTTTTACTTCTTCTACTTCTGTTTGATGTTTTTTTAGTATTCCTTTTTTGTCTATTTTACTTACTACCTTGCTTTCTAAATCTTTTATTTTATTTAATTTATTTATGTATTTTACTATTAAAAATATTGAAAATGCTATTATTAGAAAGTCTACTATCGCTGTTATGAAATTTCCATATTTTATTGATGCACTTCCTATTGTTAATACCATATCAGAAAAATCCACTTTTCCTGTAAGTACTGATATTGCTGGCATTATTATATCATTTACTAATGAGTTTACTATTTTTTGAAATGCTCCTCCTATTACTACACCTATTGCTAAATCTACTATATTTCCTCTAGTAGCAAATTCTTTAAATTCTTTAAACATATTATTTCCCCCATTTATTTATGTTCTATTAGTTCATTATTATTATCTTTTTCTTTTATAAAATTTCTGTATCCTATTGCTACTGATGCTATTATCATTAGTAAGAATGATAATGCTTTCCATATTCCACTATCAAATAAAATTATTGCAAACATTCCTAGTGATGCACTCATTCCATATAATATTAATACTGCTTGCTTTTGTGAAAATCCTTTTTCTACTAATTTATGATGTAAATGTCCTTTATCTGGCTTAAATACTGCTTTTAATGATTTTCCTTTTGCTAGTCTTCTTACTATTGCAAACATTACATCAAATATTGGTAGTCCTAAAACAATTACTGGTAAAACAATTACTGCTATTGTATATGTTTTTGCTATTCCTAATATTGATACTACTGCTAGCATAAATCCTAAAAAATTTGAACCAGTATCTCCTATAAATGTTTTCGCTGGTGAAAAATTATATGGCAAAAATCCTACTAATGCTCCACTCATAGCTGTTACTATTATTGTTGCAATTATTGGAGAACCATTCATTACAAATATTATTAATAATGATATACATGATATTAATGATATTCCTGATGATAAACCATCTAATCCATCTATTAGATTTATAGAGTTTGTTATTCCTACTATCCACAATATTGTAATAACTGTGGAAAACGCATCACTTAAACCAACTCTATATAAAAATGGTATGCTTAAATGTTCAATCTTTGTTCCAAATGAAACTACTATAATTGCTGCTATAAGTTGTCCTATTAATTGTTGCCATGGTTTTAAAGTTTTTATATCATCTGTTACTCCAGTTATTGCTATAGCTATTATTCCCAATAATATTCCTAATAATTTTTTTCCATATTCTTGTTCTGTAAATAAATCAAAACTACCTTCTATGCTCATTACAATTATTAAATATATCATTGAAACAATAAAGCCTAATATTACTGCTGGGCCCCCAAATTTAGGCATTTTTTTAGTATGCATTCTTCTTTTATCTTTAGGTATATCTACTGCTCCTATTTTATTAGCAATTTTTATAGTGTACGGTGTAGCCATAAATGATACTATAAATGCTAATATAAATGCAATTGCTATATTCCCCCACATTTATTGCGACCTCCACTATTTCATATTTTCTTTTTCAATTTCTTCTAACATTTTTAGTCTTTCTTTATATCTTCCTTGTTTAAATTCAGTAGCAAGCCAATTTCTAATTATACATATTGATTCATTAACTGTTAAGTAATCTCCTCCTAATGTTATTACATTTATATCATCATCTGCTTTAGCAAATTTTGCAGATTCTTGATCATAAATTGAAGCTGCTCTTATTCCTTTAAATTTATTTGCTACTACTGTCATTCCATATCCAGATCTACATACTAATATTCCTTTATCACATTCTCCGTTCTGTATTGCTAATGCTACCTTTTTCGCATATATTGGATAGTCTGTTCTTTCTTCATCATAACAACCATAGTCCTTATATTCAATTTCTTTTTCCTCTAAATATTTTTTTATTTCTTCTTTTAATTTATATCCCCCATGATCACAACCTATTGCTATCATTTTACCACTACCTTTCTATGGTTTTATTCGTATATTAATATACCATATTATTGGATTAAGTGCAATATTTTTACAAAAAGTCTTGCCAAATTTTAACTTCTATGTTATAATGATATCCGTTATAGTTTATTTTTACTAAGAGGAGGTGCATCATATGCCAAATATTAAATCAGCAAAAAAAAGAGTTGAAGTTATAAAGAAAAAAACATTACAAAATAGTATGATTAAAACAGGATATAAATCAGCTGTTAAAAAGTTTGAAGAAGCTATTTCAGCAGGTAAATTAGAAGAAGCTAAAGTATTATTTTCTGAAGCTACAAAAAAGATAGATCAGGCTTGTTCTAAAGGTGTAATAGTAAAAAATACAGCTGCTAGAAAAAAATCTAGTTTATCAAAAAAATTAAATGCCGTTAAAGCATAAAAAAATGCTAACTTTGCTGTTAGCATTTTTTTTACTTTTTTTCATCTGTAACTTTTGTTGGAACTTTTATTACAACTTCTGTTCCTTTTCCGACTTCACTTTTTATATCTATACTTCCGCCATTTCTATCAAGTAAATCTTTTGCAATTGAAAGTCCTAATCCTGTTCCTCCCATTTCTCTACTACGGGCTTTATCTACTCTATAAAATCTTTCAAATATTCTATTTAAGTCTTCTTCTGGAATTCCTATACCATTATCAAAAACTTTTATATATGCATCATTATATACAAAACCTACGTAAATTTTTATTTCTCCACCATCTTTAGTATATTTTATACTATTTGTTAATATATTTAAAACTACTCGCTCTATATCATCTTTATCAGCATATACCAATGGAACATCTGCTGTAACAAAACTTTTTACTTCATGTCCTTTCTTCTTTATTTCTATTGCTAGCTTGTCCTGACATTTTTTTACTAACTCTCCTAGGTCAAATGATTCTTTTTGAACAATATTATTATTACTATCATTTTTAGATAAAGTAAGTAAATCTGTTACTAATTTTGCCATTCTTCTTGCTTCTGTTGCTATTACACTTAAAAATTTACTTTGTGTTTCTTTATCATACTCTTCTTCTAATAATGTATCTGCATATCCCATTATCGAAGTTATAGGTGTTTTTAATTCATGTGATACATCTGCAATAAATTCTTTTCTCATGTTATCTAGTTTTACATGTTCTGTTATATCTTGGATAACTGCTATTACTCCTACTGTTCTATCATTTTCTTTTTTAAATGGTGCAAAATATGCATTTACAAATCTATCATCTATTTGAAATCTTTCTTCTGTATTTGTCCAATTTTCAAGATATATTATTTTCTCAAGATTTATATTCAAATGTAACTTTCCAAATATATCATCAAAATTATTGTGCTCTGGCAATACATTTAACAATTTTTGTGCTGCAGGATTTATTAATATCATTTTTCCATTTCTATCAAATGCTATTATTCCATCTGTCATGTGTAAAAATATACTATTATTTATGTCTAATTCATCATTTTCTATTCCAGAGCCTTTAATTAGCCTAGTCTTTGGAAACATGATTTTTTGAGTTAAATATTTTTTCATCAATATTGATATAATTATTAAAACTACTATATCTATTACAAATACTAATATAGCTATTTGAATTTCTCCTAACATCCTTTATCACCTTTTGCTATCTTTTTTATTTCTTTATATATATTTTCTTGAACATTTTTTACAGACTTTGTAAGTGCTTTTTCTCCCATTGTTTTCATCACTTCTGGATTTTCTATTATATTTAATATTTCTTTATTCAAATTATTTTCGTTTAATTCATCATTTAATATAATTTTTGCTGCTCCAACATTTTCTAACACTTTTGCATTATATAATTGATGATTTTGACTTACATTTGGCAATGGAATTAGTATTGATGGTTTACCTAAGTTTGATATTTCTGTTATTGTCATTGCACCACTTCTTGATACTATTACATCTGATATGTTCATCATTTCTTCCATATTATATATATATGGTACAATTTTTGCATTCCTTATATTATTTATGTCCAATTTTTTATTTGTTAATTCTTTTTCTATTATTTCAAATTGTTTTGGCCCTGTTGCCCATATAATTTGATACTTTTGATTTAATTTTTTTGTGATTATCCCTATTATTGCTTCATTAATTTTTTGGGCTCCTTGACTTCCTCCAAATATTAATATACTAGGAAGTGTTTCACTTAAACCAATTTCATTTAATATTTTATTTTTTTGCTCTATTGTATAATTCTTTTTTTCAATTTTTACTGGAGTTCCTGTATATACAATTTTTTTTGCATTTTGTATTCTATTACGAGCTTCCTCAAATGAAATTAAGACTGTTTCTGAATTTTTGGCTAACATTTTTACTGCCTTACCAGGAAAAGCATTACTTTCATGTAAAACTACTGGTATTTTTTCTTTTTTCGCTGCCCAAACTACTGGACCACAAATATATCCTCCCGCTCCAACAATTACATCTGGTTTGAATTCTCTTATAATTTTTCTAGCTTTTTTAGTTGAATTTAGAGTTTTATATATTTTTTTAAAATTATCTATTGATAATTTTTTATTAAGACCATATGCTTCTATAGTCTTTAATTCATATCCTGCCCTTGGAACTAAATCATTTTCTAATCCTCTGGTTGTTCCTATAAATATTATTTCAGAATCCTTTTCTTGTTCTTTTATTTTATTTGCTATAGCAAGACCAGGATTTATATGTCCTGCTGTTCCTGCTGCTGCTACTATTACTCTCATATTATATCCTTTCTACAAGATATTTTACTTTGTTCCTGCTCTTGATATACTCAGTAATATTCCAACTTCGCATAGTAATATAAATAATGCTGTTCCTCCATAGCTAAAAAACGGTAATTGCATTCCCGTTGCTGGCATTGATGATGTTACAACTGCTATATTTATAATTACTTGTATTCCTACCATTGTGGTAATTCCTATAGCAACTAAACTTCCAAACATATCTGGTGCCTTCATTGCTATTAATATACCTCTCCAGATAAAAATTGCAAATAATATAAATACTACCATACATCCTATAAATCCTAATTCTTCTGCTAATACAGAAAATATAAAGTCATTATGAGGTTCTGGTAAATATAAATATTTTTGTTTACTTTCACCTAATCCAGTTCCAAATAATCCTCCAGATCCTATTGCATATAAACTTTGTATTACCTGCCATCCATCTCCAGTAGCATCTTGCCATGGATCTATAAATGTTACTACTCTTGTAACAGCATATTGAAATGCTTCTTTAAATGGTTGATAACTTAAATATAATATAGTTGCAATAGTACCACCTATACCACCTACAGTTACGCCTGACAAAAGGAACTGCCAGAATTTACATCCTGCAACTATCATCATTAGGCAACAAGTTACAATTATAACCATAGATGTACTTAAATGAGGTTCTAAAATTAATAATGCAATAATTGGCAATAATGCAATTATATGTTTTACTAAACCTTTTCCAAACTTTCCTAATTCGTTTCTATTTTCTACTAGTATTCCTCCATAAAATATTATCATTAGAATTTTTACAATCTCTGATGGTTGGAATGTTGTAAATCCCAAGTCAATCCATCTTTTGGCTCCATGGCTATCTGTACCAAATAATAATACTGATAATAATAATACAAATGATAGCCACCATGCACTTTTATAAAATTTTTGATAAATTCTATAATCTACTTTTGATACAAAATACATTCCTATTATTCCCAATATTGCAAATATTAATTGTCTTACGAAGTATTTGTAACTATTTCCAGATTCTTGTAGTGATTTTGGTGCACTTGCAGATAAAACCATTACTAACCCGATTGATAACAATAATAATACTGTTATTACTAAAGTAAAGTCTACTGGATTATTTAAAAAACTAGAAAAGCCTTTTACATTTCTTTTCTTTGTCATTATTATTCTCCTTTTGCTATATAATTTGTAATCCAACTATACTTGCTATTAATGTTATTATACTAAAAACCATTACTACCTGATTTTCTCTCCATCCTGATAGTTCAAAATGATGATGTATTGGTGCCATTTTAAATACTCTTTTTCCTGTCTTTTTAAAGCACAATACTTGTATTATTACTGAAATAGTTTCTATTATTGGAATTATTGCAATTACAAGTAATATTAATGGCATTTTTAAGTATAATGATATTCCTGAAATTACTCCTCCTAAAAATAATGAACCTGTATCACCCATAAATGCTTTTGCTGGATATATATTAAATATTAAGAAACCTAAAACTGAACCTATTACTATTGCTCCAAATACTATTATTTCTTTAACTCCTAGCATTGTAGCAATTACAGTTAAACATGTTATTATTATTGTACAAACACTTGGTGATAATCCATCTATTCCATCTGTTAAATTTACTGCATTTGTTGTTGATAACATAACTAAAATTGCAAATGGTATATAAGCATATACAGGTAATGTTATATATTCTTTTAATATTGGTACATATGTTTCTGTTCCTATATTTAAACCTTTTATTAAATATAATACAAATACTACTGATATTAGTAAAAGCCCTAACATTTTTATACTTGGTTTTAAACCTTTTGTATTTTTTAATATTAATTTTTTGAAATCATCTATAAATCCTATTATTCCAAATCCTATTGTTAGTGCTAGAATTGGTAATAGATTTTTAGCAAGTTCATAATCTTTTGTTCTATAATATACATATGCAGATATTGTTATAATTATTATTCCTAACATTATTATTATTCCACCCATAGTTGGTGTACCTTGCTTTTTTAGATGAGATTCTGGGCCATCATTTCTTTCAATTTGACCAATTTTTAATTTTCTTAATATTGGTACTATTATAATTCCTAGTACTACTGTTACTGCAAATGATACCAATAACATTTTTGTTTGAAAATCCAATTTTATCAACCTTTCTTATGTTATATTATCCTATGATTTCATTTACTATTATTCTTTCATCAAATGGATATTTTTTTCCTTGTATTTCTTGATATGGTTCATGACCTTTTCCTGCAAGAACTATTATGTCCAATTTATTTGCCATTCTTATTGCTTCTTTTATTGCATCTACTCTATTAACTACTATTTTATAATTTCCTTTTGTCTTTTTTATTCCATCTTCTATCTCTTTTATTATTTCTTCTGGTTTTTCTGTACGAGGATTATCTGTTGTTATAATGGTAAAATCTGCTATTCTTCCAGATATTTCTCCCATTACAGGTCTTTTTCCTTTATCTCTATCTCCTCCACAACCAAATACAGATATAACTCTTCCTCTTGTATAACTTTTTACTGCTGATAATATATTTTGTAAACTTTCTGGTGAATGTGCATAGTCTATCATAATAGGTATTTCTTTTTTGTTTGGTACCATTTCTGATCTTCCTGGTACTCTAATTTCAGATAATGCTTCTATTACTTTTTCTGATGGAATTCCTAATTTTTTTACTACGCAAATTGCTGCTAAAGAATTATATACACTAAACCTTCCTGGAATACTTACTTTTACTCTCTCATTTTTATCAGTTATTTTTACTCTAAAATCAACATATGAGTTTGTAATTGTAATATCTTTTGCTAATACATCACAATAATTGTCTATCCCATATGTCATTATATTACTGTTAGGGAATAATTGTGGTATTTTTGCCCCTTGCAAGTCATCTACATTAACTATTCCATTTTCACACATTTTAAATAGTCTTAATTTTGATTCTAAATAGTCCTTCATATCAGGATGTTCTCTTTCTCCAATATGATCTTCTGAAAAATTTGTAAATACTACTATATCAAAATTACATCCATCTACTCTATGTAATTTTAAACTTTGTGATGATACTTCCATAACAACATACTCTACACCTTGTTTTACCATTTCTGCAAATGTTCTTTGTAATTCAATACTTTCTGGTGTTGTTCTTGCACTTTCTTCTATCATTTTTCCATTTATATATGTTGCTATTGTTCCTATTAAACCCACTTTATGTCCTGCTTTTTCTAATATTTCTTTTATCATAAATGTTGTTGTTGTTTTTCCTTTTGTTCCTGTTACACCAATCAATTTGAATTTTTTTGATGGATTTCCATAGAAATTACAACTGCATATAGCAAGTGCCTCTCTTGTGTCTTTTGCCATAATTAGCGTAACATCTTCTGGTAATTTTATTGTTTTTAATTCACAACCTTCTTCTACCATTATTGCTTTTGCACCTAATTTTATTGCATCATTTACATATTGATGTCCATCTGTACTAAAGCCTTTTATTGCAATAAACATGTCTCCTTTTGTAACATTTTTGGAGTTATTTTCTATTTTGTTGATTTCGATGTCTAATTTTCCTTTTGCTTTTAATCCATCTATCCCAACCAAAATTTTCTTTAATTCCATTACAATTTTCTCTCCTTTTTACTTAATTTGTTACATTATATAACTAATTTTTGTTTTTGTATAGTATAAAAATAAAAAAAATCACTTAATTATATTTATTAAGTGATTTTTGTTTTTATTCTTTATACAGTAAGTTAATATTCTGTTTTTGTTATTTTGTGCTTTCATTTAACATCCATAATTTTTTAGAATAATTAGATAAATATTCATCCATTTTTGAAGATGTTTCATAATCTAGTTGTTTATCTGCTTCTTTCTTTATTTTCATTACCTTTTCCTGTAATAATTTTAAATCTTGAATTACATTATTAAGTATTTCATCTCCTTGAATTTTCTCATTACGTGCTTCGCTTATTTGTGTATTTTTTATGAAATCTTCCATTGTTCCTAATGGCTCATACCCTTTTGCCAATATATGTTCTGCAATTTCATCTATTTGTTCTCTTATCTCATCATAATATTCTTCTAGTTTTGCATGTAATACAAAAAATTCTTTGCCTTGAACATTCCAATGATAATTCTGTAACTTTACTGCCATTACTTCTAAATCGCATAAAAGTTCATTCATATTTATTATATTTTCGTTCATACTGTACCTCTCTTTCTCTTACAGTATGCACCAATTTTGAATATTTATTCTTAATTAAATCTTTCACCAACTTCTATAAAGTTTCCTCTAAGAAAATCTTTTATATTCATTCTTTTTGAATTTTCTGCTTGTATTTCTAAAATTTTTAAAATGCCATCTTTAGTTTTTACATATAAACCTTCTTTTGGAGAAGAAAAAATTACTTCTCCATTTTTCATATTGTCTTCTATTGGAAATTTTTCATTCAAAATATCTACTTTCCAAATTTTTATTTTTTTATTTTTTAAATAAGTGTACATTCCCATTATTGGATTTAATCCTCTAACAAGATTTTTTATTTGATTAGTAGTTTGATTTTCCCAATCTATTTTTGACATTTCTTTATTTAGCATTGGAGCCATAGTAAAATCATTGCCTTGTGGAATTCTTGGAGCAGTTCCTTCTTCTATTTTATGTAGCGTTTCTACTAATAATTTTGCTCCTATTTTAGATAATCTATCCCATAACTCTCCAGTTGTTTCATCATTTCCAATACTAACTTCTTCTTTTAAGATCATATCACCTGTATCCATTCCAACATCCATATACATTGTTGTAACTCCTGTAGTTGTTTCACCATTAATTACTGCCCATTGAATTGGAGCAGCACCTCTATATTTTGGTAATAGTGATCCATGAACATTTATACAACCAAATTGTGGTATATCTAATATTTCTTTTGGTAATATTTTTCCATAAGCTACTACACAAATAACATCTGGTTTTAGGTTTCTTATTTCTTCTATAAAGGTTTCATTGTTTCTAACTTTTTCTGGTTGATATATTTTTAATTCTTTTAATAATGCAAATTCTTTTACAGGAGACTTAATTATTTTCATACCTCTCCCTTGTTGTTTGTCTGGGTTTGTTACAACTCCTATTATTTCATGTCCATCATTATAAATTGCTTCTAAAGACTCTTTAGCAAAGTCTGGGGTTCCCATAAATATAATTTTCATATATAGTCTCCTTTCCTTATTTACAAATTATTTCTGCAATTTTTGCAAAGTCATTAATTGACAATTCTTCTGCTCTTATGTTTTCATCTAAATTTAATTTTTTTAATACTTCTATTCCTTCTTGTTTATTTAAAAATACTCTACTATTTGTTAGTGCATTTAATAGCGTTTTTCTTCTTTGCATAAATGCACTTTTTATTATCATAAACATTACTTTAGGATTTTTTATTTCTACTGGTGCTTCTTTTCTTAAATTCATTTTTATAACTTCTGAAGTTACATCAGGTTCTGGAATAAATGAATTATTAGTTACTTCCATTATTTTTTCTGATTCACAATAATAATAAACTGTGTAAGTTATTGCTCCTGTATTTTTTCCTCCTGGTACTTCTATTAATCTATCTGCAACTTCTTTTTGTATCATAACTGTAATACTTTCAATGTCCAATTTTTCCTCTAATAGTTTCATTATTATAGGAGTTGTAATGTAATATGGTAAATTTGCTACAATTTTTACTCTTTTTATTTTTTTATCATCTTTGTTTTTATTTATTATTGAATTCAAATCTATTTTTAATATATCTTCATTTATAATTTCAAAGTTTGTATATTCTGAAAATCTATCTTTTAAAATTCTAATCATTTTATTATCTATTTCTACACATATTACTTTTCCTGCTTTTTTTAATAATTCATTAGTTAATGTTCCTAATCCTGGTCCTATTTCTATTATCATATCTTCAGTCGTTATTTGACTACTTTCTACAATGCTTTTTACAACATCTTCATTTATTAAAAAGTTTTGCCCTAAATTCTTATTTGCTCTTATATTATATTTTTTCATTATACTTTTTGTAGTTTCTAATATATTTTCCATTTCTATTCCTTTCATGTACTTATATATTATATCCGATTTTCTTTGTTTTTTCAAGCAAAACTATATAACCTGTTTTATATGATTAATATTACATTTTCCACTTTTTATTAATACTTCTATAACATCAAATCTTATTGCATATTTATTAAACTTATTTAACATTAAAAATATTTGTGCAGCAAATTTCATATGTTGAATTTTAGTATTATTTACTGCCATTGCTGGTGTTCCATAATTATAATTACTTCTTGTTTTTACTTCAAAAAATATCAACTGCTTGTCTTTTAGTGCAATAATATCTATTTCTCCTTTTCTAGTATAAAAATTAGTAGCTATAATTTTATATTTCTTACATTTTAAATATTTTTGAGCAAGTTTTTCTCCTATATTTCCTAATACTTTTTTATTATACATTTTAATCAACCTCACTATTTCTTACAAATCTTTGTCCAGGTAATTCTATTATTTTATTATCTATTTCTAACATCATTGTTTTATAGTTAATTTCATTTATTGGTAATCCTGTTTCTTTGGCTATTTCATTTAAAGTTTTTGGTTCATTATTTATAACTTTATATACTTCTATTAATTCTACTGGAATATCTAAATAAATTTCTTTTTCTTTTATTTTTTGTTTTTTAAATTTAATATTTGTAAATTTTCTAATTATATCTTTTTCATCTTTAACTAAATATGCACCTTTTTGTATTAATTCATTTGTTGTTTTTCCTTTTATATTATCTAAACTACTTGGAATACAAAATACTGGTTTTCCCTGTTCTTTTGTATATCTAGCTGTAACACTTGTCCCACTTCTATATCCCGCTTCTACTACTAATGTTCCTATCGCTAACCCTGCTACAATTCTGTTTCTATCAATAAATTTTTTTGAGTCAGGTTTTACACATGGTTCATATTCTGTTACCAATGTTCCTCCTTGTTCTAAAATTTCCTTTGCTAATTGTATGTTACTCTCTGGGTAAATATTTTTAAATCCAGATGGTAAAACTGCAATTGTTTTTCCAGAATTTTTTATACAAGTTTTATGAGCAATACTATCTATTCCATTAGCTAATCCACTTATAATGTTTATATTATACTGGACTAAATTTTTGGTAAATGTTTTACACATCTTTTCACCATATTGTGTATTAGTTCTTGAACCTACTATTGCAATACCTATCTCATTTAATATCTCTGTATTTCCTAATATATATAATCTTGATGGTGGTTTATTTATTTCTCTTAATTTTTCTGGATATAATTCACTACAATATTCAATTATCATATTTTCTATCTAAACTCCTATATTGTATTGCCTCTGCAATATGTTTATATTCTATATTTTCTTTTTGATCTAAATCTGCAATTGTTCTTGCAACTTTTAATATTTTTTCATATAATCTTACACTCAATTTTAGTTTTTTAAATGCGTTTTCTAAAATACTTTCTGCCTGTTTATCTAACTTGCAAAATTTATTTATTAATATTGATGTTAATTCTGAATTAGAATATATATGATATTTTTTATATCTTTCTATTTGTATTATTCTTGCATTATTAACTCTTTTTCTTATTTCTTCTGATGTTTCTATTTTTACATTTGATTTTAATTTTTCATATTGAGGTCTTTTTACTTCTACTTGTATATCCATTCTATCTAGTAAAGGTCCACTTATTTTATTTAAATATTTATGAATTTCTTGTTTAGTACAATTACATTCTTTTTCTTCATCTCCATAATATCCGCATGGACATGGATTCATACTTGCTATAAACATAAAATTACATGGATATACATAACTACCTGTTAATCTATTTATAACAATTTTTCTATTTTCTATTGGTTCTCTTAATGCATCTAGTGTTTTTCTACTAAATTCAGGAATTTCATCAAAAAACAAAACACCATTATGTGCTAAACTTATCTCTCCTGGTTTTGGTATTTTTCCTCCTCCAATTACTGTACTAATTGGTACTGTGTGATGTGGCATTCTGAATGGTCTTTGGGTTATTAAGCCATCTGTTTTTAATTCACCTGCTATACTATGGATTTTTGTTGTTTCTATAGCTTCTTCTAAATTTAATTCTGGTAAAATAGTATTTAATCTTTTTGCTAGCATTGTTTTTCCAACTCCAGGACTTCCTATTAATAAACAATTATGACCTCCAGCAGCTGTTATTTCTAATGCCCTTTTAACATTTTCTTGACCTTTTACTTCTGAAAAATCAATATTATATTTAGGCTCTATATTTTGTTTTTTATTTAATACAGTTTCTATTTTTATTTCATTGTTTAAGTATTTTATTAATTGTTCCAAATTTTCTACTGGTATAATTTTTAAGTTTTTGATAATAGATGCCTCATTAAAATTTTCTTTAGGTATTATTACTTTTCTTATTCCTAATTTTTTTGCTTCTAAACATATTGGCAATATTCCATTTACTCTATTTATTTTTCCATCAAGTGATAATTCTCCAATAATAATTGTTTGTGCAAGTTCGGTAATATTTATATTATGAATCTTATCTATGGCTATTAATATTCCAATTGCTATTGCTAAATCAAAAATACTTCCTTCTTTTTTTAGATTTGCAGGAGCCAGATTTATTAATATCTTTTTGCTTGGAAATTCTATATTAGAATTTTTTATTGCTGTAACTACTCTTTTTTTGGATTCTTTAACACTCATATCTGGTAAACCTACTATATTAAATTCAGGCAAACCATTACTTATATCTGTTTGGATTTCAACTAAATATCCTTGTAATCCACTTAATGACATTGATTTTACTTTTGATAACATTAATTCCCTCCTTTTTATATATTTTTTATTGATTTTTTAAGAGTTTTATTATAAAATATTTTTAAATTTAAACTAAAGAATGGTGAAATTATGAGTAAGAAAAAAAATATAAGAACTAAAAAGAAAATTTCAAAATCTAAGGATAATATTAATGTTCCAAATAATATAAAAACTTTCAAAGTTAAAGTTATTTTATTTTTTACTTCAATTTTATTTATTGCACTTATTGCACGTATATTCTTTTTACAAATTATAGATGGTAATAGGTTACAAACATTAGCAACTTCAAATCAAACTTTAACAGAAACACTTCTTGCTAAACGAGGAACAATTTTTGACTCAACTGGTCAAGTTGTTTTAGCAATAAGTTATGATACAGATAAAATATATATAAGTCCTTCTGACATAAAAGATGAAAATAAAGAAATAGTTGCTCAAGGGATTGCTACTATACTAGAAATAGATTATAATGAGCTTTTTTCTAAGTTGACTTCTAATAATTCTAAATTTGTTGTTGCTACTAATGTAGAACAAGAAAAAGTTGATAGTTTAAAAAACTGGGAAAAGACTTTGAAAAAAAATTCAAAAATTACTACAGGACTAAGCTATGAAAATACATCTTCAAGATTTTACCCTCATAATTCATTAGCATCTACTGTTATTGGTTTTGTAGGTACAGACAATCATGGTCTATATGGAATTGAGGCTTCTTGGGATTCTTTTCTTAGTGGTACACCTGGAAAATCTGTTAGTTTAAAAGATGCAAAACAATCTGAAATAGCAAATTCTGAACAATCATATATTGCAGCAGAAAATGGATATAATATAAATTTAACTATAGATGCTAATATTCAAAGTATTGTAGAAAAATATTTAGCAGAGGCTGTTTCAAATTATAAGTGTGAAAGCGGTATTACTATTGCAATGAATCCTTCTAATGGAAAAATTCTTGCTATGGCAGATTATCCTAATTACAATTGTAATGACCATAATACTCCAAATTCATATTTAGCACAAACTTGGGATTCTTTGTCATCAGAAGATAAATTAACTTCTTTATTTAGGATGTGGGCTCCAAAAGCTGTAACTGACACTTATGAACCTGGTTCAGTATTTAAAATAATTACTTCTTCCATTGCTTTAGAAGAAAATATCATTGACACAGATGTTGTAACATTTAATTGTACTGGTTCTTATCTTATTGAAGGAGAAAATAAACCTATTCATTGTCATAGTAAGGTTCCTCACGGTGCTCAAACTTTAAGACAAGCATTAGAAAATTCTTGTAACCCTTCATTTATTGATTTAGGATTAAGAATTGGAGCACAAAGATCTTACAAATATTATGAGGCTTTTGGATTTTTTGGAAAAACTGGAATTTCATTATCAGGTGAACCAAAAAGTGGAATTTTTTATGATATTGATAAAATTAATCAACATGAGTTAGGTACATTATCTTTTGGACAACGTTTTAATATTACACCTTTACAAATGATTACTGCTGCTTGTGCTATTGCAAATGATGGTGTTTTACTACAACCACAAATTGTAGACAAAATTACTAATGTAGATACTGGAGAAGTTACAACATTCGCACCTAAAGAAGTATGCCAAGTACTATCTAAAGAAACAGCTGATAGTGTTGCATCTATGATGGAATCTGTTGTAAAAGATGGTACAGGAAAATTAGTAAAAGATGGTTCTCCAGAAATGGCAGGATATTCAATTGGAGGTAAAACTGGTACTTCTGAACCAATATATGGTTCTACAGATGGATATATTGCTTCTTATTTAGCAATATCACCTGTTGAAAATACACAAATTGTTTTACTTGTTATTTTAGATACCCCTGGTGAAGGCGTAAATCATAATGGTGGTCAAATAGCAGCTCCTACAGCTGGTAAAATGCTTAAAGAAATATTACCATATATGGGTGTTGAATCTGGAAATAAAGAAGATAATAATAGTAATTCTAATATACAAATTGATGATTTGTATTAAAATAAACATAAAAGATGCACTTTATTGGTGCATCTTTTCTTTATATTCTTCAAGTGCTCTTGCAACTTGATCTGGACATGAAGTTGGTTTTTCTCCACATGGTATTCCTTTTAGCATTTTGATTACATCATCTATTTTTCTGTTTTCTACTAGTCGAGATACACCTACTGTATTTCCTGGACACCCTCCAATAATTTGTAATTTTTTTATTATTCCATTGTCAATTTCAAATATCATTTCAAATGAACAAACTCCCTCAGGTACATATCTGTATTCCATTTTCATTCCTCCTTTTCTATAGGAAATTATACTAAACTTGGATATGAAAATCAATAGAAAATTTTACATGCTTATTTTTTCTCTTTTTATTTTTATACCTATTAATAAAACATCATCACTCTCTCTGTTGAAATATTTATATAATTCTTCATATTTATTTTTAGTTGTTTGGAATTCATTTATATAATTTGCAACTTCTAGGAAATTTACTTGAGTTCCTGTTTCTAAAATTTGACTTTTGTTATTTTCAATCTCCAAAAATATACTTTGTTGATATTTCTTTTTGTTTAATTCTGATATTAAGACTTTGTTTAAAAGCATTTCTATGTTTTGATTTTCTTTTATTTTTCTTAATTCTTCTTCATAAATAGCACACCAATAACAAAATATAGATTCTTTTATTTTACCTTTTTTTATCATTTTTAAATACATTTCAATTTCTTCTTGAGTTGATAGTGTTATTTTAGCTTTAACTAATTCAAATTCATATTCTGATATGTCATTTAATTTTATATTTTTCTCATATTCTATTTCTGTAATTTCTAACTGTAATACATCTTTTAATATTTCTTTTAAAATATTGCGTTCTTCGTCTTTTAATAATTTTTTTAACATTACACTTTGATCTTCTATAAAAATTCCTTCTTTCTTTTTTGGGATTACTAAATAACAATAATAGACAAATACTATTATTAATTTTGATTTGTAAATTTAAGATTTAAGTTATAACTTTTTTGATAGAATGTAACTTGATTTCAAATTTTATTGAAAAAAATTAATGTTACTAAAATTATATAATTTACTAATAAGTATAAAATTTTTTTATTACTTTGTCAATATTTTTTTACATTTTTTTCAATTTTTTCATCGACAAAATATGACATTACAGGTTGGTCTCTTTTCGTTTAATTTGAGTTCCAGCCTGTAATTGCAGTCTATTTAAAGTAATTACTTATCTCTTCAAGTCCATTAAATTCATTCTGTTTAAATACCTCATATGCTACTATTGCAACAGAGTTTGAAAGATTTAATGATCTAAGTGTTTTTCTCATGGGGATTCTAATAGTTTTTTCTATATATTTTTTTAACAGTTCTTCTGGTAATCCTTTTGTTTCTTTACCAAATAACAAAAATATCTCATTACATTCTGAATATTTTATCTGTGAATATACTTGTTTTCCTTTTGTTGTAACAAAAAACATATTGTTTTGTTCTGGTTTATACTTTTCTAAAAACTTATTTAATGATATATGTTCTTCTATTTCTAATTTGTCCCAATAGTCTAATCCTGCTCTTTTAACACTTTTTTCTGATATGCTAAATCCTAATGGATGCACTAAATGTAATTTAGCACCTATTGCAGCACACGTTCTTGCTATATTTCCTGTATTTTGTGGTATTTCTGGCTCTACTAATACTATATGTAATTTCATTTTTTCCTCTTTTCTATTTAATAATTTTTTGTTTTATTTCTTCTACAATCTCATCTGGAGTTGATGCCCCTGCCATTATTCCTACTTTTTCGTATTTTTTTATTTCTTGTATGTCTAATTCTTCTACTGTTTCACATAGTACTGATTTCTTACAGTTTTCTTTTGCTACATCATATAATTTTTTAGTATTTGAACTGTTTTTTCCTCCTACTATAATCATTATATTTACTTTTTTTGATAATTCTGCTGTTTCTCCTTGTCTTTTTCTTGTTGCTTCACATATTGTGTTTTTTACTTCTATTTCATATTTATTTTTTGTTTTTTCTTTTATTTCTTGTACTATTTCTTCAAATTTGGTTAATTTATATGTTGTTTGTGCTATTATAAATATTTTGTGTAAATTTGATTTTTTTATTTTTTCTATTACTGTTTCTATTTCTTCTTTTTCTTCTAATAAATATGAGTTTTCACCACAAAAACTAATTGTGCTTATTGATTCTGGATGATTTTTTACTCCTATTAATATAATATAATAATTATTTTTTGCATATTCTTCTGCTATTTTATGTATTTGTAATACTTTGGGGCATGTTAAGTCTATTAGTTCTATTCCTTTTTCTTTTGCTCTTTCATATACTTCTTTAGTCACTCCATGTGCCCTTATAATTGCTCTATCTTTTACTTCTTCTATATTATTTACTATTTTTAATCCCTTTTTTTCTAATTTCTCTATTACTTGTCTATTATGTACTATTTCTCCTAAACAATATATTGTCTTTTTTTCTTCATCTAACCTTTTTTCTGTTTTACTTATTACGTTTTGTACTCCTCCACAAAAACCTGATGTTTTACCTATTGTTACCTCCATATAATTTTTACCTCTTCACTAAAAGAACGAACTTCTATATGTTCGTTCTTTTGATTATTATTTATTTGGTATATAATACCCTACTCCTCTTTTTGTAATTAGTATTTGAGGATTTGATGTATCTTTTTCTATTCTTTCTCTTATTCTTCTTACTGTTACATCTACTGTTCTTATGTCTCCATAATATTCATAGCCCCATACTCTTTCAAGTAGTGCCTCTCTTGTAACTACTTGTCCTGGCTGTTGTGCTAAGAATTTCAATACTTCAAACTCTCTTAATGTTAAATTTATCACCTTTCCATCAATATGTACTTCATATTTTTCTAAGTCTAATACTAATTCTCCTACTTGTATTGTACTTGCTTTTTTCTCTGTTTTATTTTCATTATTATTTCTTTCTACATTATCTATATCTAAATTTGCTTCTACTTTTCTTAGATTTGCTTTTACTCTTGCAACAACCTCTCTAACACTAAATGGTTTTGTTATATAATCATCTGCTCCTAATTCTAATCCTACTATTTTATCTAATTCGTCATCTTTGGCTGTTACCATTAATATTGGTACATTATATATATTTTTTATTTTTTTACATACTGAAAGTCCATCTAATCGAGGTAACATTATATCTAATAATATTAAATCAGGTCTTTGTTCTTTTGCCATTTCAACTGCTGTTACTCCATCATTGGCTTCTATAGTGTTATATCCTTCTCTTTTTAAATTATGTACTAACAAGTCTACTATTTTCTGCTCATCATCTACTATTAATATAGTTTTCTTTTCATATTCATATTTATCTTCCATATTAACCTCCAGTATTTTTCTATGTATATTTTATATCATAAATTTTACCATTATACAAGTTTTTTTTGCATTTTATTATAAAATATTAGATAATGCTTTTAAAATTCCTAATTTTCCATATTCATATGTCAATCCACCTTGCATATATGCAATATATGGTGCTCTAATTGGTCCATCACAACTTAATTCTATTGTTGATCCTTCTGTAAATGTTCCAGCAGCCATAATAACCTTATCATCATATCCTGCCATAGGGCTTGGTTCTGGAGTAACATCAGAGTCTATTGGCGAACCTTTTTGAATTCCTTGACAAAATTTTATTAGTTTTTCCTCACTTCCTAATTGAATAGTTTGTACAATATCACCTCTTGCTTCATTATATTTAGGATTTACAGTATATCCTAGTTTTTCTAATATTCTGCTTGCAAATACAGCTGTTTTTACACTACTTGCTACAACACTTGGTGCAAAAAACAATCCTTTTATAAATGCTGTGTTTTGGTTTAATGATGGTCCTATTTCTTTTCCAACTCCTGGAGATGTTAATCTTTCTGCACATAATTCTACTAATTTTCTCTTTCCTGCTATATATGCTCCACTTGTAGCTATACCTGCTCCTAAATTTTTCATTAGCGAACCTACTATAATGTCTGCCCCTACTTCTGTTGGTTCTTTTTCTTCTACAAATTCACCATAGCAGTTATCTACCATTATAATTACTTCATTATTAACTTTTCTTATTTCCTTTATTATATTTTCAATTTGTTTTATTGTTAAACTATTTCTTGTTGAATATCCTTTGGATTTTTGTATTTCGATTAATTTGATATCCTTTTTTGCTACTCTTGTTTTTATTTTATCTACATTAAAATCATTATTTACTAAGTCTATTTGCTCATATTTTATTCCAAATTCCTTTAATGAACTTTGACTTTGTTCTTTACTTATTCCTATAATTGTTTGTAATGTATCATAAGGTTCACCAGATATACTTATCATTGTATCTCCTGGACGTAGCAATCCAAATAATGTAACAGCTAGAGCATGTGTTCCTGATATTAATTGGGCTCTTACTAAAGCATCTTCTGTTTTCATTATTTCTGCATATATTTCTTCTATTTTATTTCTTCCTGCCTCATCTATTCCATAACCTGTAGATGAATGCAAATGCATTTCTGCTAATCCACATTTTTGAAATGCAGATAATACTTTTAAACTATTTATTTCTTTTATTTTATCTATTTTCTCAAATATTGGTTTTATCTCTTTTTCTACTTCTTCTGATAGTTCTAAAATTTCTTTTTTTATTCCAAATTCTTTATACATTTTTATTCTCCTTTAATAATTTTTGCATTATACATTATAACATGTTTACATTCATTTTTCATTATAATCATCAATTTTTTTGTATTTTTTGACATTTTTATTGTTTTATGGTATAATATTTATGTTAATCTGTAGAAATTTCATATACATCCTTTTTTAGAACTTATAAGTATTGGCACAGATACTTATTTTTCGATAAATACAAAAACTTTTGGAGGTGCTTATATGAAAATTTTTCGGGGTTTTTTATTGGTAACAGCAGTTATATGTATTCTTTTTAGTAAAATTGATGCATCTGCTAGTGACCTGCCTTCTGGGATTATTTACGACTATGAATCTGTAATTTGTTTACTTGATGATTCATGGTCTATGAAAAATACTTTCCAGACAGAGACATCTGAAATTTTATCGGATTTATCAAAAGCATATAATTTTGATGAACCTATAAGTTTCGGAAGTTCAGGTAAAACGCCACTTTGGAAAACCTTAAACCAGTGCACAGATTATTACTCAAGTATAGTCTTAGTTTCTGATTTATGGTGTACAGATGGTGAAGAATTAGAACCCTCATCAGACATGGAAATGTGTATTTTTGTACCTTTTCCTGCTACAATCGATTCCATTAATCATGTTGATGATGTAGTTTATAATACTATATTATCTCAATGGACAGATTCAGTTGTAACTGTAGTATTCTGGAATGGAACTCGGTTTGTTTATACTAATACATTGCCTAATTAAATTATTCTCGCTAATTTGTGCCGATTAGCGAGAATCAAAAAAGCGACTTTAAGTCGCTTTTTTATATTTATCCTGTTTTGCTTATTATATCTTTTTTCATCTTATTAATAATTTTCTTTTCTAATCTAGATATGTAACTTTGTGAAATTCCAAGTTCATCTGCTACTTCTTTTTGGGTTTTCTCCTTTCCACTTATAAATCCAAATCTCATTTCCATTATGTTTTTTTCTCTAGCATTTAGCTTTTTTATTGCCTCTTTTAATAACTTCATATCTACTTCATCTTCTAATTTTCTAGATGTTATATCTGGATCTGTTCCTAGAACATCTGATAATAATAATTCATTTCCATCACTATCTTTATTTAATGGTTCATCTATTGAAACTTCTGATTTTATTTTATTATTTCTTCGTAAATACATTAAAATTTCATTTTCAATACATCTCGAAGCATATGTAGCAAGTTTTATTTTTTTCCCAGAATTGAAAGTATTAACTCCTTTCATTAAACCTATAGTTCCAATAGAAATCAAGTCTTCTATACCAATTCCAGTGTTTTCAAATTTTTTTGCTATATAAACTACTAATCTTAAATTTCTTTCCACAAGTATCTGCCTAGCTTCTATATTGTTTTCATTATCTAGTTGCTTAATAATTTTTTCCTCTTCTTCTGGTTCTAGCGGTGGTGGTAATGTTTGACTTCCTGCTATATAAAATATTGGCAAAATCTCTTCTTCTGCATCTTCTATATATTTTTCATAAATGGAATTTATACTTTTTCTTACAAATTCAAAAAAATTCATATTCTCATCGCCTCTCTTTGTATAATTGTACAACTTAGCCTTTGAAAATACTGTCTTTTCTTATTGTAGAAAAAAAGAAATAATCGATGTTTTATGATTATTTCTTACATATTACTTTTTAATCTTTCTCCTTGGTATATATCCATTCCTATTATTGCTCTATATTCCCCTCTTTTTGTCAATGAATGTTCATAAATTGCTATTATTACATTTTTGGTTTTTTTAATTTCATCATCTATTTCAACTTCAATTTCATCTGCTTTTATTCCTACTAACATTCCATTTTGTTTTCCTAATGATGTAAATGGAATACATCTTAATTTTGATTTATATTCCTGTAAAATTTCTTCTGAAATTCCACTTAAATCTCCTGCTAGTATATTTTGTGTATTATTTAAAATTTCTTTTGGGAATACATCATATAATAGACTGTTTTCTAGTACTACTACAGGTGTATTTGTTATTGGTTCTTTTAGCAAATTACCAGTATCAAACATTGCTCTTGTTTCAATTATTTTATTATTCACTTTTACTCTTATTTTACAATACACATCTTTTGCACTAATTTTAGTTTTTATAATTTTAAAAGATATTTTTATTACAATATATGAAACAATTGCACCTAATAATATTACTTTTAATACATATTCTCCTGCAAACATTCCATCTTTCATTAATATTTCTTGCGGTTTAATAAAATATATTAAATATAAGGCTACTCCTCCAAATATAAATGATGTAAGATAAAATATTAATAATTGTTTCCACATTTTTTTTATGTTTTGTGGATTAAATGCTATGTATATCATTACTATTGAAAGTATTATTTTTGAAATTGTTGATGAATAAATTCCTATTTCTGTTATATATGTCATTATTGCATATATGCTTCCTATTGTACTAGATATTAGTATTCTTATTGTTTTAGGTTTTACTTTTAAAATTACTGCTGTTGCATATAAAATTATACTATTCATTATTAAATTTTCTAAAAAAATTAAATCAATGTATATAGTTATCTCTATCACCTTCTTGATTATTATATATTTTTTTATATGCAAATTTTGTCTTTTGTTGCAACTAAAATTAAAAAACGGAATTAATATTTTCTAAACAATATAATTGCTAAAAAATATTAATTCCGCATAATTATAGATATTCTTTTTAATTATCACTACATATTTTTATTTTTGTTTTTACGTAAAAATGCTGGTATATCTAGGTCTCCTTGTGATGAGTTAACATCTGCTGTTGATGGAATAGAACTCATCTTTTTCTCCCATGTTTTATTTACAAAATTATCAACACTTGCTGCATTACGAGCTTCTGTTTTTTCAAATCCTGTTGCTATAACAGTTATTAATATTTCATCTTTCATATCTGGGTCTGTAACTGTACCAAATATAATATTTGCTTCAGGATCTACACTGCGTTGAACTAATTCAGCTGCAGTATTTACTTCATGTAATCCTAAATCTTCTCCACCAGTTATATTTATTATAACTCCTCTTGCTCCTTCTATTGATGTTTCTAGTAAAGGACTTTGTACTGCTTGTTTTGCTGCATCTTCTGCTCTATTTTCTCCTGATGCTCTACCTATTCCCATATGTGCCATTCCTGTATTTAACATTATTGTTTTTACATCTGCAAAGTCAAGGTTTACTGTTCCTGTAACAGCAATTAAATCTGATATACCTTGTACACCTTGTCTTAATACATCATCAGCCATTCTAAATGCTTCATTTATTGATGTTTTTCTATCTATTATTTGTAACAATTTATCATTTGGTATTACAACTAATGAATCTACTTTTCCTTTTAGACTCTCAATTCCTCTTTCTGCTTGAGAAAGTCTTTTCTTTCCTTCAAATGTAAATGGTTTTGTAACAACTCCTATTGTTAATATTCCCATTTCTTTAGCTGCTTGTGCAACAATTGGTGCTGCTCCTGTTCCTGTTCCTCCACCCATTCCAGCTGTAACAAAAACCATATCTGCTCCTCTTAGTGTTTCGGCTATTTCAGATTTGTTTTCTTCTGCTGATTGAGCTCCAATATCTGGATTGGCTCCGGCTCCTAATCCTCTTGTTATTTTTTCTCCTATTTGTATTTTTGCTCCTGCTTTTGATTTTTGTAGTGCTTGTCTATCTGTATTTACAGCAATAAAATCTACACCTTTTATTCCTGCTTCTATCATTCTATTTACTGCATTATTTCCGGCTCCACCTACACCAATAACTTTTATTGTAGCTGTTCCATCCATCATTGTTACATCTTCATATTCCATCATAAAGATTTCCTCCCCATAAAACTATATTTTAAAATTAATAACTTTGTAATTTATTAGCATAAATGCTATTTTAAGAATAAAAGAATTCTTTAATTCTATCTGCTATTACTTTGAATACATTTTCATTTGATTGTGAATCAATTTTACTTGATACTGATTTTGCAAATGGTCTTGCTGCAATGTATCTTACTAATGCATAGCTTGTCCTAAATTCTGGCTTTACAGTACTTATTAACCTACCTGTTGACATTTTTACAGGTATATTTAGATTAATTTTACCCGCTACATCACTTTTATTAATGTTAGTAATTCCTCTACCTGTTAATATTACCGTATTAATATCTGCCTTTACATTATTATTTGTTATGTCTTTATTTACTATTGTAAAGATTTCTTCTATTCTTGCTTCTATAATTTCGATTAGTTCAGAACTTTTTATAACTTTGTTTCTGTTCTCATCTTTACATGTATTTAGCATAATTTCATTATCATTATCTATAAATGATTTTAAAGCTAACCCATATTGTTTTTTTAACTTTTCTGCCTCTTCTTCTGATATGTTTAGCACTAATGATATATCGTTTGTAATGTTATCTCCTCCAAGTGGAATTGTATTTGTATAAGTAAAATTATTACCCTCAAATACACCTATTTCTGTATTTCCTGCTCCTATATCTAATAACATTACATTATCATGTAATTCGTTAGTGTCTAACATCAAATTTTTTTCTGCAAGTGCTGTTGGTATAATTCCATCTATTTCTATACCAACTCTTTTAAATATTGATGTTAATTGTCTAACATATTCTTTTTCTGCTAATATAACTTGTGTATTTAAAGTAAAACTTGAACTTAAGTTACCAATTGGATCTGATACAATCTTTCCATTATCAAGTATTACTTCTGATGGTACTATATCTATTATTGTTTTTCCTTCTGGTATTTCTATGTCTTTAGCTAGCATTATTGCGCTTTGTACATCTTTTAATGCTATTCCCGCAAACTTGTCTTTTAACTCTTTTAATACGCTGTTTTGTACTATTGTTACATATTTTCCTGGAATTGTTACATATGCTGAATTTATTTTAAAGTTTGCTTCTTCCTCGGCATCTTTGATAGTTTTTGCAAGACTTAGACTAATTTCTTCTTCATTTATTATTTTGCCTTTTTTTAGTCCTTTACATTTGCAAGATGTACTACATATAGTTTCGATTTGTCCGAAATTATTTACTTCCCCAACAACTGTGCATACTTTAGACGTACCAATATCAATACCAACTATGATATCACCTATTGCCAAGATAATTCCTCCATTTTATTTGTGTTTTCTTTAGTGTTATATATATTACATTTTAAGACAATTGTCAATACAATTTGAAATATTTTTGAAATATTTTTGAAACAATTTTGTAATACTATGTAATATTTTTGTAATCTTTTTTGCTCTTTTCCTACTCCTGCACATTTTCCACATTTTCTTGTTTTTTTGTCATCCATTTTTCTATATAATGTCTTCTTATGATAGTTAAATTTGTAAACATTCTTCCTACAAATACAACTAGTGCTGCTAAGTATATATCTAAATTTAATTTTTGTCCTAAATATGTTAAGGCTATAGATAATATACTATTACAGAAAAAGCCTGAAATAAATATTGTTAGGTCGAAATTCTTTTTTAATACTGATGTTATTCCTCCAAATACAGAATCTAATGCTGCAACAACTGCAATTGCTAGAAATGTTGAATATGTATATGGTATTATTGGCGCATTTATTCCTATTATTGCACCTACTATACATCCTATTAATATTGCTATAATTATCATTTTACCATTCCTCCTTTAATCTATATGATCTGTTCTTATTGTCTTGTTATATTTTTCAATTTCAATTCTTCTTCCTTCTGTAACTGTTGCATCATGACCAGCTTCTTTTAATTGATCTATACATCCACCTTTACCTAATATTGCACTTTGAAGATATGTTATATCTCCTATTGCTTTTATTATATATGGTGAACTTATCCTTTCACTATTTACTCTTAAAAATACATCTCCAATTGATGATATATCTGACATTGCAATTATTCTTTGATCATTTATTGATATTGCTTCTGCTCCTGCTCCAAATAACGCATTAACTACTAATAATAAATCTTCTGGATATATTCTGTCTACAAGTCTATCATCTATTTGTTTTCCTTCATTATCCGTTAAAGCTATTATTATTCCTTGTCCTTCTACATCTGTTTTTCCTAATGCAAGATTTAATTGTTCCAACTCTTTTTCTAATAATTGTGCTGTTTGTTGATCTGATTCACTTTCATTTTGATATTGTGATATAGTATTTGTTATTTCTTGATATCTTTCATTAATTTCTTTATATTTTTCTTGCCAACTTGTTAATTCTGCCCTTAATTCTGATTCTCTCATTGTTTCTATTTCTGTTATATTAGTTTGTCTCACTACTTTAAATTGCATAAACATTACTAACATTAGAGCAAAACAAGAAATTCCTATTGCAATTGCCATTACTGTTTTTTCTTTGTTAATTTTTATTTTCATAGTAACCTCCATTATTTACTTTCAGCATACTCAAACTTCATTACTCCTGTATATTTAGGAATTTTAATTTCATCTACCTTATTTATACTTACTTCTAAAAATCTATCTTCTTTTAAATAATTTAAGTATCCTCCAACTTTGTTTACATTAATTAATACTTCTTGAAGTCCTATTGCTTTAATTTCAAATGGTGCTCCTATTTTTACTCCATTTATTTTTATTACATTTCCATCACATTCTATTGCAGATGTTGTAACTATTCTTTGGTCATTTATTGATATTGCTTCTGCCCCAGAATTTTTTAATTCGTTAACTACTGTCATAATATCTGTGTCATGAACAATTAAAATATTAGGATCTAATGCCCATGAATTTAAAGGAATTTTGTTATTATCATCTAAAACAATTTCTATACCTTTTCCAGTTACTTCTGTTAATCCTAATGCTTTATTGGCTTCTTTTATTGAATTTTCTAGTTCTGATAATTCACTATTATTTTGTGTTGCATTTGCTCTTTCTTCCTCTAAATTTTTCTCTGCTTGTTCTAATTCTCTATATAAGTTATCATATTTTTCTTTTGCTTTTAATACAGCATCTTTTAACTCATTTGCTTTTGCATTTGTACTAGTTGTAGTACCTGTACTGTTTATAGTTTTAACTTGTACTACTATTCCATATGTTAATAATACACACATTAAACCTAATATAAAACTAATAACTTTTTTATTATTCATATTGTCCTCTCTTCCTTTAAATATTTTCATTAAAATATGGAGCAAATCCATCATTTAAATTGCCATTTACATATATTGTACCTGCTTTTCCACTTTCTTCTTTTAAAATTGCTTCTACATATAACATCCTATTTTTTAAATTTGTTGCATCTCCTAGATTTATAATAACTTTATTTTCACTTAAATGAATAATGTATTCTTCTTTTGTGTCTATTTGCTGTATTTGATCATTTATACCAATTTTTTTCGCTTCTTCTCTTATTTGCAAAACATTTTCCATTCTTTGCAAGTCTTCTTCTCCTAATCGACTTACTCCTTCTATATTATTTTCATCTATTTGCATGCCTGTTATTGTAAAAATTCCTAAATTGTCTAATGAATAATTTATGATATGTCCTTGCTCATCTATATATATATAACAACCTGTTTCTGTTAATATTTGATATTGTATTTGCCTTTCTGTAATTTTTATTTTTACTGAATTTGGATATGTTTTTTCTAATGTTACATCTTCTATGTATCCATTTTGTTTTAGTTTTACTCTTGTTACTATTTCTAAAGTACTAAATATGTTATCTCCTATTTTTATTCCTGACAGTTCACATATTTGTTCTTGTGTTAATTGATTGTTTCCTTCCACTTCTATTCTCTGTATTTGGAATGTTTCTGCTGTAAGTAAATATATACAAAATGCTATTACTATTGTCATTAATAATATAATTAAAAATATTATTTTCCTTTTCTTCTGTCTTTGACGAATTTTTTCTCTTTGATAGCTTTTTTTATTTGTCATATTTACCTCCTTTATCCAAAAAGTTCCTTTTTTATTTTATCATATAATATAATGTTTTTTCCATACTTTTTGTAAAATTTATTCTTAAAATTTAAAAAGAACTTACACGAATTTATGTAAGTTCTCTATTTTTCAATATATATTTTTGCACCAATTTGTTTTAATTTTTCTACTATGTTTTCATATCCTCTTAATATATATTCTATATTATCTATTTGTGTTATACCTTTTGCGACTAGGGCTTCTATTATTAATGCAGCTCCTCCTCTTAAATCAGTTGCTATTACATTAGCACCTTGTATTCTTTTAGTTCCTTTTATTATAGCTGTTCTTCCTTCAATTTTTACTTTTGCTCCCATTCTATTTAGTTCTTGAATATATTTATATCTGTTTTCAAATATGTTTTCAGTTATTATAGATGTTCCTTTTGCTGTTGTTAACATTGCTCCAAATATTGATTGCATATCTGTAGGGAAACCAGGATAAGGCATTGTTTTTATATCTACTGCTTTTATTCGTTTAGGTGCAATTATTTCTACATAGTTTTTACCAATAGATAATTCACAATTTGCTTCTTCTAATTTGTTTAATAATGGTTCTATATGTTCTGGTTTAACATTTGTTATTTTTATTTTTCCTCCTGTTACTGCTCCTGCTATTAAATATGTTCCTGCTTCTATTCTATCTGGCATAATATTATAACTAACTTCAGCAAGCCTTGTTACTCCTTCTATTTCTATTTTATCTGTTCCTTCTCCTTTTATTTTTGCACCCATTTTATTTAGATACTTTATTAAATCTTCTATTTCTGGTTCTTTTGCAGAATTTGTTAATATTGTTTTTCCTTCTGCTAAACATGAAGCTAATATAATGTTTTCTGTTGCCCCTACGCTTGGAAAATCTAAATGTATTTGTGTTCCTTTTATTTTATCTGCGTTACATACTATTTCTCCAAATTCTTCTTTTATATTTATACCTAATTTTTCAAATCCTTTTAAGTGTAAATCTATTGGTCTTGAACCAATTTCACATCCACCTGGATACGAAAATCTTGCTCTTTTATACCTTCCTAATAATGCACCTGCTAAAATTACAGATGAACGCATTTTTCTCATTAAATTATCTGGTATTTCATATGTATGTACATTACTAGTGTCAATTATTATTTTATTGTTTTTCTTTGTAACCTTCCCACCTATATCTTCTATTATTTCAAACATTGTCTTGACATCTTGAATATTTGGTACATTATATAATGTTGTTTTTCCCGAATTTAATATTGTTGCCGCTATTATTGGTAATGCAGAGTTTTTTGAACCTGATATTTTAACTTCTCCTTCTAATTTTTTTCCTCCTTGAATTATAAATTTTGACATTTTCTCACCTCTTTTTTATTATGCTATATTTTATGTTATTTTCTTTGAAGTGTGATTTTTACATAAAGAATAAATATAAAATAATTTTATTTGATTTTTTAATAATTATATTGTATTATAGATACATAGAAAGGAAGATATTGCATGAAAAATAAAAAAATTTTAGGCATTAATCTTTGGGAAATTTTTGCATACTTTATTATTTATAGTGTTGCAGGATATATTGTTGAATCTACTTTTGCACTTGTTAGATATGGTGTTATTGAAAGTAGACAAAGTTTTTTATATGGACCATTTTGTAGTATATACGGAATTGGCGCAGTTGTAATGATAATTTTTTTACAATATTTTAAAAAAAATAGATTAACTTTATTCGCTGGTGGAATTATTATAGGATCAATAACAGAATATTTTGTTAGTCTTGTTGGTGAATTAATTTTACATGTTAAATGGTGGGATTATTCAAATATGCCACTTAACATTAATGGTAGAATTTGTTTATATTATTCTATTTTTTGGGGTATATTAGCAGTTTTTCTTATGAGAGTTGTTCACCCTAGAATTAGAAATTTTATGGCATATATTATTAAAAAGTTCTCTTTAAAGACTGTTAAAATAACTGCTATTATTATTACTGTTTTTTTAGCCCTTGATTGTATTATTTCAGCATATGCAATTGATTTATTTACTATTCGTATGATTTCTGAAAATAATTTGAATGTTGCTCATAAAGATATCATTATTGAAATTAATGATTCTATTTCAAATAGTAGTTTTAGAATGAAAATGATTGATACATTCTTTAATAATGAAAAAATGATTAAAACTTACCCAAATTTGAAAGTTCAACAATTAGATGGTTCTATAGTATATTTTAAAGATTTATTACCAGATATAAAACCTTACTTTTTTAAATTTAGTGAACATGATTATAAAAAGTAAAAATTATAAAAGAGTTTAGTTCATATTTATGATCTAAACTCTTTTTTATTAAAGAATTAATATTATTATTCAAACCAAACTGAATCTATATACATTCCTCCTGCATTTGGACGATCATCTGATACAACATAGAATAAGTCTCTATCTGTAAAACCTGAAATACTTCCACTCAATGTACTATAAGAAGTTCCACTCAATATAATTTCTCCTAGGTAAAACATATCCTTTACTTGCAATCCAAGACTTCTTGGTAATTCCTCATTAATTCCTCCAAAATAAATTTTATTCTTATAACCATTATTTTGTCCTGTTCCTTTTACTTTTATATACATTTTTTCATATACACTCGGTATATTAATTCTATTTTTTGTAATACATGCATAACTTCCGCTACCAACATTACGAATATACATATTAGTACTATTTAATTGGAAAGTAGCGCCTGCTTGCATATAGCTAGTATGTGTATGTCCTCCTCTCCATCCACCAGTTATACTATCGCAAGTATTTCCTTGATTATATATATATAATTTATCTGATACTACTTTTATTGCATCTGAAACTGTTTCTGTTGGGTTGTTTGCACTATCTATTGTTAGTACATGTAAAAAGTATGTTTCACTTGTTGAAAACTTTAATTGTATGCTAGATGAACTACTTGAAAATGTACTTTCATAACTTGATGCATTTGTTCCTAATTTTGTTGCACTTGTGTTTAATTTATATTTCATTGTCTTTACTCCACTTTGATTAGTTCCATCTGAATGTGT
>CANRHQ010000008.1 GCA_947630445.1 uncultured Clostridia bacterium | reverse complement strand
AACAAAATTATAAATATATGTCTAAAAATATTGAAATCTTGGGAAATCCCCAGAACAAAAAACTCATAGACTTTTTGGAAATCGTTTGACAAATATAAAAAATAATGCTATACTAATAGTAGCTTAAGCGAAAAGTCAAATGAAGATGACAATATGTACGAAGGTGTGAATGTCGGTTCACATCTTTTTTTATGTAAAAAACTAGGTAGCTGTCGGACTACCTAGTTTTGACTATTTCTAGTCTTTGTCGTTATGGTCATCATAATTGCAATTACTACTTAATAGTAGTAAAACAATTAAACGCCATATTAAATCAAATGAAGACATTTAATATGTACCTCCTTTCTCAAAGATTTCCTTTATGAAAGGATGTTCTCATTATACTTTATTTTTACACATATTTCAATAAAATTTTCCAAAAAAAGACTTAACAGATTTTCTGTAGGTCTTAATTTTACTTGGTGGCTTCAAGTGGAATCGGCAAGCCTTGTCGGAAAAATAATCCACTGGATTATTTTTGCCTAAGTTTCAGGCTAACCCTGTTAGCCCAAAACTTGGCAACCTCCTCTTCGATTCCACACATCTCAAATTATTTTAAAAAAACGATATCATCTGATACCGTTTCTTTTTGGTGGCTTCAAGTGGAATCGAACCACTGACACGAGGATTTTCAGTCCTCTGCTCTACCAACTGAGCTATGAAGCCATAAATAAAAAAATGGCGACCTGGAACGGGCTCGAACCGTCGACCTCTAGCGTGACAGGCTAGCGTTCTAACCAACTGAACTACCAGGCCGTAAAACATGGTGGTCGCTATAGGGCTCGAACCTATGACCCTCTGCTTGTAAGGCAGATGCTCTCCCAGCTGAGCTAAGCGACCATGTCTATCGACAATGGATAGTATACTATTTTTTTTGAATATTGTCAATAGATTTTTGAAATTTTTTATATATTTATAACTATTAGTCTATAGTTGTACTCGTTTTTCCTGTTCCAACTACATTTTCTTGTAATGATCTCCATGTATTACATCCTATTATTCCATCTGATACTAAACCTTTTGCAGTTTGGTATCTTCTAACTGCATTATATGTTTGTTCTCCAAATACTCCATCTAATCCACCAGTTCTATATCCTAGTGTATTTAAATCATCTTGTGCTATGCACACATAATTTCCTCTTGAACCTCTTTTTAATAATGGATATCCTCCTGTTGAACAAGCTGGTGTTCCAAATCGTTTATCAAAATGAACCCATGTTGGAGATAAAGAAACTGGTTCAACATATGACCATAATCTTGAATTTATCGCACTATTTCTTAATACTGTTCTTTGAGCATTTGTGAGTCCTTGCCCAACATCAAAAGCTGTTCCAGCATAATGTTGGCTCTGATTTCCGTGTCCACCTTCATAAGGTCTTTTAAATGCAAAGCCTACATTTATTGGTGCTCCATATATATATCTTTGGCTATTCCATGCTTGCATTGTTCTTTTATCTGTCCATAATATATTACTTTTACTTGAACCTCTGAATTCTCTTACTCTTAATGTTCCATTTGTATTATATGGCATGGAATCATTTTCATTTCTATAAAATGTTTCCATTCTATTTGTATCTTGATTATAAATTAATATTTTTGCCATAAAAAATCCCCCTACATAATATTTTATATATATTATGAATTTGGGGATTTTTTGTTATTTCTTTTCTTTACATTTTACTATAACTCTTAATTGCCCGTTGTCTGTACATGTAATTAAAGTAACTTCCTTTCTTCCATTTGTATATTGTGTTGTATCACTTCTATCAGATGGATCTACTGTATGAACATCATATACTTCATATTGTATTTTTCTTTGACTTAAATCTGTTATTTCTACAATGTCTCCTACTACTAATGTAGGAACTTTACTAAAGAATCTTTTATTTCTATAATTGTGTCCTGCTATACACAAATTTCCTACTTCATTTGGATTAGCTCCATGAAATTTACCTGGTGCTACTTTTAATAATTCTACTGATGTAGATGAAAGTATTGCATAATGTACATCTATTTTAGGAATATCTATTATTCCAATAGATTCATAAGTTTTACCATTTGGAGCAACATATGTTGTAGTTGCAGTAGCTGTTTTTAAAGATGTTTCTTGTCCTTTACTTTCTTCATCTTCCTCAATATCTTGTGTTATCAAAACTATTAATGCATTTTCTTTATCACTAATTAATGTGTCATCTTCTTCTCCATCTTCCATAAACAATAATATGTCATCAGCTATACTTTGGTCTTTATTTCTATCATAAACAGCATATATATATGATGAAAGTAAAAGTATAAGACAAAATACAGAAAATATGAATAAAACTTTATATATTTTCTTTTTTCTTTTTAATTCTGGTGTTACATATATCTTTTCAGTTACTAAAATTTGATTCATATTTTCTCCTTTCTTGAAAATTTTATTCGGCTTCTTTTATAGTTATATAATCTATCATTTCATTTTCTGCTTTATATGAAATGTCTACATCGTATTTTTTATCATCTTTTATCTTTGATATTATTCCATTTGCCAAGTCAGTATTTTCTTTATCTTTTTCTATAAATATTTTTATATTTTCTTTTATATCCTCTGGATTCGTAACAGTTGGATCTTCAATTGGTGTAATTTCTACACTTTCTAAATTACTTTTTACTACTTCTAATAATGCTTTTACATTTTGTGCTGTAACTGATTCTCCTGTATAGAATTCAAATTTTGCATTAAATCTATTTATTTCTATTTGTGATAATTGTGGTTCTTCAAATTCTGATGGATCTATATTAGGGTTTTCAGGTTGATTTTGATTTAACACATTATTCATATTGTCTTCTAAATTTTTTATTAAATCTGCCAACTGTAGATTTGATAGTAATTCTTCCCATCTTGCTGGAATTATTTGAATTACAGCATCTTTTACTAAATTATAAATATATTTTTGTTGTTCTTCTTCTAAATCATTTAATATTATATTATTTGTCGTATCTGATACTATTTTTTCTCCAAATTCTGCTTTATTTACTACATTTTCAATTGTTAATGCTATATCTTTTATTCCCTCTTTATATCCTAGTTCTCCTGTTGTAGTTATTGTATCTCCTTGATTTACCATATTAAGATTGAATTCAAAATTATAGTTATTTTCTCCTTCTAAAATTTCTAGTGTAATATCATAATTTTCTTCATTTTCACTACCTGTCTTTACTATCTCTATTGTTTGTTCTTGTGGTTCATCACTTGAAACACTTCTTTGTATTTTGATTTTTGATGTTTCATTTTCTATTGTAATTTTCTGCATACCAATTTCAATTACAGTTCTTATTGTTATTCCTTTTTGTTCATATACTGTTATTTTTATTGTTGGTATTTCTTTATCTATTCCTAAATTTTCTATTTCTTCATCTATTGATTTTGTAAATTCTTCTACATCTATTAGCCCTATATCTTCAATTTTACTTAATATAATTTCATCACTTTTTATTGTTTCTAATATTTCTTCAATTAAACTTTGAACTTGATTTTGCTCCAATGTTGCAATATAAGCATTTGCCTTTATTGTGTTGTTATTAATAGTTATCATTGAATTTCTTTGTGAGCTAAATGTTGCTTCACCTATACTTTTTAATATAATTGCACTATATCTATCTTTTAATGTTTGTAAATCCTCTTTTGAGATTATTTCATTCAAGTAATCTGTATTTCCATCTATTACAGCTATACATTGTTGTACTAGTTCTTTATTTAATTCTAAACTATCTGGAATCATAACTTCTTGATTATTTCTTACACTTAAGAAAGCATTTGCAACTCCTAAAAATCTTAATCCATATACATTACCTTCTTTTAAGCCTTCTATTCCAAGATATGCTTGATCTTTATATAGTATTTTTGCATTTCTATATAAATATTCATCTTCTTTTTGAGTTTTTAATTGTATTGATAAATCATTTAAAGGATTTGATACTTCTCCACCTTCTGAATAGTTCATTCCTAAAGTTGTAGTTGATTCATAAGTAGGCTCATTCTTTAAATCCTCATAAAAATTGCTTGTTGCAGAATTTTTAATTTCATTAAATTTGTCTATATTTTGAGCAATATATTTATTAAATAGATCTTTATTACTTTTTAAGAAATCTGTTGCTATATATAAATATGTTAAACATCCTCCAATTATTAATATTAAACTTATTATTATTATTACAATTATTAATAATTTATTTTTTCTCATATATTTTCCTCCATAAAATAAATTTAATTTTTATTACTTTTTATTCTTTGTTTTACTGCTTCATATACTACTATTCCTGTTGAAACTGCTGCATTTAATGATTGTACTTTCCCTTTCATAGGAATTTTTACTAGGAAATCACAATTTTTCTTTACTTTCTCTCCTATTCCTTTTCCTTCATTTCCTATTACTATTCCTAATGGTCCTGTTAAATCTTGATTATAATAATATTTTTGAGTTTCAACATCTGTACCACATATCCATAATCCTGCTTGTTTTAATGTTTCTATCGCATCTGATATATTAGTAACTCTTGCTATTTTTATATGTTCTACTGCACCTGCAGATGTTTTGTTTACTGTACTATTTACTGATGCTGCTCTTCTTTTTGGAATTATTATTCCATGTACTCCAGCAGTTTCTGCAGTTCTTATTATTGAGCCTAAATTGTGAGGATCTTCTATTCCATCTAAAATAAGTATAAATGGGTCTTCATTTCTTTCTTTAGCTGTATTTATAATATCTTCTATTTCTACATATTCAAATGGTGGTACTATTGCTATTACTCCTTGATAATTTTCTTGTTGTGCCATTTCTTCCATTTGTTTTTTGTCTTTTTCTATTACTATGATTTTTCTTTCTTTTGCTATGGCTAATATTTTGTTTATTGAACCATGTTTTTCGCCTCTTGTAACAAATATTTTGTTTATGTCTTTACCACTTTCCAGCAATTCTAACACAGAATTTCTTCCCTCTACTTGATCATCAAATGTTTTATCCTTCATTTTATTTCCTTTCTTTATATTTTATTCATCATCTAATTTAAGTACTGATAAAAACGCTTCTTGTGGCATTTCAACACTTCCTATTTGTCTCATTCTCTTTTTACCTCTTTTTTGCTTTTCTAATAATTTTTTCTTTCTTGTTATATCACCACCATAGCATTTTGCTAATACATCTTTTCTTAATGCTGATATAGTTTCTCTTGCTATTATTGTTCCTCCAACTACTGCTTGTAATGGTATTGCAAATAGTTGTCTTGGAATAACCTCTTTTAGCTTTTCTACCATTTTCTTTCCTCTTGTATAGGCATTATCTTTAAATACTATAAATGATAGAGCATCAACTGGTTCTCCATTAACATGTATATCTAATTTTACTAAACTAGATTGTCTATATTCTTTAAATTCATAATCAAATGATGCATATCCTTTTGTTCTTGATTTTAAATTATCAAAGAAGTCATATATTATTTCATTTAATGGAATATCATATACTAATGTTACTCTGTTTTCATCAAGATATTTCATGTCTACGAAAATACCTCTTCTGTTTTGACATATATCCATAACATTTCCAACATATTCTTTTGGAGTAAATATATTTGCTGTAACTATTGGTTCTTCCATATATGCTACTTCTTGTGGTGTTGGCAAATCTGCTGGATTATATATATCCAAAACTTCTCCTGTTGTTTTATGTACTTTATATATTACTGAAGGTGCTGTTGTTATTAGTCCTAAGTCAAATTCTCTATCTAACCTTTCTTCTATTATTTCTAAATGTAATAGTCCTAAAAATCCACATCTAAATCCAAATCCCAATGCAGCTGATGTTTCTGGTTCATATTCTAATGCTGCATCATTTAATTTTAATTTTTCTAATGCTATTTTTAAATTTTCATATTCACTGCCATCTATAGGATATAACCCACAATATACCATTGGTGTTACTTTTTTATATCCAGGTAATGGCTTTTCTGCTGGATTGTCTTTTAATGTTATTGTATCTCCTACATGTATATCTGTTAAACTTTTTATACTTGCTGCTATATATCCTACTTCACCAGCTTTAATTTCTTGTGTTGCAACATATGTACCTGGTTCAAAATATCCAACTTCTACTGTTGTAAATGTTTTACCTGTTGCCATTAGTTGTATTTCATCTCCTACTTTTATTTTGCCATCTATTACTCTTACATATGCTACTGCACCTTTATAATTATCATAATATGAATCAAATATTAAACATTTAGTTTTTGCATTTTCATCTCCTTTTGGTGCTGGTAAATCTGTTACTATTCTTTCTAATACTTCTTCTATATTTATTCCTGATTTTGCTGAAATGCAAGGTGCATTCATCGCTGGTATTCCTATTATTTCTTCTATTTCATGTTTTACTTCTTCTGGTCTTGCATTTGGTAAATCAATTTTGTTTATTACTGGTAGTATTTCTAGATTATTTTCTATTGCTAAATATACATTTGCTAATGTTTGTGCTTCTACCCCTTGGCTACTATCTACAACTAATATTGCCCCATCACATGCTGCTAAACTTCTTGATACTTCGTAATTAAAATCTACATGACCCGGTGTATCTATTAAGTTAAAAGTATATTCTTGTCCATCTTTAGCTACATATTTCATTCTTACTGCCTGAGATTTTATTGTTATTCCTCTTTCTTTTTCTATATCCATGTTATCAAGCACTTGTTCTTGCATTTCTCTTTGTGATAGTACTCCTGTTTTTTCTATTAGTCTATCTGCTAATGTTGATTTACCATGATCTATATGTGCTATTATACTAAAGTTTCTAATTTTTTCTTGATTCATAGGTCCTCCTGTTTCTCATATTTCTTGGCTATTTTATTATATCATGTTTCATTGTTTTTTTCATTACTTTTTACAATTTTTTTTTAATTTTTTATATTCTAGGAAGGTCGTCATTGAAAATGACTGACCTGACGTAGAAGATAATTATGCGAAGTTTAGATTTTCTTAGCAATTTTATTGCTTAGAAAATATTAATTTCGTTTTTTATATTCTAGGAAGGTCGTCATTGAAAATGACTGACCTGACGTAGAAGATAATTATCAAAAAAGCATTACTAAAATTTAGTAATGCTTTAATTTTTTAATTTATTGAATTATTTCTACTGGCAAATATTTTACTCCCCATGCTAATGCTTCTGCATGTGAATCCATAAAAATATCTATTCTATTTCCTGTTATTGCTCCTCCTCTATCTTCAACAGTATATTCGTGTCCATTAATTATCATTTTTGTTCCAAATCCATATTGAGATGAGGCTGCTATTGTTCGCCCTGATGTTGCCTTGCTACCTGAAGCTGTATAACCCGTAGATTTTCCGCAACATTTTGCACATGAGCAATAAGCTGTTATTTTAAATATTTTTGCTGTTCCCATATTAGCTGATATTGATGTTCCTGATCTTGATGTTATTGTTGAATTTCTTTGTACTTGAACAATTCTATTAACAGGTTCTTTTATTATTTGCTCTGATAATTTTATTTTTTCTATTTCTTCATCATTTTGATATTTTACTTTGTAAGTTATTTCTTTTATTCCGTCTTCTCCTTGTTGTATTACTTTGTTTTTTGTGTCTTTTGCTCCTTGAGCTATGTCTTTTGTTATTGTTTCATATGGTATATTTTCTTGTTCTACTACTATTTTTTCAATTATTGGTGAATAACTTTTTAATATTTCATCTAATGTTGTTTCTATTCCACTTTCTGAAATCTTAGCTATCTGTACTTCTTGCTCAGATTTATTTGTTATAGTAATTTTATTATTTTCTGTGATTTCACCATTTATATCTGGTTTTACTCTTTCGTCATCTTCTATAACTATATTATTATCTTCTAATATTTCTTTTACATTTGTTTTCGTTGTAATTACAGTCATTTGGTACCCATTAGACATTGTTATTTCTACACTTCTAATATTTATTTCCGTAGCCATTACACTGACTCCAAATATTAAAATAAGTATTAGACTAACACCAATGATTTTCATAATAGAGATAGATGCACTATCTTTCTTATTCATAAAAATCAATAAACCTCCTTTTAACGACATTTTTATTATACTATTTATTTTCTTTTTTGTCAAATTTTGTGTTTTTTTAATGCCAATTTCCGTAAGTGTTGGTAAATCTTGGTCTAATATATTATATGTTGCTTGTACAAAAAAAATTCTTAAAAAATTTTTATTTTTTTAAGAATTTTTTATTTATTAAGAAATTTTTATTAAATCAAAACGTACGTTCCAAAAAACATCAGAACCAGTACTAAAAGGACATATACTAACAGTAACACTATTACCTTGTGCCACAAAAAAACCTTCGCGCCAAAATGTGCAAACTCCACAAGACTCAATTAAATTGTATCCTACAAGTCCTTGAAAAGATGATGGTGAAACAGAAAATTGGGTATTAGAATGTCCAACCGAATTATTCTTAGTGTTAACACATACTGCTATAATCAAATATCGCCCGTTCGGTTCTACATCAAAAGTAGTCGTTGCTGTATGGACATTATTAACTAATTTACTTTCAACTGTGCTTACATTAGGAACTTTAGTACCTGTTATTTCTATTCCATTTACCCATGCCGTTTTATCTTTTGCTATATCTGCTGCAGTTGCTGTTCCTACTGTTTGACTTGCTAAATCTTTTGCTTCTACTGTTCCTCCTGTTGTATATCCTGCTGGTATCTTAAAACTACTTCCTGCACTTAATGTTTTATTTAATGCTCCATTGTTTGGCATTGTTCCAGTTAGCAATCTTCCTTTACTATATGCTTTATATCCTAATAATATTTGTTCTTCTCCTGCTGTTGTTTCTCCTAATATTGAATTTATATCATCTATTTGTTCTTGTAATTCATCTATTTTATTTTGTTTTTCCTGTACTTGTTTTTTTAAATCTGCTATTTCTTTATTCTTTGCCTCTATATCTTTATCTTTTCCTGCTATTTCTCCATTTAGATCTTCTATTTCTTTGTCTTTTTGGGTTATTTGATCTTTTAAGTTTGCTACTTCTGTCTTCAAGTCTGCTACTTGTCCATTTAACCCCTCTATTTGTTCTCTTAAATTTTCTATGTCTACTCCTAATGACTCTACTTGTTTTCTTAATTCTGAATTTTTATCATTTAATTCTCCATTTTTTTGTCCTAGTTCTTTTACTTGGTTCTCTAGTCCTTTTACTTGTTCATTTAGAGAGTCTATTATTTCATCTTTCTTTTCTTTTAATTCTTCATCTGTTAAGTCCTCTCCATATTCTAATTCATTAAATATTTTCTCTATCTCCAGTTTTTCAGCATTATTCGCATTTTCTGTGTCTACTTTTGCTTGTTTTGTTAATTTTATTAGTCCTCTGTCTCCTTTTAGTGTCGATATACTTATTCCTGCTATTATCAATAATACAATTACTGTTACTACTAGTGCTATTAGTGTTATTCCTTTGTTTTTCTTCATTTCTATCTCCTCCTTTTGTTTTTCATTAAGTTGTTTAATTAAAGAAAAAATATTTTCTCAAACTAATATTATTTACTACATTTCATTTTTGGCTCTTTACTATAATTATTATTTTTAATAATTTAAAAATTGCTTGTAATGCTTCATTTTTTGTGCTATAATAAATTTATAGAATATCTTTAAGTAAACAAATTAATAATAAATATTTTTAAGGTTCTTCATTAAGAAGAACCTTTTGATATTTTAAACATACATTATAAATATTCTATTAACTATGCTCATATAATATAATTAAGTCATCATTTCCAAATTTTAAATGTATAATTAAAATCTATTGTAAAATAATAAAATATATGATAATATATTACATATAAAAGTATAAAATTGTTAAATTTTATACTTCAAAATCAGAGGAGGTATTTATATGTGGATTGCATTAATAGTTATTGCTGTGATAATAGTTGCAATTATAGCAATTTATAATGGATTAATTTCCGCAAAATTAAAAGTAGAAAATGCTTGGAGTCAAATTGATGTACAATTACAAAGAAGATTTGATTTAATACCTAATTTTATTGAAACTGTTAAAGGATATATGAATCATGAATCTGAAACATTTGAAAAAATCGCTGCTTTAAGAACTTCTTGGGCAAATTCTTCTACAGTTGGAGAAAAAGCAAAATTAGATGGAGAACTTACTGGAGCTTTAAAAACAATTATGGCAGTTTCAGAAGATTACCCAGATTTAAAAGCTAACCAAAACTTTTCTGAATTGTCAGAAGAATTAAGAAATACCGAAAATAAGATTTCATTTTCAAGACAATTCTACAATGACAGTGTTACAATGTATAACACAAAATTACATGTTTTCCCTTCAAATATTATTGCAGGTATGTTTAATTTTAAAGAAAAAGAATTATTTGTTACTGAGAGTGATGAAGCAAGAAAAAATGTAAAAGTAGATTTTAGCAAATAATAATTAGGATAGAATTGTTTACATACATTCTATCCTTCTTTTTTAAAGGAGGTTTATAATGTTTGAGGATATTAAAAAGAATAAGATAAAATCCTGGTTTATTGTTTTTACATTTTTAATAGTCATATCTTTAATTGTATATTATATATGTGTAGCTTTAGAATTAGGACCAATATCAATTGTTATTGCTATGATATTTTCTATTTTAACAACATGGAGTTCTTATTATTATAGTGATAAAATTGTTCTTTCTCTTAATAAAGCAAGACCTGCAACTAGAGAAGAAAATTTAAAATTAGTAAATATTTTAGATTCACTAGTAGTTTCTTCTGGATTACCATGTACTCCAAAATTATATATAGTTGAAGATAATCAACCAAATGCTTTTGCGACTGGAAGAAATCCACAAAATGCTGTGATTTGTGTAACCACTGGTTTATTAGATAAATTAGAATATTATGAGTTAGAGGGAGTCTTAGCTCATGAAATGGCACACATTAAAAATTATGATATTCGACTTTCTGCAATAGTTTCTGTTATGGTAGGATTTGTTGTTATGCTTTCTGACTGGTTTACAAGAATTACATTTTGGGGAGGAGCTAGAAAAAGTAATGATAATAACAAAGGAAATGCTATTTTAATGATTATAGGATTATTTTTCTTAATTCTCTCACCTATATTTGGACAATTAATGCAACTAGCTATTTCAAGAAAAAGAGAATTTTTAGCAGATGCAACTGCAATTGAATTTACAAGAAATCCTGATGGGTTAATTTCTGCTCTAATAAAAATATCTGGAGATCCAGAACAATTAAAAGTAGCAAATAATGCTACTGCAAATATGTATATTGTCAACCCTTTTAGAGGAAAGAAAAAATCATCAAGTCTTTGGTCTACTCATCCTAGTACAGAAGATAGAATAGAGGCTTTAAGGAATTTAAAATAAATAAAGAAGGCATTATAGAAACACCTTTCTATAATACCTTTTTTATTTTAACTTCATTGACAATAATTTAGAAATACCTTTTTCCTCCATTGTTACTCCATATACTGTATCTGCCGCTTCCATTGTTCCTTTTCTATGAGTAATTATTAAAAATTGTGTCTCTTTTGCAAATTTTTTTAAATATTCTGCATATCTATATACATTAACATCATCAAGTGCTGCTTCTATTTCATCAAGAACACAAAATGGAGCTGGATTTATTTTTAATATTGCAAATAAAAGTGCTATTGCTGTAAATGCTCTTTCTCCCCCTGATAATAATGTCATACTTTGAAGTTTCTTTCCTGGTGGTTGAACTGTGATTTCAATACCACATTCAAGTATATTTTCCTCATCTGTTAGTGTAACTTCTGCTACACCACCTCCAAATAATTCTTTAAATACTTCTCCAAAGTTTTTATTTATGATTTCAAATTTCTCTTTAAATTGTTGTTTCATTATTGACATCATATCTTGTATTACTTTTTTCAATTTTGTCATTGTATCTTCTAGGTCTAATCTTTGTTCACACATAAAATCGTATCTTTGCTTTAAATTTTTATATTCTTCAATAGAATCCACATTAACACTTCCTAGATCCCTTATATCAGTTCTTAATGCATTTACCTTTTTTTGTGTTAATGCAACATTATCAGGTTTTTGATAATTTTCTACATTATTAGGAGTAAGTTCATATTCTTCCCACATTTTATTTATTATTGATGTGATATCTTCATCTGTTTTTGTTCTTTTAAGTTCTATTTTTACTATTTGAGTTTTTAAATCCTCTATTATTTTAAACTGAGATGTTTGTTCTTCTTCCTTTTTGGTTAATTTTTCATTTTTTTCTATTCTTTCTTGTTTTAGTTTCTCAATATTTTCTCCACTATTCATTACTTGAGTTTTTACAGTTTCAATTTCATTTTTAAAATTTTGTATTTCTATCTCTAAATCTTTATTTTCCAATTCTGATTTTTCAATTTGCTGTTTTTTATTTTCCTTATTTTTTGTATGTGTTTCAATTTCTTTATTTAGCATATCTGTTATTTCTTTTATTGAAACTTCACTTTCATTAAATGATGATACTGATATTTTTAAATTTGTTATATCTAAATTTAGATTGTCTATATATTGTTGGCTTTCTTTATTAGCTTCTGAAAATTCATCTATTTCTTTTTGATTTTCTTCATTTTGTTTTGTAATTATTTCTACTTGTTGCTCATTTTCTTGTTTCTTTGTTAAAATATCATTTTTGTTTGTCTCATTTTTTTCTTTTTCTTGTTTTAATATTTCTATCCTTTTTTGTATTTTCTCAATACTTTCATCAATTGAAACTACTCTTTGTTTTTCTGTTGCATATGTAATATCTATCTCTTGTAATTGATTTTCTAGAGCTTCTACTTCTTCTATTATGCTTTCTGAAGATTTTATATATTCTTCTTTTTCTGTTTCTAGTTTTTTAATTTTTTCAGAAAGTTTTTTAATTTCCTTTTCTAAACTTTCTATTTCTCTACTTCTTCCTAAAATATTAACAGTTTTTTTAGAAACTGATCCTCCAGTAATTGCTCCAGATGGATTTATTACATCCCCTTCTATTGTTATTATTCTAAATGAATATTGATTTTCCTTTGCTATTTTTATTGCATTTTGCATATTGTCTACTACTATTGTTTTTCCTAATAAATTTAATATTATTTGTTCATACTTTTTGTTAAATGTTACTAAATCTGATGCAATTCCTATAAACCCATCTTTTTTGCCTTTTATATGTTCTATCTTTTTTCCTTTTACTGATGTAATAGGTAAAAATGATGCTCTTCCTAAATTATTTTTTCTTAAATGCTCTACTAATTTTTTTGCATCTTCTTCTGTATCTGTAACTATATTTTGCAGACTTGCTCCTAAACACATTTCTATTGCAGTTTCATATTCATTTGGAACTGATATTATATTTGCAAGTACACCATGCATGCCTTTCCCAAGTTCTTTTATTTTTTCACAATCTAATAACAATGATTTTACACTTTTTACATATCCCTCTTTTTCCTTTTCCGTTTCAACTAAAAAATCATGTCTTGACTGTTTCATTCTCATTTCATTTGTATCATTTGCTATTTTAATATCATATTCTTTTACTTTTCCATTAATTTCTTGTTTTTTACTATTTATATCTTCTATGGCTTTTAAAATTTTATTTCTATTTGCTTCTGCTTCATAAAATCCTTTTGCAATATCCTCTTTTTTCATTTTTGTTCTATCTAGTTCTAAAACATTACTATCAATCTCTTGTTTAATTTGTTGTTGTCTTTTTTCTAAATTTTCATAGTTTGCTGTTTGCATACTTATTTCTGACTGTAATTCATATTTTTTATCTGTATTTGTTTCAACTTGTTTTTTTAATTCTTCTATTTCTAATTCTTTAGAACTAAGTTTAGCTGTTAATTCATTTAATTCTGTTTGTTTTTCGTTTAATTCGTTTTCAAATTTTTCTTTATTTTGTTTTAAATTATCCTTTTTACTTTCTTTTTGCTCTATTTCTTCTTTTAAACTTTGAATTTTTTCTTCTAATTCTACTATTTCAACTTTAAATCTTTCTGAGTTTTCTATATTATTTTGAATTTTGGTTTGAGATACATTTATATTTGAGTTTAATTTTTCTATCTCTTTCTGACTTTCAAAACCAATATTTTGCATTTTTTCTATTTGAGTAGTAATTTCATCAATATTGTCTTTTAACTCTTCTTTTAAAATTTTTATTTTTTCTAGTTTACCTTCTTCTTGATTTAAAGTTTCTTTCATTATTTCTTCATCATTTATAAATTCTTCTAAACTTTTTTTATATTTATCTATGTTATATAAAAATAGTCCTACCTCAATATTTTTTAATTCTTCTTTTAAATTTAAATATTTCTTTGCTTTATCTGATTGCATTTGCAATGGTTCTAAATTTGCCTCTATTTCAGTTAATATATCATTTATTCTTAACAAATTTAATTTTGTTTGTTCTAATTTTTTTTCAGTTTCTTCTTTTCTTGCTCTATATTTTACAATTCCTGCAGCTTCTTCAAAAATATGTCTTCTATCTTCTGATTTATTACTTAATATTTCATCTATTTTTCCCTGTCCAATTATAGAATACCCATCTCTTCCTATTCCTGTATCCATAAATAATTCTATTATATCTTTTAATCTACATGGAACTTTGTTTATATAATAACCTGTTTCGCCACTTCTATAGATTTTTCTTGATATTGTTACTTCTGAATATTCTATTGGTAAAGTTCCATCAGTATTGTCAAATATTAATGATGCTTCTGCAAATCCTAATGATTTTCTATTTTGAGTTCCAGCAAATATAATGTCTTGTGTTTTAGAACCTCTTAATTCTTTCATACTTTGTTCACCAAGTATCCATCTTATTGCATCTGCTATATTACTTTTTCCTGAACCATTTGGACCTATTACACTTGTTATTCCTGGCATAAATTCTAATACGGTTTTATCAGCAAATGATTTAAACCCTTGCATTTCTAGTTTTTTTAAATACATGTTTTTCTCACCTTTTTATATTATTTCTTGTTGTATTTTATCGTAATTTGCCAAAAATAGCAAGTAATCTCTTACACTTAAACCAAAAATATGTAAATTTCCTTGAAATTTACATAAAAATATGGTAAAATATAATTATTAGCAACTGTAAACCCTTCACAATTAAGGAGGACTTTATGAAAGTTTTTAAGATACTGAATGAAACTCAGTATTCCTCGGTATTATCCTCTCATGAAGGTGTCTTTGTTTTAAATGAGGATTCTCTCGAGTTTAGAGGCTATATTGAGGAAAAATACTCGATTCAGTCTCATCCTGTAAAATCTATTTATGGGATGTATAACGAATCAAAACACAAAATGGCATATCTGAAACTTTCTGATTCAGCTACGTCAATACAGCCACCCGTATTGTATGTATTCCATAATACAAAAAAGAGTGGTAAATGGTGTGTTCAGGATGACCTGTACAAAGATTTCTTTGTACGAGGAAATGAATACGGCATTTGTAAGATTCGTATTACTGAGGTTACTGAAGCGAGTGAAAAAGCAGAACTTTCAAAAAGGGCTATTGAGTACTTTAATAAAGCACTCAATGTCAACTCAAATATGATGCTTATTTATAAAGGTGTTGAAGAATATCTTTAATAACATTATATTTGTGCTAATGAAAAGGAGATCTTAAGATCTCCTCTTATTTTTTTATATCTAACTCTACAAAAAATTCAACACCATTTTCTTTATTTTCTACTCCAAAATCATTTCCGTAATTATTCATTATTGCTCTTACAATAGATAATCCTATTCCACTTCCTCCATCTTCTCTATTGCGTGCTTCATCCGCTTTGAAGAATCTATTCCAAATTCTTGTTAAATTTTCTTTTGAAATATTTTCTCCAGTATTAAATACTGTTACTCTAACTTTTTGCTTTTCTTGTATAATAGTGTTAGTTATCTTTATATACCTCTCTCCGTTTACTTCTTTTACATGTTTTATAGCATTTGTTAAATAATTTGTTATAATCTGACTAATATAAAAATCATCTGCAAATACTTCTATATTTTCTTCTGGTAATATTTCTACTTTAATATTTTTCTCATTAAGCATAACATGTGATGTTCTAACTATTTCTTTTTCTAACTCTAATATATTGAAATTTCTATTATTGAATTCTCTTTGCTCATATTCTAACTTTGTTAACTCTAGTAATTGTTTTACCAACTTATCCATTTTGTTAGTTTCATCTAGTATTACTTCTGCGTAGAATCTTCTACTTTCTTCATCTGTATTTACATTTTCTAAAAGACCTTCACTATATCCTTGTATTAAGGCAATTGGTGTTTTTAATTCATGTGATACATCTGATATAAAACTTTTTCTCATTTCATCTATTTTGGACTTTTTCTCAATATCTTTTTCAAGTTCTATATTGGTATTTCTTAATTGATTTATTGTCTTTTCCAGTTTATCAGACATTTCATTAATACTCTTGCCTAATTCATTTATTTCATCATCATCTGTTACAATATATTTATGACTAAAATCTAAATTAGCCATTTTCTTTGCAATACCATTTAATTGAGATATTGGATAACTAAAACTTTTTGAAATATACATTATTGCTATTCCACCAATTACGATTACAACTCCTGCTATTAGATAAAGAAATCTGTTTGATATTCTAACACTTTCTTTTATAGAAGTTATTGGTATTCTAACATATATACCATATCCGTTATCTAGTTTTCCACTTAATAATATGTAATTTACTTTTGTTTCAGTATCTCTAATATTCATTATTTCTAATTTATCTGTTTCTTCAATTATTGTATATTCTTGCCTTCTATTTATTCCCCAAAAATCTATTATTCTTCTTATATTTGATAAGAAATCTTTATTTGATAAATATATTGCAACATCATTTTCATTTTTTACTATAATGTCAAAATTATTTTTTATTGATATTTGATCTAATTCATCATTTATATCATTTATTTGTATTTCTCCATTATAATAAGAATTTAACATTGTATATACTGATTTTAATTGATTGCTTTTTGCATATTGATAATATTTTTCTAAAACAAAACTATTTACAATTATTAAAAATAAAATGATTGATATTACGACAATACATAGTGTAAAAAACAATTTACTTCTAACAGATTTTAATTGTTTTGACAAATCTTTCAACTTATAATCCTCATTTCTTTATTTCAAATTTATAACCTATTCCCCTTATTGTTTCTATATATTTTCCTTTTTTACCCAATTTATGTCTTATTTTTTTTATATGACTATCTATAGTTCTTGAATCTCCATAGTAGTCATAATTCCAAACATTATTTAATATTTTATCTCTTGATAATGCAATATTTTCATTATCTAATAAATATTTTAAAAGTTCATATTCTCTTAAACTTAAATCTATTTCTTTACCATCAACTTTTACAGTTCTTCCTTCTTGATCTATTGTAATTCCATCATAGTCTTTTACTTGTTTTGTATCTCCATATATTCTTTTTAAAATAGCTTCTACTCTTGCTACTAATATCTTTGGACTAAATGGTTTTGATATATATTCATCAACCCCTAGTTCAAATCCAAATAATTCATCTTGTTCTTCTCCTCTTGCTGTTAGCATTATAACTGGTATTTTAGATTCTTGTCTTATTTTTCTAAGTACAGACCATCCATCTAATTTTGGCATCATTACATCTAATAATATTAATTTTATTTTATTTCTATTTTCTTCAAAAACTTCTATTGCTTTTTCTCCATCAGCTGCTTCTAAAATTTTATATCCTTTTACTGATAAAAAATCTTTTAATAATTTTCTCATTCTTGATTCATCATCTACTACTAAAATATATATTCCTTCCATTTCTACCTCCATGAGATATTATATAAAATATATATGTCTTTTTTGTGAATTATACTAAAAAATTGATATATAAATATATATCAATTTTCTTTTTCATTTGAATTTATTATTGCATCTTTTATAGCTTGCTTTATGCCCCAAGAAGCATAATTTCCTAATCTCTCTTTATCTACTTCACCATATTCTTCTGCTTTTTTCATTATAGATTTTACTTCTTTAGTTAAATCTATACATATACTTTTTTCACCTATATACTCTTTTGCTATGTTTATTACTAATTTTAATACTTTTTCTTCTAATTGTAAATTTATATTTTTATCTGCTGTCTTTTTAGCAAGTAATATTGGTAAATCAGTGTTTTCTAATACATTATATTTTTCTTCTGATAGGGCTTTTTCAAATACATTCTTGGCTTCTGATTGTATATTAATTATTAATATATATTCATTCTCCATTTAATCCTCCAAATTTAATTCATATAATCTCTTAATTTTTTACTTCTACTTGGATGGCGTAATTTTCTTAAGGCTTTTGCTTCTATTTGACGAATTCTTTCTCTGGTAACATCAAATTCTCTACCAACTTCTTCAAGAGTTCTAGCTTTTCCATCTTCTAAACCAAATCTTAATTTTAATACTTTTGCTTCTCTTGGTGTTAATGTGTTCATTACTTCTTCTAATTGTTCTCTTAATAAAGTATATGATGCTGCATCATGTGGTGCTGGAGAATCTTCATCTTGGATAAAATCTCCTAAATGACTATCATCTTCTTCTCCTATAGGCGTTTCTAATGATACTGGGTCTTGTGCAATTTTTTGTATTTCCATTACTTTTTCTACTGGTATATCCATTTCTTGTGCAATTTCTTCAGGGGTTGGTTCTCTTCCTAATTGTTGTAATAAATGTCTTGATGTACGAATTAATCTGTTTATTGTTTCTACCATGTGTACAGGTATTCTTATTGTTCTTGCTTGGTCTGCTATTGCTCTTGTTATAGCTTGTCTTATCCACCATGTTGCATATGTGCTAAACTTAAATCCTTTTGTGTAGTCAAATTTTTCTACCGCTTTTATTAATCCCATGTTACCTTCTTGAATTAAGTCTAAAAATAACATTCCTCTTCCAACATACTTTTTTGCAATACTTACTACTAACCTTAAATTTGCCTCTGCTAATTCTTGTTTTGCTTCTTCATCATTTTCTAATATTCTCTTTGCTAATTCTAATTCTTTATCATAAGATAATAATGGTATTTTCCCAATTTCTCTTAAATACATTCTAACTGGATCATCAACACTTATGCCTTCAAAACTATTGTCTGTTATTTCATCTAATTTTAACTCTTCTACTTCTTTTAAATCATCTATGTCTGGTTCTTCTTCAAAATCATCATTTAATAGATTTACTCCCATTTCTTCAAATGCATCAAATACTTTATCTATTTGTTCTGGATTTGTATCTTCTAATTCTTTTGCAAGTTCTTCGTATGTCATTTTTCCACTTTCTTTTGCCTTTTTTACTATGTCTTTTACTTTATCCATTTCTTCTTTTTTTTCTGTTATTTCTTCTGTCTCAGTAATATTTTCTTCTTTCTTTTTCCCCACAAAAATTCACCTCTACTTAATTTTAGCTAATGCTATAATTATCTCGCTTAATTCTTTTCCTAATATTTTCTTATTTTCTTCGTTTTGCTCACTTTCTAGTTGTTTTAAAATATTTTGTTTTTTTACATTTAACCTTTCTTTTTCATATTTTGATAATAAATCATCTACTGCTTTTTCTATATTTTCTATTTCATAGTCAGTAGCCATTACCATTGTTATATGGTTTTTTGTTTGCTCATCAAATGTGTCTATTAATTTGTTTATATTAGCTTCTTTCTTTTCTAATTCTACATATAATTCTTTTGCTATTTTTTGATTTATTTCATCTTTAAAATCTTCTGGTTTTATTTTTTCTTTTATTTTTTTGAAGATTTCTATATTTGCATCTAATAATAATGCTATTATTGTATTTTCTCTATTTTTTAAGTCTTCATCTATCTCATTAACTTTAGTTTCTTCTTTTTTTATATGTTTTATTTCTTTTCCTTTTTGCAATGTTTTATCTGCTTTAGAATTGGTATATATTAATTTGTTTACTTCTGCATAAATTGCTTCTTTTGATATATTATACCCTTTTGATATTTTTTCTATGTATATTTCTCTTTCCATTGTATTTTGTACTTTTGCAAGTATTTTTGCAATTTCATTTAAAAATTTTATTTTGTCAGATGCGTTTTCTAAATTGTATTCTTTTTTTAAATTTTTTACTTTGAATTCTATTAATGATATTGCATTATCAACTGCTAATTTGAATCTTCCTTCTCCAAATTTTACAATATATTCATCTGGATCTTTAGCACCTTCTATTTGTAATACTCTCATATCACAGCCCATATTTTGTAAAATTTCCATTGATCTTGCTACTGCTGTTTGTCCCGCTCCATCTGCATCAAATCCAAGTATTACTTGTTCTGTAGTTTTACGCAATAACCACCCTTGTTGTTCTGTTAATGCTGTTCCTAATGCACCTACTACATTTGTAATTCCTCTTTGATGTAAAGATATAACATCCATATATCCTTCTACTATTATCAACCTTTTTGCTGATGTTTTTTTTGCAACATTTAGCCCAAATAAGTGTCTTCCTTTACTGTATACAATATTTTCTGGAGAATTTATGTATTTAGGTTTTGAATCATCTAATACTCTACCTCCAAATGCTATTACTTTTCCTCTTGCATCACAAATTGGAAACATTAATCTGTTTCTATATCTGTCTATATATGTTCCATTGTCATTTTTATTTACTAAACCTGATTCAAGTATTTCTTTTTCTCCAAAGTTTTGCTGTTTTAATGCTTTATATAATTCATCAAATTTTCCTGAGAACCCAATTTTATATGATTCTAATGTTTCTTGATTTAGCCTTCTTTTTTTTACATATTCTTGTGCCATTTTGGCAGTTGGTTTGTATAAATTTTGATGATAAAATTCCGCAGCAAATTCATTTACTTTATATACCTTTGATTTTAGTTCTTCTTTTCCATTGTCTTCACTATTGTCTAAAGTTGGTAATTGTATATTAGCTCTTTCTGCAAGTGTTTCTAATGCCTCTTTAAATGTTATTCCTTCTATTTTCATTAAAAATGTATATACATTTCCACCTACTCCACATCCAAAGCAATGAAATATTTGCCTGTCAGGTGATACTGAAAATGATGGAGATTTTTCATTATGGAATGGACATAAACCAAAATAATTTCTACCTTTTCTAGTTAAATGTACATATTGTGAAATTATATCTACTATATCATTGTTTTGCCTTACTTCTTCTATGATTTCTTCACTATATCGTACCATTTACCTCCACTCCTATAAATTAAATATACATAATTATAATATTCGGCGAATTTTACATAATTCCCCCTTTTAGGAGAAAATTTGTTGTTTAAAAACAAAAGTCATCATTATATAATTATATTAATTCTGTTTTTTTATTAATTACTAATTCTTCCAAAATTTCTGCTGTTTTTTCTACTCCAAATTTATCTACATTTATTGCAAAATCATAATTGTCTAAATCTCTCCATTGCTTGCCTGTATAATAATTATAATGTTTTTCTCTTGCTCTATTTATTTTGTTTATTTCTTTTAACGCATTTTTTTCATTTAAGCCATAATATTTTTCTGCTCTTTCTATTTTGCTCTTTTCATCACTGTATAAAAATACATTGATTATGTTTTTATAATTTTTTAATATATGATTTGAACATCTTCCTACTATTACACATGATTCTTTATCTGCAATTTCTTTTATTGCTTTACTTTCAGCTATAAATAAATTATCATCATTTGATAAATTGTTATAATATTGTGTATTAAAACTTGATAATAAATTACCATGTATATTTTGTTCATTTTCTTCTATATAAGCTGCTGATAGCCCACTTTCGTTTGATACTATTTCTATTAAATCTTTATCATAAAATCTTATTCCTAGTTTTTGTGCAAGTAATCTTGCTACATATCTTCCTCCTGAACCATACTCTCTTGCTATTGTTATTATTATTTTATTCTTATCTAATTTCTTCTTGTTTTCCTCATCTTTTATTGCATAACTTTCTTCTGTTCCTTTTCCTAGTTTTCTCATTTCTAATATTAATAGAGTTATTGCTATCATAAATGCAATGCCATCTGATATTGGTCCTGCATATACAACTCCCATTACATTAAAGAATTTTGCTAGTATTATAGCAGAAGGGACAAATAATAATATTTGTCTTGATAATGTTAAAAATGCTGATTTGCTTGGTTTGCCTATTGCTTGGAAAAATATACCTGATGATATTTGTATTCCATTAAATATTGTTAACAATAAAAATACCCTAAATGTTATACATGCAAATTCATTATATAATTCATCTCCTGAGCCAAAAATTCCTATTAGTTGCTCTGGAATTGTTTGAAATAATATTAGTGCAACTGTTGAAACTGTTAAACTTAAGCCTAATACAATTTTTAGAGTTTTCTTTACTCTGTCAAATTTTTTTGCACCATAATTAAATCCTACTATTGGTTGGCTTCCTGCAGAAATTCCTATTATTATACTATTTAGTATTTGATTAATTTTCATTACTATTCCTAATACAGTAATTGGAATTTCAGAACCGAATTTACTGAATTCACCATATTGTTTAAATATTGTATTTTGTGTTGCTATAACTATAACTATTGACATTTGTGTTATAAGTGATGAAATTCCTAATGTAGCAATAGTTTTTGCTACTTTTAAATCTATTTTTAGATTTTCTCTAGTTAATTTTATTGTTTTAAATTTTCTTATGTATAAAATATTTATTAAAAATGTTACAAATTGACTAAGTATTGTTGCTATAGCTGCTCCTGCTACTCCCATATTTAATCCCCAATCAAATATAAATATTGGGTCTAATATAATGTTTAATAAAGCTCCTGCAACCATAGATAACATTGCATATTTAGGAGAACCATCTGCTCTTATAACAGAGTTTAATATTGTTGCTATCATCATAAATGGTATTCCTACTGCTATTACATATCCATAACTTAAAGCATATTCTTTTAATGTTTCTGTACAACCAAATATGTTAAGTAATTGAGGTAAAAATATTAATACAAAAGTACATAGTAATACTGAAATAATTGCTCCTACAATTATCCCATTACTTACTCCTCTTTCTGCCTCTTTTTGTTTTCTTTCTCCTAATTTCAAACTTAAATATGCTGATGTTCCATCTCCAAACATTAAGGCAAATGCCATACATACTACTGTTATAGGAAATACTACATTTGTAGCTCCATTTCCTAAATAATTTACTCCTCTTCCAATAAATATTTGGTCTACAATATTATATAAAGCATTAACAACTAAAGAAATTATACATGGTATTGCAAATGCTTTTAATAATTTACCTATTTTTTCAGTTCCTAATTCTAATTGTTTCATGTTTCCTCCTCATCTATCTAATTTCCCACAAAAAACAACACATATTTGCATGTGTTGTTTTATCCATTTTTTATAAAACTACAACTATATATTTTAATGTTTTTTTCGAATTTTGTCAAGATTTGTACAATTAATTACCATAATATGCATCTAATAACATCTGTTTTATTTCAGAAACTAATGGTACTCTTGGATTTGCTGTTGTACATTGATCTTCAAAAGCTCTATCTGCTAATAAATCTACTTTTGTTAAAAATTCTTTTTCTTCTATTCCTGCCTCTTTAAATGATTTAGGAATGTTTAGTTCTTCATTCATTTTCTTAATTTCATTTATTAATGAATTTATTCCTTCTTCTACTGTATCTGCTTTTAAACCAACTATTTTGGCTATTTTAGCATATTTTTCATCTGCTATATAAAATTCGTATTTAGGCCATGATACAAATTTAGTAGGCTTAGTTGAATTATATCTTATTACATATGGTAATAAAATAGCATTAATTCTTCCATGTGGTAAATGAAATTCTGCACCAATTTTATGTGCCATTGAATGACATACTCCTAAAAATGCATTTGTAAATGACATACCTGCAATTGTACTTGCATTATGCATTTTTTCTCTTGCTATTTTATTGCTTCCATTCTCATATGCTTCTCTTAAATATTGAAATACTATTTCAACTGCTTTTTCTGATAATGCATCTGTATAATCTGATGCCATAACAGAAACATATGCTTCTAATGCATGTGTTAACACATCCATTCCAGTATCTGCTGTAACAGATTTTGGTAAACTCATTACTAAATCTGGATCTATTATTGCAACATCTGGTGTTAATTCATAATCTGCTAATGGATATTTTTTATTTTTTTCCTTATCTGTTATTACTGCAAATGATGTTACCTCTGAACCTGTTCCAGATGTAGTTGGTATTGCTACCATTTTCGCTTTAGAGCCCATTTTAGGAAATTTATAGGTACGTTTACGTATATCCATAAATTTTAATTTTAAACCTTCAGGATCTGCATCTGGATTTTCATAAAATAACCACATTCCTTTAGCAGCATCTATAGGGCTACCTCCACCTAATGCAATTATTACATCAGGTTTAAATAAATTCATTTGTTTTACACCTTTATTTACAGTTTCAAATGATGGATCTGACTCGACTTCACTAAATATTTCACAATGTACATGCTTTTCTCTTTTTCTTAAATGATATAATATTTTATCTACATAACCTAATTTTACCATTCCTTCATCTGTTACAATAAAGGCTCTTTCAATATTTGGCATTTTTTCTAAATATGCGATTGAACCTGCTTCAAAATATATTTTTTCTGGTATTTTAAACCATTGCATATTTACTCTCCTCTTTGCAACTCTCTTTATATTAATTAAGTTTACACTTGAAACATTTGCAGTTGTTGAATTTCCTCCAAATGATCCACATCCAAGTGTTAATGAAGGCATATTTGTATTATATATATCTCCTATTGCACCATGTGTTGATGGTGAATTTACTATTATTCTTCCCGCTTTCATTGTTTTTGAAAATTTAAGTATTATTTCTTTGTTTTCTGAATGTATTACTGCAGAATGTCCTAATCCTCCAAATTCTATTAATCTCTCTGATTTTTCAATTCCTTCATCTGAATTATTTACTATATAATAAGTTAAAACTGGACTTAATTTTTCTTTTGAGAATGGATATTCTTCTCCTATTCCTTCTTCATATACTACAAGTACTTTTGTATCTTCTGGTACTTCAAATCCAGCTTCTCTTGCTATTTGTGCAGGACTTTTTCCAGGTACATGTGATTTTAGCTTATATCCACCAATTGTTTCAAACATGCTGTTTTTTAACATTTCTTTTTCTTCTGGACTTACAAAATAACATCCCGCTTCTCTCATTAATTTTTCAAATTCTAAGTATATATCTTTATCAACTAAAACTGCTTGTTCTGATGCACATATCATACCATTATCAAATGATTTTGACATTACTAAGTCATTTACTGATGTTTTTAAATTTGCTGTTTTTTCAATATAACATGGTACATTTCCAGGTCCTACTCCTAAAGCAGGTTTACCACATGAATATGCTGATTTTACCATTCCTGTTCCACCTGTCGCTAATATTAGATTAACATCTGGATGGTTCATTAATGTTCTAGTTGCTAATATTGATGGTTCTTCTATCCACAATATACAGTTTTCTGGAGCTCCTGCTTTTACAGCAGCATCTCTCATTATGGTTGCAGCAGCTTTACTACAATTTTGTGCTGATGGATGAAACCCAAATACTATTACATTTCTAGTTTTAGCTGATATTATTGATTTAAACATTGTTGTTGAGGTTGGATTTGTTACAGGTGTTACTCCTGCTATTATTCCTACTGGTTCTGCAATTTCTACATAACCATCCTCATTATTTTCTGATATTATACCTACTGTTTTTTCATGTTTTATACTATGATAAATATATTCTGTTGCAAACATGTTTTTAGTTATTTTATCTTCATATATTCCTCTTCCAGTTTCTTCTATTGCCATTTTTGCTAATTCCATATGATGTTCTAGACCTGCCATTGACATAGCCCTAGTTATATTATCTATTTTTTCTTGATCTAATTTTAAATATTCTAATGATGCAACTTTTGCTTTTTCAATTAATTCATCTACCATTTGTTTGACTCTTGCTTCTTCATCTGTATTATTGTCTTCCATATTGTATTCCTCCTACATCTTTAGTTTATCCATTATATTATATATTATGATATTTTTTTGTCAATAAATTTAATTAATTAATTCAAAATCTATTCTTCTCAATAATTTATTAGCATCTATTACTCTTATTTTAATTTTATCTCCTATTTTATATACTTTATTAGAATTTTCACCTATTGCCTGTCTATTTGATTCATCAAATATAAAATACTCATTTCCCAAGTTTTCGTATCTAATTAAACCTTCAACTGTATTTTCTAATTCAACATATACTCCAAAACTTGTTACTGATGATATGATACCTTCATATTCTTGTCCAATTTTGCTTTCCATGTATTCTGCTTTTTTTATTTTTACTGCTTCTCTTTCTACCTTAGTTGCTGTTCTTTCTCTTTCGGAACAATTTTCTGCTCTTTTTGTTGCTCTTTTAGAGTATTTTTTTATAAAAAATTCATTTACTGTATAATTACTTTCAATATATTTTGAAATCATACGATGTATAAATAAGTCTGGGTATCTTCTTATTGGAGATGTAAAGTGGCAATAGTATTTACTTGCTATACCAAAATGTCCTTTATTTTCAGAATCATATTTTGCTACTTTTAATGTTCTTAATATTAAATTTGCTATAACCTTTTCTTCTGTTTTTCCTTTTACATCATCAAGTATTTTTGAAAATTCATTTGGATATATTATATCTTCTTTTGATATTTTTATTTTATATCCAAAATTATTTAATGTTTTATTTAATTCTCTAACTTTTTCTAAATCTGGTGCCTCATGTACTCTATATATAAATGGTGCCTGCAACCAATAAAACCTTTCTGCAACAGTTTCATTTGCTATTAACATGAATTGTTCTATGATTTCATTTGAAAAATAAGTTTCATATTTTTTTACATCTATTGCAAAACCATTTTCATCTAAAACAATTTTGCTTTCTGGTATATCTAAATTTAGGTATCCATTTTCTTTTCTTTTTTCTTTTAATATTGTTGCAAGTTCTGCCATTAATTCAAAATCTTTTATATAATTTTTATATTTTTTTAAAACTTCTTCATCTGTTTTGTCTAATATCTTTTGTACATCTGTATATGTCATTCTTTCTGTTACATTTATTACTGCTTTATATATATCTGATGATACTACTTTAGCTTTTGGAGTAATTTCCATTGAACATGATAAAGTATATCTATCCTTACCTGCATTTAAACTACATATTCCATTTGATAATTCCCTTGGAAGCATTGGAATAACTCTTCCTAACATATATATACTTGTTCCTCTTAAATATGCCTCTTTATCTAGTTCTGTTTTTTCTCTTACATAATGACTTACATCAGCAATGTGCACATCTAATTTGTAGTTCCCATTTTCCAATTTTTCTACATGTATTGCATCATCTAAATCTTTTGCATCTTCTCCATCTATAGTAAATATTGTATCTTTTCTTAAATCTTTTCTATAAATCATATCTGTTTCATCTATTTTGTCTCCATACTCTTTAGCTTCTTGTTCAACTTCTTTAGGGAATTTATATGGTAATTCATATTCTTTTATTAATGATAACATGTCTACACCTGCTTCATTAACTCCTCCTAATACTTCTATTACTTTACCTTCTGCATTTTTACCTTTTTGAGGAGGTTTTATAATTTTTACAAGTACTTTATGATTATTTCTGGCTTTTCCCCAATTTTTCTTTGATATATATACATCTGTACCTATTTTTTTATCATCTGGTACAACAAATCCAAAATTTTTATTTTTTTGAAAAGTTCCAACTACTGTTTCTTTTATTTCTTCTTTCATCTATACCTCCTTTTAGATTAAAAAAAGCAGTTCTATGAACTGCCATTTTACTATGCTATGTATATTATTGAAAGAGCTATTGTAACTATTACAAATGCTATTCCTAATATGATTGTCCATCTTTTCTGCATTCCTTCTTTTGTTCTACCTTTATTTTTTTCAAAGAAGTTATTTGTTGATGAACCTGTTATTGTAGAAGATAACCCTGCATCTTCTTTTGATTGCACCATTGCCAAAATAGTTAAGGCTATACATATTATAAAATCTACTACTATTAATATTATTTTTAATATTTGCATCTAGTATTCCTCCTAACAGTTTTTTTATTCATTTTTAATACTATGATATTTTATCATATATTTCCTAAAAAATCAATGCTAGAGCATTAAAAATTACAACTTTTATCATAATACTTATAAATGTATTACAATTTGTTCCTTTTATACCATCTTTATTTATAAGTTTGAATCCTTCTACTAATTTTTCTATTTCTTTTTCTGAAGTAATTTTTTGTTCTTCCATATATTCTTTAGCCAAATATTCTGCTTTTATCATTGCATCATTTTCTAAAAATATTCTAATCACATAATAAATAAAACTTAATATTAATAATATATTTGAAAATAACATTTCGTTTGGTAACTTTTTTAGTATGACTAATATTGATGTTATTATAAAGTATAATATATAAATATTTGAATATACAAAATTAAAAATTAACATTTTTTTGTCTTGTATTGAATGTAAACATTCATGTGCCATTGTTTGTATTCTAGTAAAACTATTATGTGTATTTCCTATTGAAATTTTATTTTGAATAACTAAATAGAGTGTAGAATCACTGTTTAGATCTTCTTCTATTTTTACATCTTCATTTTTTAATTTCTTTAATAATTTTTTACATATTTCTATATTACTTGGATATTTTTGAGCAATATCATTTAATTCTTTATTTAGTGCATTATTTTTCAAGTTTTTTATATTTATTTTCATCATTGATGATACTATTATTATTGCAATTATCGCTATAATTATTGTAATTAGTTCCATTATTTTCTCTCCTTTTTTAATTTTCCTAATTACATTATAAATTCAATTCTTTTTTTATTTTAATAAACTTTGTACTGTTTCACCTATTATTTTATTTACATCTGCTATTAATATATTAAATTTCATTTCTGCATCAAAATATTTGCTTGCTTCTTCTATTTGAATTAATTCTCCATATAATTGTTGCACATGTTTCATCTTTTCTTCATCATCTTTTCCTGTTTGTAATGCAACTATCTGTGCATCATATCTTGCTTTTTCAAATGCTTCAATTTTTTGTTTTAATTCATAATTTAGATTTATTGCTTCTTTTGCTGTTTTATAAGTAACATATTCCTCTGATTGTTTTATTTCTTGTGCTAATCTATTAGCTGTATCGTAAACATTCATTATTTTTCTCCTTTCTATAATATTAAAATAGCTGCATTATTATGCAGCCTTTTATTATGCGTATGCTTGGCGTTTTTTGAATGATAATAAGTTCGTGATTTCTTTTTCAGTTCCTCTTGCCCTTTTTGTTTTTTGTGCTTTTTCCTGCTCTAGTTGTTTTCTTTGTCTTTCTGCCATTGTTTCACAAATTGCTTTTTGATAAGTAAAGTGTGTATCTTGTGCTATTTTTGCCCAATTATAATCATTTTTTACTTTTGCTTTTGCTTTTTTTACTATATTAGCACATAATTCTGGATTAAATAATAATTCTAATATAGAGTCTGCTATTGAGTTTGGATTTCCACAATAACTTTTCATTCCTGTTTCTCTATGTTGTACTATTTCTCCTAATCCTCCTGCATCTGATACTACTATTGGTCTTTCTGCTAACATTCCTTCTAATGCTACTATTCCAAATGGTTCATATGTGCTTGGAAATACTGATATGTCTGCAGCTTTATACATTTTTTCTACATCTTTGCCATTTAAGTATCCAGCAAAATATACTTTATTACTGATTCCTAATGCATCTGCTTGTGCTCTTAATTCATCTAACATTCCACCTTTTCCTGCAATTACTAGTTTTGCATCATGATAACCTGATAGAATTTTTGGCATAGCTGCTATTAAATGTTGTACACCTTTTTCATATACTAGTCTTCCCATAAATAATATTATTTTTTCATTGTCCATAGCAAATCTTCTTCTAAATCCATAGTCTCTATCTAATCCAGTAAATTTATTTAAGTTTACTCCATTTGCTACTACATTTATTTTTTCAAATGGTAGTCCGAATAATCTTTGTATTTCGCCTTTCATATAATTGCTGTTTACTATTACTTCTGTTGCCTCATATGTAAGCATCCATTCTGTATCATTTATATATCTTTGGGTTTCATCATGTATTCCGCTGTTTCTTCCAGCCTCTGTTGCATGTATTGTTGCTACTATTGGGATATTATATGAATTTTTTATTGATTTTGCAGCATATGCTACTAACCAATCGTGTGCATGTATAACATCAAATTTTCCTTCTTCTGCAATTATTTGGTTTGCTTTTGATACCATATTAAAGTTCATTTGCATTATCCAATCAATAAAATTGTTAGGATTTATCATATAATTGTCTACTCTATAAACTTTTACACCTTTGTCATCTTCAAAATATGGAGTTTCTCCTTCTCTATATGTTACAACTGTTACTTCATGACCATCTTTTATTAGTCTATGTGATAGGTCATATACCACTCTAGCTATTCCACCAACAACTCTTGGTGGATATTCCCAAGTTAGCATCAATATTTTCATTGATTTTCCCCTTTCTTAAGTTCGTTTATCTTTCGTTATCTCGCTTTTTATATTTTATACAAATTTCACTAAATTGTAAACATTTTTTTCAAAAAAAGTCAAATTTTTTCTTTAATAAAATATAGCTTTTTTAGGATCAAAAAAAAGTAAACTTTTTATAGTTTACTTTTTATAATTTTTATTTTATTCTCTTTCTAAATCTTGTGATCTATTGTCTATTTGTTTTTCTTTAATTTTATGAATTTGTTGTTCTTTTTTTGTTTCTGATTTATTTCCTGTTATCTTTTCTAAAAATTTTTTAACGATATTATTTATTCCACCAGAAGAAAGCGCTTTATATGAATCATATAATTCGCTATTTTCTTTTTTTAATATTGATTCTATTTGTTCTGGAGACATTTCATCTGCATATTGTTGAGTACTGCTACCAAATAACTTTCCAAACATAGCTCCTAATTCTATTTTTATTGGTTCTCCTTTATCTTCTATTACTTTACTTTTCATGTTAATTTCCTATTTTAATAGGATACACCTCTCTTTTTTATAAAATACATTATTATTATAACATATTTTACTTATAAAATCAACATTTTTTCAATTTTATTAATTTCTATTCTCATATTTCTTGTTAATTGCCCCTCAACAAATATTATATCTTCTTTTTCAAAATATCTATAAATTTTATCAGCCATATCATCATAAACATCAAATTCAATAATTGTACCATTTCTGCAATTACTATCTAAAGTCTTAATTTTTAATATTACTCTTGAATTATGTTCTTTGCTATTATAAAAAAATCTATAATCAGAAATTTCTATTATTTTTCCACCTAAATATACTTTATTCATTTTTAATTCCTTATAAAAATACATTACTATTTGCAAGTAATGTATTTTAATTTGATAAATTACTATGCTTTCGATTTTATCTACTAGCACCTCATTTAAAGATTCTTATTTACCACTTAAGGAAGGAATAAGTCCCTTTAATATCTAATACTACTCTGAATACTTCCCGTAAGAAATATTATCTCATAAAATATTAGAGCACGACTCGGAACCCAATATTGATATTGTAATTAGTTAATTCATTGTTTCCGTTTGCACGCACAACAGGGTTTGTTGTACCATTATTATTAAAGCTACCACCACGCGGAACAACGAAGTAGTCTGAACTAGACTTATCCCTATTTTTCTAAATTACACGTTTCATCAACTATAAAATATTTATTTATTAAATTATATACATTAGCTATTTGCATATATCCAAAATGTCCACACAGATATTTCTTTGCTTCTTTTGAATCTATCTCTCCTTTTTTTATTTGTAATGTCAATTTTTTTATTTTATTTTTTAATTTCTTTTTACCTTTTTCTCTCAATTTTAATCTATATTCATTGATTTTATAACCGGCAAAAATTTACACCTTGTTTTGACTTGAATATATTAGTTTTTCCATTAAACTTTAATTTCAAATTTTCCATAATAAATTTTTCTATTTCATATTTTACTTTTTTTAGTTCATTCTTATCTTTCATTAAAATTACACTATCATCCATATACCTAAAATAATATTTGATTTTCAATTTATGTTTTATAAATTGATCTGCTTCATTATAATATAAATTTGCGAATAATTGACTACTTAAATTTCCAATTGGAATTCCAGTTCCATTTCTAACTCCATAAATTGTTTGACTTATCAACCATAATATATCTTTATCTTTTATTTTTCTTCGTATAATATTCATTAAAATTGTTTTATCTATACTTGGAAAATATTTTGAAACATCCATTTTTAAAATATAATATTCTCCATATTTCTTTTTACATTCTCTCATTGCCTTTTGTAAATCTTTTGAAGCCTTGTGCATCCCTCTTCCTGGTATGCATGCATAAGTATTTTCTATAAATTGAGGTAAAAAAATCGGATCAAGGAAATTATCTACAAGCCACCTATGTACAACTCTATCTATGTATCTCGCTGCTTCTATTTTACGTTTTTTAGGTTCATATACATAAAATGAAACATAATTACCATGTTTATAAGTTCTATTTTTTAATTCTTTATACAACCACCAAACATAGTCCTCTTTTTTTAGATTAAATTTTATTACGTTTTCTCTATTTTTCTTTCCTTTTTGACATTTTAAATGTGCTTCCATTAATTTTTCATATGTTAAGTATTTATCAAACTGGTTTCTGATAGTTTTTGGCATAAAATTTTATTAAACCTCCTAATATCATTCCAATTTCTCTTATTAGCTCATTCATAACATAATCAAATCTTTTTTCATCTATCCAGTGCATTGTTTTCATTATTCTTAATAAAATTCTTTGAGTATTTAAGTCTGCATCTATTTTGTTTAAATATACAAGTTTTTTACTCATTTCAATTTTTTCCACATATAATATATTTCTAATTGTATCATACATCAAAGTTTTATATTCTGAACCTATACTGAATTTTTCCGTTCTAGGTAATTGTATTAATACAACCTTTAACATATATTCCATATATTTTTCAAATTTTGGTATTAATTTTAATGAAGAATTTTCTTTTTCAAAAATTTTACTTCCCATTAAATTTCCTCATATTTTATTATTATTTAATTATTAACAGGTATCAGTTCTACTTTACATAAAGCACGACTCGGAACCCAACATGGATAGCGCAACCAGCTAAATCATCGCTCCCGTTCGCACGCACAACAGGGCTGGTCGTACCATGATCAGAAAAGCTACCACCACGCGGAACAACGAACATTTTTTCGTCCTTAATGGTATGACCTGTTGTCCATTCCCACATATTTCCTGCCATATCATATATATTATAAACTTTAAAATCATCACTTACACCTGTAGCTAATTCTAATCTATTATTCCCAGCACCTTTTGGAGCAGTATTATCAGGTATTAGTCCTTTTCCATATGTAGTGGCATAAGTCCAAGCTGAACCATTCCATTCGTGCCTTGCATATAAACAGCTTATTTTTGTATATTCTGTAGTTTTATTATTCCAATAATTTCCCCATTTTACTGAATTTGTTATAGTTTTTTCAGAATCACTATTTCCTAATATTTCACCAAATTTATTACATATTACATTCCATGCTTGACTGTCTACTAAAAAGCTGTCAACACTACTATCTGCATCATACATGTTTTCTGCTACCATCTTTGAATTTGGTTGAGTAATAAAGTTCCATGCTTGTACTCCTTTTTTACTTACAGGTTTATAACCTTTTATTGAACTTGTTTCACTAGTGTTTCCTCTTCCTGTTCTATTATATGTCGCTGCTTCGGTTGTATAGAAAGTAGCTCCACTTGGAATTCCAGCTTCAAATCTTGCTATATAAAAGCCTCCATATGTTTTTATACTATTTTTTCCTTTTTCTATTTGATCTTCTTCTACCCAATTTTGTGTTGGTAAATTATTTGAATAAGTTGTATCAAGCATTGTTTTATCATCATCTGTATATGTATCTCTCCAACCTAAACCGTTTCCAGTTCCTGCCGTTGTTATACTATTAGAAGTATCTCCATTGTCTTTATATTCGTTATTAGATGACCAATGTTTATCCATTACATCATCTTTTGCATCTGTATATTCAGAATCTGTACATGGAATCCATACAAATTGATTTCCACCTGCTGTATTGTCCAAATTATCATTTGGTACATCTGATATTACAAATCCTGTATCTTTTGTTCCTCCTGCATAATAAAAACCTTTTGGAACTGGTATTATATTTCCTTCTCCATCTGCTATTGGTGTTACTTTTGTTTCTTCCCAATCCTTATCACTTGGTTTTCTTACTTCTTCCCCTGCTTTTGAAACATTTAGACTTGCTTCTATTGTGTAAGTTCTTCCACTTTTATTAAACTTCACTGTATATGGTCCTTCTCCTTCAAGTGTGTACATTCCTCTTCCTATTAAGTCATCTAGTTCTTTTATTAAATTTCCTTCAGTAATAACTCCTGAATCGCTTCTAGCAATTGCTCCAGATATAGCTAAATCTACTTTTTCTTTTTCTTCTCCTATTTCTGTTTCTTTTTTAGATCTTTGTGCTTGTTCTATTATTCCATTGTCTCCTGCTAACATTGAAATACTTGTTCCTGCAAGTATTAGTAAAACTACTATTGTTACTACTAGTGCTATTAATGTTATACCTTTTGTTGCTTTTAATCTTGTTCTCTTCACTTTTTCTTCCTCCATTCTTTTGTTTTTATTTATTATATTTCCTTGTAAAATTTCTTTAATTTTTATACTTAAGGATTATTAAAAAGTCTCAAAGACCTTCAGTTAACAGTTTTTTATGATTTTATAATTTCTATTTATTAATAGTATTATTCTTGCAAATACCTTGTTTTCATTAGTATTTATTGCTATATTAAATCTATAAATTTATGAATTTTCCTTAAGTATAAAAATTAAAGATAAAAATTTTTTATTTTGTCGATTTCTATAAAAAAAACAGAATTAAAATTTTCTAGGTAATAAAATTGCCAAGAAAATCTAAATTTCGCATAATTATCTTCTACGTCAATTTCATCATTTTCAATGATAACTTTCCTAGAATATAAAAAATAAGAAAAGTCAAGATTTTTCTTTATAAAGAGTTATTAACGTAACTCTTTTTTACTATAATCCAAATATGAGGTAAATATAGAAAATATAGAAACTATTAAAGTTGGTAGAGATTTAAAATGGAATCCTCACATTCATATATTAATTGCTGAAATTAAATTAGGTAACTAGACATTTTGGTAGGGCTCTATTAGTGAAAATATAGATATGAAAAAATTAATAAACTATATACAATACGATACTTATTAAGTATAATATGTATATAGTTCATTCCTAAATATAAATATTAATATTTTGAATTTACACACTCATCTTGAAACGTTTTATTTTACATAAAGAACAACACGAAATCCAACATTTATAAGACCATCAGTTAACCAATTGTGTCCATTTGCATGTACAACAGGGCACGCCGAACCATCATCACCCGAGAAGCTACCACCACGCGGAACAACAAACATTTCTTTACCCTTAATGGTATGACTTGTTGTCCATTCCCACATATTTCCTGCCATATCATATATGTTATAAACTTTAAAATCATCACTTGCACCTGTAGCTAATTCTAATCTATTATTTCCATTACCTTTTGGAGCAGTATTATCAGGTACTAGTCCTTTTCCATATGTCTGAGGAGATTTCCAATCAGAACTACTCCACTCATGTATTGCATATAAACAGTTTATTTTTGTGTAATCAGTAGTTGTATTATCCCAATAATTACCCCATTTGGTTGAATTAGTTATAGTTCTTTCAGGATCACTATTTTCTAATATTTCATTAAATTTATTACATATTAAATTCCATGCTTGACTGTCTACTAAATAACTATCAACACTACTATCTGCATCATACATGTTTTCTGCTACCATCTTTGAATTTGGTTGAGTAATACAGTTCCATGCTTGTACCCCTTTTTTGCTTACAGGTTTCAAATTTTCAATTAAATTTGTTTCATTAATAACTCCTCTCCCTGTTATAATATATTCTGTTGCCCCAGTTGTGTAAAAAGAAGTAGCCTCACTTGGAATTCCAGCTTCAAATCTTGCTATATAAAAGCCATCATATATTTTTATACTATTTTCTCCTTTTTCTATTTGATTTTCTGCTACCCAATTTTGTGTTGGTAAAATGTTTGTATCTGTATAAGTTTTATCAAGCATTGTTTTATCATCATTTGTATATGTATCTCTCCAACCTAAACCGTTTCCAGTTCCAGGCGTTGTTATACTACTACCAGAATTATCTCCATTGTCTTTATATTCATTATTAGATGGCCATTTTTTATCCATTACATCATCTTTCGCATCTGTATATTCAGAATCTGTACATGGAATCCATACGAATTGATTTCCTCCTGCTGTATTGTCCAAATTATCATTTGGTACATCTGATATTACAAATCCTGTATCTTTCGTTCCTCCTGCATAATAAAAACCTTTTGGTACTGGTATTGTATTTCCCTCTCCATCTGCTATTGGTGTTACTTTTGTTTCATCCCAATTTTTATCACTTGGTTTTCTTACTTCTTCCCCTGCTTTTGAAACATTAACACTTGCTTCTATTGTATAACTTCTTCCACTTTTATTAAATTTTACTGTATATGGTCCTTCTCCTTCAAGTGTGTACATTCCTGCTCCTATTAAATTGTCTAATTCTTTTATTAAATTTTCTTCTGTAACAATTCCCGAATCATTTCTTGAAGCTGCTCCAGATATAGCTAAATCTATTTTTTCTTTTTCTTCTCCTATTTCTGTTTCTTTTTTAGCTCTCTGTGCTTGTTCTATTATTCCATCTTCTCCTGCTAACATTGAAATACTTGTTCCTGCAAGTATTAATAAAACTACTATTGTTACTACTAATGCTATTAATGTAATACCTCTCGTTGTATTTAATCTTGTCTTTTTCACTTTTCTTCCTCCGTTCTTTTGTTTATTATATTTCCTTGTAAAATTTCTTTAATTTATAAACCTTAAAGAAAATTTATAAATCTAATATAGCAATAAACACTAATAAAGTCAAGATATTTATAACAATAATTATATAAAAAAAGAAAAATTGTAAAATTATAAATGCTTGATAAAAAAGGATTTTGAGATTTTTTATAATCTTTAAGGTTTATAAATTAAAGATAAAAAAAATCAATATTTTCTTAACTATAATTGTTAAAAAATATTGATTTTCTTAATTTCTTTACATTAGATATTTATTTATTATTTCTGCACATCTTTTTGATGCCATTTTTAAATATTGATCAAATGTTATTTCATTTTTTCCATTAGGATTATCTGAAATACTTCTTATAATTATAAATGGTATATTATCTAATTTACATACCTGTGCAATTGCTCCCGCTTCCATTTCAATTGCATCTGCATTAAATTTTTTTCTGATTTTTTCTTTCATTTTTGGTTCTGTGCAAAATATGTCTCCAGTTGCTATTGTACCTATTTTTATTTTAAATTTATTATTAGATATTTTTGATACTGTTTGTTCAAATTTTTCTATTAATTTACTATCACTTTCCACATATTCTCCTATGTTGTTAATAAATCCTTTTGGGTGTCCAAATGCAGTTATATCAAAATCATGTTGTATGATTCTTTTCCCTATTACTATATCTCCTATTTCTAATTCATCATTTGCACATCCAGCAACACCTACATTTATAATACTTTGTATATTAAATTTGTCTATAAGTATTTGTGTCACTCTTGCAGCATTAACTTTTCCTATTCCTGCTTCTACTAATACTATATCTCTATTTCCTATTTTTCCACTTATAAATGTTAATTCATATATATTTTTTTCTTGTATTTCTGTCATAATATTTTTTATTTCTTGCATTTCTTCTTGCATTGCTGCAATTATTCCGATTCTTTCCATATTTATCTCCATTAAATATTAATTAATTTTGTTTATAATAACATAATATATCATTTTTTACAATAAAAATATAAAAAAAGAGACAGCATGGATTTTTCTATGCTATCTCAAATTTTTATTGTAATTCTACAACTGCTCCAACTTCTTCAAGTTTAGCTTTTAATTCTTCAGCTTCAGCTTTTGGTGCATTTTCTTTTAATGTTTTTGGTGCTCCATCTACTAAATCTTTAGCTTCTTTTAATCCTAATCCTAATGCATTTTTAACAGCTGTTATTACTTTTATTTTTTGATCTCCTGCTTCTTTTAATACAACATTAAATGCTGATTTTTCTTCAGCAGCTGGTGCTGCTGCTCCTCCAGCTGCTGGTGCAGCTGCTGCTACTGCAGATACTCCAAATTCTTCTTCTATTGCTTTTACTAATTCTGATAATTCTACTACTGTCATTTTTTTGATTTCTTCAATCATTTCTTCTTTTTTCATTTTTAATCCTCCTAATAATTTTTTATTCAAAATTTTGCGATATAAGTTCGCTACTCTAATATTTTTCTACTTTAAGCATTTTCCTTTTGTGCTTTTACTTGATCAAGAGCAACTGCAAGTTTTGATATATTTCCAAGCAATGCTCCAGCAAGCATAGATAGTAATGTTTCTCTTGATGGTAATTTTGCTAAAGTTACTATTTCTTCTGTTGTCATAACTTTACCTTCAATTACTCCACCTTTGATTTTATAATAATCATTTTCTTTGCTAAAATTGTATATTGCTTTAGCTGTATCTAAATAATCTTCGCTATTTATTATAACTGCTGTTGGTCCTTCTAATAAAGAATCAACTCCTTCAATTCCAGCTTCTGCAAATGCTCTTCTTGTTATATTGTTTTTTATAACTTTGTATTCTGAATTAGATTTTCTTAATTCTGCTCTTAATTCTGTTACATCAGCTACATTAATTCCTCTGTAATCTGTTAAAAGTATTATTTTAGCTTCTTTCATTTTCTTTGCTAAATTTGATACTTCTTCTTTCTTTTGGTTAAGTATTTTTTCGCTTGCCATTTAAGTTTCACCTCCTAAATGTTATTTATATTTTAAAAATTAAATACGCAATCTAATATGCCACGAGGCATAAAGATTGCGTTTACAAATCTCTTATACCTCGGTAGGACTTAATTGCCTACTGTCTTTGGCATTATATAATTTTATTTTTGGTCAATGTATAATCCTGGTCCCATTGTTGTTGATACAGATACACTTCTGATATATTGTCCTTTTGCAGCAGATGGTTTTGCTTTTATTATTGCTCCCATTATAGCATCATAATTTTCTGCTAATTTTTTTGCTCCAAATGAAACTTTTCCAAATCCTAAGTGAATGATATTTGTTTTATCTAATCTATATTCAACTTTACCAGATTTGATTTCTTTTATAGCTTTTGTTACATCCATTGTAACTGTTCCAGATTTAGGGTTTGGCATTAATCCTTTTGGTCCTAATACTTTTCCTAATCTACCTACAACACCCATCATATCTGGTGTTGCAACTACTACATCATATTCAAACCAGTTTTCATTTTGTATTTTTGGTATTAATTCTTCTGCTCCAACAAAGTCTGCTCCAGCTTTTTCAGCTTCTTCAGCTTTTGGTCCTTTTGCAAATACTAATACTCTTTGTGTTTTACCTGTACCATGTGGAAGTACAACTGTACCTCTTACTTGTTGGTCTGCATGTTTTGAATCTACACCTAATTTTACATGTAATTCTACTGTTTGATCAAATTTTGTTTTTGGCATTTTTTCAATTATGTCTAATGCTTCACTAATTTCATATTCTTTGTTTGAATCTACTAATTTTTTGCTTTCTGCATATCTTTTTGACATTTTCATTTTAATCCTCCTTTGGTTTTAACGAGTTCTTACTCTCCCAATTATTTTTTTATATTAGTCTACTACGACTATCCCCATACTTCTTGCTGTTCCTGCTACCATACTCATTGCTGTTTCTAATGTTGCAGCATTTAAGTCTGGCATTTTTTGTTCAGCTATAGCTTTTACTTGCTCCTTTGTTATTTTAGCAACTTTTTCTTTATTTGGCTTTCCTGAACCTTTTTCTATTTTTATTGCTTTTTTAATTAATACTGCTACTGGTGGTACTTTTGTTACAAATGTAAATGATTTATCTTTATATACTGTAATAACTACTGGTATTATGAATCCTGCTTGGCTTGCTGTTCTATCATTAAATTCTTTTACAAATTGCATGATATTTACACCACTACCTCCTAATGCTGGACCAACTGGTGGAGCAGGAGTAGCTTTACCAGCTTCTATTTGTAATTTTATTATATTTGAAATTTCTTTTTCTGCCATTTTGTATTTTCGCCTCCTTTAATCTACTTTTTGTATTTGTGAAAATTCTAATTCTACTGGAGTTTCTCTTCCAAAGATAGACATTAAAACTTTTACTTTATGTTTTTCTTTATTTATTTCTTGTACAGTTCCTATTGAATCTTTAAATGGTCCATTTAATATTTGTACTGTATCATTTATGTCATAATCTATATTTATTGATGCTTCTTCAAATCCCATTGCTCTAATTTCATCATCAGTTAAAGGTATAGGATCTGTTCCAGAACCTACAAACCCAGTAACTCCTCTTGTATTTCTAACTATGTACCATGTTTCTTCTGTTACTATCATTTTGACTAACACATATCCTGGAAATACTTTTTTGAGATTTGCTTTTCTTTTACCATCTTTTATTTCTATTTGTTCTTCCATTGGAACTACTATATCAAAGAAAAAATCTTCTAATTCTCTATTTTTTACTGTTTTTTCAAGGTCAGTTTTTACTTTATTTTCATAGCCAGAATATGTATGAACTACATACCATCTTGGCTCCATAACATAATCTTTTTGAGACATATTTGGACCTCCTCATTATTCTGGATTTGTTTCGTTTCCTTCAGCTGGTGCTTCATTTGATGAAGTGTCCTCTGAATTTTGGTCTGTTGTTGTATCTGTATTCTCTCCTTCTGTATCTGTTGTATTAGTATTTTCTTCATCAGAATTTTGCTCTGTTGTATTTGTATCCTCTTTGTTAAATTGTGAGTTTACAATATTTTGAACATTGCTTATTCCATATTTGTTCATGAAATCAAATACTACATCTAATACAAATACTATAGCAGTCGTTATTATTACTATTGTTACTACTGCGATTGTATTATTAACTAATTGCTTTGGTGTTGGCCAAATTACTTTTTTTAATTCTGCCTTAAAATCTTTAAAAAAATGTTTTTTTACTTTATTTTCATTTTTGCTATCATTTTTAGCCATTTTACTTCCTCCTTAAAATAGCCTTTACTATTTTGTTTCTTTATGTGTTGTACGCTTTTTACAGAATTTACAATATTTAACTATCTCTAATCTATCTGTATTGTTTCTTTTATTTTTTGATGTCATGTAATTTCTGTTTTTACATTCTGTACATTCTAAAATTATATTTTCTCTTGGTCCTTTAGCTGCCATTTTAATACACCTCCGACTTTTTTAAACCTTACTTTTTTTGAAACGATGTGAGCATATGTAAACTTACATATGCTTGAATATTTTACCACTTTTTTTGCAATATGTCAATGAATTTTGATTACTTTTTTCTTCTTTTTTTATTTTTTTGCACAGAAAATCCGAATTTGCCTAATTTTTTTCCTAATTCATAGTAATTTCCATTAGAATATGTAATTAAATTGCATTTTGAAATGTCAAATGCTCCTTTTTCATCTATATATTTTTCATCAGCATTTATTGCTAATACCTCTGCAATAAACATATGATGACTTCCTAATTCCCTTATTTCTTTTACTTTACATTCGACTGAAACAGGGCTTTCTTTTATCATTGGGCATTTTACAAATTTGGCTTTTTCTTTATTTAAGTGCATTTCTTTAAATTTATCTACTTTTGAACCACTTTTTACCCCACACCAATCTGTTGCATATACTAAATCTTTTGTTGTTAAATTTATTACAAATTCTCCACTTTCTTTTATAAGATTATATGAATATCTTGTTGGTCTAATAGATATATATACCATTGCTGGATTAGTATTTATGATTCCAGTCCAAGCTACTGTTATTATATTAGATTTTTCCATATCACCACAAGATACCATAACTGCTGGCAATGGATATAAAAATGTTCCTGATTTCCATGTTACTTTTGACATAATTTCCTCCTATTTAGGTATTATATCATTTTTTTCATTTGATGTGAAGTTTTTATTGACTTTTGCTATGTTTTTGTTATAATAGCTGTAGAATTGAATTTAGAGGGATGTTAAATGTTTTTACAAGATGTTGATAATAAAGAATTTTTAATAAAACAATTTTATATTTGGCTATTTGATGATAATAGAATTACTAATAAAGAATTAGAGCTTAAAAGTGAAGTGGATTTAAGTTTAGCTCATTCTTATTTAGATCCTAATATCTATTTTCCAAAACAAATTGCCAATTTTTTTGACACAAAAGCAATGAGAAGATTAAATAGGATTTCTCAATTAGATTTAGTTATAAATAATTATCCAAATGTTTATCATAATAGATTAGAACATTCAAAAGGTACTTATAATAGAAAATTAGAGAATTTTTTAATTAATTTTCAAAATTCAGAATGGAAAAAATATATTGAAGATAATAATTTAAAAATATATCTATTGGCTGATTTAATTAAAGTGTCAGGTCATGATATAGGTCATTTACCTCTTTCTCACGCATTAGAGGAGGCAATTTGTAATAGACATGATTTACATGAAATAATAGGGCAAAAAATTATTTTAGAGGACCAAGAAATTAATCAAGTTTTAAATTCTATTAGTCCTTTTCTTAAAGATGCTATCAAAGATTTATATAGTAACAACATTCTAAATTTTTCTGAACATGATGAAGGAAATTATGATGTTGATCGATTAGACTATTTATCTCGTGATAGTTTACATTTAGGTACTTTTGAGGATTTAACTACTATTCCATATAAAACTGTTCGTGTTTCAAAAAATGATTCTGGCTTTATTGAATCAAAAGATGGAGAACTTTATATTGATGTATATGATTACAATTATCTTAATACAATTGAAAATTTTTTAAATTTAAGATATTCTACTTATAAAAATGTATATTTTTCTGAAAGTACAAAAATTTCAGAAATGGCAATTAATTGTTTTTTTGATGCCTTTTTAGC
>CANRHQ010000007.1 GCA_947630445.1 uncultured Clostridia bacterium | reverse complement strand
CTATGTGGTTGGCGATATATACCTCCACTACGGACTTTCACCGATTAGTCAAATGACATGCCTGTCGTACAATAAAAGGGATAATGTTATAAAATACATTATCCTTTTTATTATAATTCTCTTCTACCTTCTAATGCTTTTGTAAGAGTAATTTCATCTGTATATTCTAAATCTCCCCCAACTGGTATTCCATGTGCTATTCTTGTTACTTTAACACCTAAAGGTTTTATTAGCTTTGACAAGTACATTGCTGTAGCTTCTCCTTCCACCCTAGGATTAGTTGCTAAAATTACTTCTTTTACTTGTCCATCCATAAGCCTTGAAAGAAGTTCTTTGATTTTTATATCATCTGGTCCAATTCCATTCATTGGAGATATTGAACCATGTAATACATGATATACACCTTTAAATTCATGAGTTCTTTCCATAGCAATTATATCTCTTACATCTTCTACTACACAAATTATGGATTGATCTCTTTTAGGATTTCCACAAATGTTACATGGATCTGTATCTGATATATTATAACATTTACTACAATACTTTAGGTTTTTCTTTGCATTTAGAATAGAAGAAACAAATTCATTTGTTTCCTCCTCTGATGCATTTAATATATAAAATGCAAGTCTTGCAGCTGTTTTATTACCGATACTAGGTAATTTTTCAAAACTTTCTATCAATTTTTCTATTGATGGTGAATAATATGATGACATTTTTTTCTCCTACATTAATCCTGGTATATTATATTTTCCCATTGATGCAGCTTGTGCATCATCTACTTGTTTAAATGCTTGATTAATACATGTAAGTATTAAATCTTGTAACATTTCTACATCTTCTGGATCTACTACTTCTTTTTGAAGTTTTAATTCTTTCAATTCTTTCTGCCCTGTAACTTTTACTGTTACTGCTCCTCCTCCAGCAGATGCCTCAAATTCTCTTGATGCAAGTTCCGTTTGAGATTTTTCTAAATCTGCTTGCATTTTTTTAGCTTCTTTCATTAAATTGTTGATGTTCATTCCACCAAATCCTCCCATTCCTGGGAATCCTCCTCTTTTTGACATTATAATTCCTCCTCTTAATCTATTATATCAAATGGTATATTAAATCCATTAGCAAAATTTGATAGTTCTTGTTCTTCATTTACTTGTTGTTCTTGTGGTTTTGCATCTATGTATTTTATATTCATCGTTTTTCCACACGCTACTGATATTTGATTTGATATTTCTGATATATTTTCTGGTTTTTCTAAAAATATTTTTTTTGCAGATTCTATACCATTTGGAAATTGTATTCCTACTGTCATATCATTTAATTCTACTGCATTTGTCTCATATAAATATGAAAATAATATCATTTGTCTATTTTTTTTAAAATTTTCTAATATGTTTTTCCAATATTGTGCTGGTTTTTTATCTTTTCCTATTCCAGCTATCTCATCTGTTTTTGATCTAGTTATTTTAGGTTCTACTGGTGTTTTTTTTATACCTCCACCGCTTCTTAAATAATTCTCTATTTTTTCTAATCTTTTATATATATCACTATTATTGTTATTACTATTAGATGACTTTTCTTCAATTTCTTGGTTACATAGTTTTATTATTCCTGCTTGAAATACTATTAATTTTTGTGTAGACATTCTCATATCATTTTCTAATTTTGATAATTCGTAAATTAATTTAATTGCTCTTTCTTTTGAAATCTTTTCTGATAAAATTTTTAAATCTTCTAAATCTTTTTCATTATACATCGTTAATTCTTGATTCGTTTTTATCATTAATATATCTTTTATATATTTTATTATTTCCCATAAAAAATTATTTAAGTCTTTTCCTTCTTGTAATACTTGATTCATTTTTTCCATTGCCTGATTAATATTATATTCAATAATAGCCTCTGTAATTCCTTTTATATATGTTATTTTAGGTATTCCTACTAATTCTTTGATTTTTTCTTCATCTATATTATTTTCGCCATCTTGCACACATCTTTCTAATATTGATAAAGCATCTCTCATAGCCCCTTCTGACAATGTTCCTATTATATTTAGTGCTTGTTTTGTAATTTCTATGTTGCTTTCTTTACATACTATTTCCAATCTTTTTATAATGTCCTCATTTGATATTCTTTTAAAATCGAATCTTTGACATCTTGATAATATTGTTGCTGGTAATTTTTGTGGTTCTGTTGTTGCTAATATAAATTTTACATGTTCTGGTGGTTCTTCTAATGTCTTTAATAAAGCATTAAACGCTCCTTGTGATAACATGTGAACCTCATCTATAATATATACTCTATATTTTGCTTTTGTTGGTAAAAAGTTAACTTCTTCTCTTATGGATCTTATGTCTTCAACACTATTATTAGAAGCTGCATCCATTTCTACTATATCTGTTAATGAACCTGAAATTGCTGATTTACAAATTTCACATTCATTGCAAGGTTCTCCATCCTTAGGATTTAAGCAATTTACAGCTCTCGCTAAAATTTTTGCAGCAGATGTTTTTCCTGTTCCTCTCCCACCATTAAACAAATATGCATGTCCTACTCTATCAGATATTATTTGATTTTTTAATGTCTTTGTTATATGTTCTTGACCTACCATTTCTCCAAATGTTTGTGGTCTAAACTTTCTATAAAGCGCTGTGTACCCCATATTTTCACATCCTTTATATACATAAAAATGGTGTGAGTCCAATCTCTCTATGGAAAACAATTCCCACATAAAAGTATCTACTTATTGCTGCTTCCTTCCGGACCTGACAAGGTTCATAGGCTTTTATTGAGTTTGCTTTCCATACAAAGATTAGGCTCAAACCATTTTAATTATATACTGTAACATTCAATTTTTCAAGTAGTTTTTTTAATTTTCAATTCTTTTAAATATAATATTATCTAAATCTGTAATTTCTATTCCTTTTGTACCTTCTTCTATTATTGTATCTGTTGGTATTTGCAATTCTACTGTTGCCTTATAAGTTTTTGCACTTTTTAACTTTATCATTATATCAAAGTTCATCTTTGTTTGTAAGTCTTCTGGCTTTACATTTGTTAGTTTTAATAATTGACTATGGTTAATCTCTTCATTTGTATCTGATATATATTGTGATATATTATTTATTGCATATCTGAATGCAACTATTCCTCCTTGATTAGATATTTTTTGTTCTTTTATATTTGACTCTAAATCTCCTGTATATAATATATTTTCTATTTCATTATCTTTTATATTTTTAAACATTCTTTTTTCATCAGATACTGGCTTATATAATTTAACTTCTCCTTTATCATTATATTTATTTATTGTTATGTTATTTATTTCTACATTTTCAATAACTTCTGTTTTTTTGTATTCTTCACTTTTTTCAATATAAATATATATGTCATTATTTTGATTTACATTTAAATTCCATTTTCCTTCTATATTTTCATTTTCTGTTCCTTCAACAGTTTCTATTATTGATATTTTTGTAATTTTAAATGGTAAATTAGTTTCTCCTTCTACTTGATATCTTAATGCTAAAATTCCTGCTATAGATAATATTACAAATACGATTATTACTACTATTATAATATGAATTATCTTTTTACTTAGGCTTCTATACATATTTCCTCCACTATTTTTTCATTTTTCTTAATTCTTTAAAAAATTTTTTGAGTATATTTTCACATTTATTTTGTAATATTCCTTTTTCAATTTCTACTTTATGATTAAAAGTATAATCTTCTAATAAATTTAATATAGAGCCAACTGCACCCGTTTTTTCATCCATTGCTCCTATATATATTTTTTTTATTCTCGAATTTATTATTGCTCCTGCACACATAGGACAAGGTTCTAATGTTATATACATTTCACAATCTATTAGTCTCCATGATTGTAATTTTTTACTTGCTTTTTGTATTGCCATTATTTCTGCATGTTTTGTTGTATCTGTTTTTGTTTCTTTTTGATTGTGTGCTCTTGCTATTATTTTACCTTCTTTTACTATTACTGCACCTACTGGTACTTCTAATTTTTTATATGCTTTTTCTGCTTCTTTTAGAGCTTGTTCCATATAATATTCTTTTTTTGTTTTTTCTTGCATTTTTTCTCTTCTTTCAAATTGGTGTGCCTAGGCGGACTCGGCAAGCCGCGTCGGGAAAATAGTCTACCAGACTATTTTCTTTTCCTCCTTTTCGAGTCCGTATATGAACAGCACGAATTGGTGTGCCTAGGCGGACTCGAACCACCATCGGTCGCTTAGGAGGCGACTGCTCTATCCTGCTGAGCTATAAGCACATGTTTATTTTTTCTATATTATTATAATAAATTTTATTAATAAAATCAAGTTTCAAAAAAATTTAAGATTGTGTCAGATTTCGACATTTTTTTCATTGTTCATATGTTATATTGCTATTTATGCACTAAAGAAAAGGAGGTTAAACATGAATAAAATAGGAACAGTTATAGTCTCAGTTTTTAAAACAGAAAATAATACAACATCTTTTGAATTAAAAACAGATAATGAAAGCGTTTTACCAGTTTTATATGTTATTGAAGACACTTTAAAACTATATTAAAAGTAGACTAACTTTGTTAGTCTTTTTTTCTTGACAATAGTGGTATAATAATAAAAGAAAGGAAATTATTATGCAACAGATATTAAGTAAAATGAGAAAAGCTATAGAAGAATATAATATGATTGATGAAGGAGATAAAATTGCAGTATGTTTATCTGGTGGTAAAGATTCTGTAACACTTCTTCATGCCCTAAAAGCACTACAAAGGTTTTATCCAAAACATTTTGAATTAATTGCAATATCTATAAATCCTGGGTTTGATTCTTTTGATACAAAGATTTTGCAAAAAAATTGTAATGAAATTGACGTCCCTTTATTTATTGAAAATAGCAACATAAAAGAAATCGTTTTTGATATAAGAAAAGAAAAAAATCCATGCTCTCTGTGTGCAAATCTTCGCAGAGGGATAATTAATAGTATAGCTATACGCGAAGGATGTAATAAAATTGCACTTGGACATAACATGGATGATGTTTTAGAAACTTTCCTATTAAATTTATTATATACTGGTAGTTTGTCCACTTTTGCCCCTAAAAGTTATATGGATAGAAGTAAAATCACTTTAATAAGACCATTGATATTACTTAGTGAAAAAGATACAAGACGCTTTGTAAAGAAAAATAATAAACAAATTATGCCTAAAGTTTGCCCTATGGATGAACATACAAAAAGAGAAGATATAAAAGAACAAATTTTTTTATGGCAAAAAAATATTCCAACAATTCGTGCTAATTTATTTGGTGCAATATCCAGAAACTTAGATGGTTGGAAAAAATAGAAATACAACTTAACTTTATGTTGTATTTCTATTTTTATATTCTAAATACTTGATATAAAGAAATTATACACAATTCTTAACTAAATCTACCATAGAATTTTTTAATTTTTCTAATTCTTTATTTGCACTTTCCATATCCTTAGTTTTTACTCCCATATAAAGTTTTATTTTTGGTTCTGTTCCAGAAGGACGAATACAACACCAAAAATCATTTTCTAATTCATAATATAAAACATTTGATTTTGGTAGTCCTGTTTCTTTTATTTCTCCTGTTTCTATATCTTTAATAATGTTTTTATCATAATCTTTAAATCTTAAAACTTTATATCCTCCTATTTCTTTAATTGTATCCTTTCTCATTGACTTCATCATTAATTGCATTTTTTCAGCACCATCTGCTCCTTCTAATACTATTGAAACTTGTGCTTCTCTATAATAGCCATATTTTTCATATATATTTATCATTTGATCCCATAATGTTAAACCTTTTGACTTATAATATGCTGCCGCTTCACAAATTGCCATTACAGCTCCTATTCCATCTTTATCTCTCGCATATGTACCTATTAAGCAGCCATAACTTTCTTCAAATCCAAATACAAAATGCCCATTTTGATTCTCTTCTGATTTTCTAATTGCTTCTCCTATATATTTAAATCCTGTTAAAACTTCTATTAATTTTAAATCATAATATTTTGCAACTGCATCTGTTAATTTTGTAGATACAACTGTTCTTACTATAAATCCATCTTTAGGTAAAATTCCTTTTTCTTTTTTTTGAGAAATTTCATATTCTGCTATTAATAATGCAGACATATTTCCTGTATAGTTAATATATTCGCCTGTTTTTCTATCTTTTGCAAAAACTCCTAATCTGTCTGCATCAGGATCTGTAGCTAACACAATATCTGCATCTTTCTCCTTTGCTAGGTCTAATGCCATTTTAAATGATTTTGGATCTTCTGGGTTTGGATAACTTACTGTTGGAAAATTTCCATCAGGTTTTTCTTGTTCTGGTACAACATATACATTTTCAAATCCTAATTCTTTCAAAATTCTTGGTACTAATGTATTACCTGTTCCATGTAAAGGAGTATAAACAATTTTTAAACTTTTCCCTTGTTCTCTTATTGTTTGAGGATTTAATATACATTTTTTTAATTCTTCTATATATCTATCATCTATTTCTTTACCTACAATTTTATATAATCCTTTTTCAATTGCTTCTTGTTCTGAAATAGTTTTTATGTTAGCATAATCATTTATTGCTCGTACTTCTGATATTATATCTTTATCATTTGGAGTAACAATTTGTGCTCCATCTTCCCAATAAACTTTATATCCATTATATTTTGGAAGATTATGACTTGCTGTAATCATAATTCCTGCTGTTGCTTTTAATTCTCTTACAGCAAAAGATAACTCAGGAACAGGTCTTAAATTTTCCATTATATATGTTTTAATTCCATTTGCATTCAATATTAATGCTGTTTGTTTACTAAATTCTGGAGACATTCTCCTTGAATCAAAACTTATAACAACACCTTTTTCTTGTACACCTTTTTTTATAATAAAATTTGCTAATCCTTGTGTAGCTTTTCCTACTGTATATTTATTCATTCTATTTGTACCTACACCTATTATGCCTCTCAAACCTGCTGTTCCAAACTCTAATTCTTTATAAAATCTATCTTCAATTTCTTCATAATTATCTTTTATGCTTAATAATTCTTTTTTAGTTTCTTCATCAAAAATAGGATTTTCACACCATTTTTTATATTCTTCTAAGCAATTCATATGTATTTCCTTTCTTATTTTATTATTTTTAAAACTGCTGATATATACACCAGCAGTCTAATTTTATAGATTATAAAATTTCTTATATAATTCTCTGGCTGTTTCTGGACTATCAATACCTGTAGCATTTTTTACAGGAGCAAACTCTTCTTCCCTTTTTACTCTTAAAATAGCCATATCATCCAATTCTCCAAATGCATCAAATAAAAATGCTTCAAACTTATATGCATTAGGTCCTGTTGGATTTACTTTATTTCCATATCTATCTAAATATGATTCCTTTTTAAATGCTACATGATATGGAAGTGGTTTCTTTCCCATTCTTTCTACAGCATCTATATTAAACAAATTACATAAAATATGTGATTCTCCATATACAAGTTCACATTTATCGTCTTTTTCTTCAGCCATTTCTTTTGAAATTTCAGTATATTCTATAACTGATGGTTTTCCATTTCTTTTACAAAAAACTCCTACTTTTTCTTCTGGATTAGCTTTTACTACAGATTTTCCAGCTGCTGTTACATGTTTTTGTATTGCAATTCCCATAAGTATAGGATCAACCATTTTTACTAAACAATTATCTACTCCACCTATAAATAGCCATTCTGCTCCTAATTCTCTCATTTTTTTAGTCATACCATTTCTTACAAGTGCTTCATATATTCCACCATGACCATCTGCAGCCTCTTTTACTAAACCATCTTCTCCTATTAATATTTTACCTTCTGCATCTACCATAGGTAATTCACCTTGTTTAAAGAAAAATATGCTTTTATTTTCCTCGAATCCAAAAAATTTATGTTTTTCAAAAAATTCTATTGTTTCTGCATTGTTTTCTTCACTGGTCATAATAAACCATGGTATTACAACATTATATTTTTTTCCTTGTTCTTTTAGTGAATCTGCAAGTAGTTCAAATAAGGACTTGTGAGAATCTAATCCTATATCATAAGTTCCTTTTGGTCCTTCATATCCTAATCTTGTTCCTTGACCTCCTGCCATTGTTACAACTGCTAATTTTTTATCTTGAATTGCTTTTTCTCCAATTTGTTGAAATTCTTTATATTCGCCATTTAATTTTTGTTTATCAATATATTCTATAGGTGTTATTTGATTTTTTATATCTTCTGCTTTCTTTTTTGTTCTATTATATAAGCTATCTATTAATTCAAAATCTATGTGCTTTATTTGGTATATTAACTTTTGTTTATTTAAGTCGCTTAATTTTTCGTAATTATTTAATAAGTGTTCTTGTGAATATTTTTCAAGTGTTCTTTTGATTTCCTCCATGCTATTTTCCATTTGTATCTCCCTTTCTTGCTACATAATATATATACTATTTTTTGTTTTTTTTCAACACTTTATACCAAATTTTTAAAATTTATTAAATCCTAACACATTCAAACTTTTATCGTGATTATTTACTATAACCTCCATTTTATCTTTTATATCGTCAAAATTATAACAGTCTACAATATTAATATTATTAATATTAGATTTTTCTATTTTTTTGTGTGTTTCATTTATATATTCTTCAGAACCAACTATTATTAAATTAGAATTTTCTTTTATATCTTGCTCTTCTCTCCTTTTCCAACCTAAATTTAATATTTGTTTTTTGTTTTCATCATTTAAGTTTATTTTTGAAACTAGTATTTCTATAGTATCTTGTAAATCCCTTTCTGTTTTTATTATAATATTTTCTTTTTTTTCTATTTTTTTATTTATATACGGAACTAATATCATTTCCAGATGAAAATCACTTACATAAAAAGTACATGTTTTTTCAATTTTCTTATCCTCAACGATCATTTAATCATTCCTTTCTTTATCTTTTGTTACTGGTAAATTTTACCATTATTTTTATTTTTTGTCAAGGCAATATTAATGTTTTTAACCAACTTTTTTAAATATGTATATTTTATTTTTTTTTGGTTAATAATTATTTTAAAGAAATTTTTTTACATAGGAGGATGTATATGAAAAAAATTTTAAATTTTATTAAAAATACCAAGTTAAAAACTGCAATTATATTAATTTTTTTACTATCTTTATATATTTTTGTATCTGCCCATTCATATGTTAATGCGGTATCTACAAACTTATCTAATGCTGTATTTAGATTACATGTTATTGCAAATAGTAATTCAGATAAAGACCAAGAATTAAAATTAAAAGTTAGAGATAATTTATTAAAATATATGAATACAATTAGTTCTAATTGTTCTACAAAAGAAGAAGCAATTAAAATTGCCACAGAACATCAAAATGATTTTAAAAAAATCGCAGAACAAACCATATTAGAAAATGGTTTCAATTATTCTGTGAAAATAAATATAAATAATTTTTATTTTCCAACCAAAAATTATGGTGATATTTCTTTACCTGCGGGATATTATGATGCTCTACGTGTTGAAATTGGAGAAGCTAAAGGAAAAAATTGGTGGTGTGTTATGTTCCCTTCCTTATGCTTTATAGATGTTTCTTCTGGAATAGTTAATGATGAAGCTAAAGAAAATCTTGAAAACAATTTGGACAAAGAATCTTATAATATCATTTCAGATACTCATAATTCTGAAATAAAATTCAAATTTAAGTTAATTGAATTCTTTGCTGAAAAAGGATTATTTACCGCTAATAAATAGATTATATTTAAAAATAGTTGTAATATTTAATTTTTTATGGTATATTTCTTAAGAATATATATATTTTTAAGGAGGAATACTTTTGGAAAAATTAGTAATTACTGGAGGAACACCTTTAAAAGGGGAAGTAACTATTAGCGGTGCTAAAAATGCTGCAGTAGCTATTCTACCTGCAACACTTTTAATTGATGGAGTTTGTACAATTGAAAATTTACCAAACATTAGTGATGTAAAAACTTCTTGTGCTATTTTAGAAGGTCTTGGTGCAAAAATTACTTGGAATAATCCTAATGAAATTACAATTGATACAAGAAATATAGAAAAAACAGTTGCTTCTGAAGAATTAACTAGAAAATTTAGAGCTTCTTATTATATTATTGGTAGTATGCTTGGACGTAAAGGAGAAATTACTGTTGGAATGCCTGGCGGATGTAAATTAGGATCTAGACCAATAGATCAACACATTAAAGGTTTTGAGGCTTTAGGTGCAAAAATTGATGTAGGCCAAGGAAAAATTACTGCCACAGCTTCTAAACTAGTTGGAAATTCTATATATATGGATGTAGTTTCTGTTGGTGCAACAATTAATGTTATGCTATCAGCAGTATTAGCTGAAGGAACTACTATTATTGATAATGCCGCAAAAGAACCTCATATAGTAGATGTAGCAAACTTCTTAAATACTATGGGTGCAGATATTCGTGGAGCTGGAACTGATGTTATCAAAATTAATGGTGTAAAGAGATTATGTGGAAATAGTACATATTCTATAGTTCCAGATCAAATTGAAGCTGGTACTTTTATGCTAGCTGCTGTTGCATCCAAAGGAGATGTATTATTAAAAAATTGTATTACTAAACATTTGGAATCTATTACAGCAAAAATTATTGAGATTGGTGGACAAGTTGAGGATTTTGGAGATAGTATTAGAGTTTGGTGTGATAAAAGACCTTCTAAAGCAATAATAAAAACTCTTCCTTACCCTGGTTTTCCAACAGACTTACAACCACAAATGGGTGTTGTACTTTCAATTGCAGATGGTACAAGCCGAATAATAGAAAGTATTTGGGATTCTAGATTTCAATATACAGAAGAATTAAATAAAATGGGAGCTAATATTACTGCTCAAGGAAAGTCAGCATTTTTTGAAGGAGTTGAAAAACTTTATGCTTCTCCTGTATATTCTTCTGATTTAAGAGCAGGTGCCGCACTTATTATAGCTGGCATAATTGCAGAAGGAACAACAGAAATATATAACTTAGAACATATAGACAGAGGTTATGAAAATATAGAAAAAAAATTCAGAAATTTAGGTGCTAATATAAATAGAGTTAAAGAATAACTTAAGAAAGAAGTATATACATATGTTAAATTTTTGTAGCTTATATAGTGGTAGTAGTGGTAATAGTTTATTTGTAGAAAGTGAAAATACTAAAATTTTAGTTGATGCAGGAATGAGTTGTAAGAAGATTGAAGATGCCTTATCTCAAATTGATGTTGATCCTTCTTCAATTAATGCAATTATTATAACTCATGAACATTCTGACCATATAAAAGGATTATCTACAATTTGTAAAAAATTTAATATTCCTGTTTTTGCAACTAAAGAAACTTTTGATGCTATGAAAGAACAAACAAACAAATTATCAAAAGATAATACTCATTTTTTTAAAGTCTCTGAAAAATTCGCTATAAATGATTTAGAGATTCAACCTTTTAGCATCCCTCATGATGCTGTAAATCCATGTGGTTTTAACATAAGTTGTGTTGATCATAAAATTAGTATTGCAACAGATATCGGTCATATGACTAACGAGATTATAAAAAATTTAGAAGGTAGTGAATTCATTTTACTAGAATCAAATTATGATACAGAAGTTTTAAAATGCTGTTCTTACCCATTCAAATTAAAAACACGCATTGCAGGGAATACTGGTCATCTATCTAATACTATTGCAGGAAAAACAATTTCATATCTATTAAAAAATAGTAATTTACATACTGCCATGTTAGGACATTTAAGTAAAGAAAGTAATTTTCCTGAATTAGCATATCAAACTGTAGTAGATGAATTGATTTCAAATAATTGTGATGAAAACTCTATTAATTTGTCTGTTGCAAGTAGAGATTATCCAAGTAAATTAATAAAATTATAATATATGGTTTTGTAAAGGGAATAATTTTGAACAAATAAATGGAAACATAGTAATTTAGGTTTAGGGGGCCTAAGTTTAGTTTTTTGAAATTAAATTAATATTTTAAAAATTTTGCTCATTTTATGGGGAATTAGAATTATTCCCTCTACAAGATTAAAAACTTATTTTCTATATATTACTCCATTTTTTTCCATTTGTCAAGAAAAACATTTCGACAAAAAACGACATTAGATTATTAATATTCTGCATATTATCAAGGCAACAATAATTCCAGTTATATCTGCAGCTAATCCTGCAATTAAAATTCCTCTTGTATTTTTTATCTTTACACTTCCTGTGTAAACTGCTATAGTGTATAAAGTTGTTTCTGTAGATCCCATTATTACTGATGCTAAAATTCCTATAAATGTATCTACTCCATAATTTTTTATAATATCTGTTGCTATAGCCATTGAAGCACTTCCTGAAATTGGTCTTAATAATGCTAATGGCAAAATTTCACTTGGCATTTTAAAAAAATTTGTTACAGGAGAAATAATTTTTATTATAAAATCTATAATTCCAGAACTTCTAAGCATTCCTATAGCAACAAATAGTCCAAGTAAGGTTGGAAAAATTTTCAAAACTATTTCAATTCCATCTGTTGCACCTTTTAAAAAAATATTGAATACTTGTGTTTTTTCTTTTAATGCATTAATAATAATCAATAATATTATCATAGGCATAGCAACTATAGAAATATAATTAATAATTTGCATAACATCTCCTATTTATTTATTTTTATTAATATTTTTGTAACTAATATTCCAACTACTGCAGCACTAATTGTAGCAATCCATACAGGAAAAATTATTAGTGTTGGATTTTTGGATCCTAATGAATTGCGTATTGTTAAAACAGTTGTTGGAATAATTTGTAATGATGCTGTATTTAAAACAATTAACATCATCATATTATCACTCAATTTATTTTTTTCTTTATTTTCTCTTTGTAATTCTTCCATTGCTTTTAAACCTAATGGAGTTGCTGCATTTCCTAGTCCTAATATATTTGCTATTAAATTCATAATAATACTTTTATATGCCCTATTATTTTCATCCATATTAGGAAAAACCTTTTTTATAATAGGTTTTAATATTTTAGATATATATGTAATTATTTGTGTATTTGATGCTATTTCCATAATTCCATTCCATAAACAAGTCATGCCTATTAATGTTAAAGAAAATGTAACTACATTTTCTGCTGATTCAAATATTGAACTATTTATATTTTCTATATTTCCAGAAATAATTGCATAAATTATTGAAATTACTATAAAAACAGGCCATATAATATTTAACATTTTTTTCCTTTCTGCTAATATATTTATATTATATATATTAATTATATATAACAAATTTAAAAAAATTGTTAATTTTAATTGACCTTCAAATTGTTTTATGCTATCATATATGTGAATTGATTATAATGTTAAGGGGGGCAAGATATGAAGTCAACAGGTATAGTTAGAAAAGTTGATGAATTAGGAAGAGTAGTTATTCCAATAGAAATAAGAAATAAATTTGATATTGCAGAAAAAGATCCTATTGAAATTTATGTAGATGGTTCATCTATAATATTAAAAAAATATGAACCTAATTGCATTTTCTGTGGAAATACAAAAAATCTTATGACTTATAAAGATAAATTAGTATGTTCAAAATGTTCTCAAAAAATTGCAGAACTAGAAAAAAGCGAAGAAGAATAACTTCTTCGCTTTATTTAGTAAATTTCATATATATCTCATTTTTACTAACATTTCTATCTTTAGCAATTTTTTTTATAATTTCTTTTTTATCTAATCCTAGATTCTCATAATATTTATAATGTTCTTCTAAACTCATTTTGTTTAAGCTATTTTCTTCTTTTTCTAATTTAGTTCTTCCCTCTATAATTAAAATCATTTCTCCTTTTATGTTGTCTATCTCTTCAATTAATTCTTTTAAATCTTTTCTTATAAATTCTTCGTGAATTTTAGTTAATTCTCTAGCTAAAACTATTTTTCTATTTTCTAAAATTTCATTCAAATCTTCTAATGTATTTTTCATTTTGTGAGGTGCTTCATATATTATTATTGTTTTATTAGAATTTTTTATTTCTAATAATTTTTCTTTTCGAGTTTTTTTATTTAATGGCAAAAATCCCATAAATTCAAATTCTTTTGTATCCAAACCAGAGCCAATTAAGGCATTTATCATTGCACATGCTCCAGGAATTGGAATTACTGGAATCTCCTCTTTAATTGACTTTTTTATTATTTCTTCTCCAGGATCACATATTCCAGGTGTTCCTGCATCTGATACTAATGCAATATTTTCTCCTTTATTTAATTTCTCTATTAAAATATCACTTTTTACTTCTTCATTATGTCTATGATAACTAATTAATGGTTTTGATATTTCATAATGATTTAATAATTTTAAAGTTTGCCTTGTATCTTCTGCTGCAATTAAATCTACTTCTTTCAATATTCTTAATGCTCTTAAAGTTATATCTTCTAAATTTCCAATTGGTGTTGCTACTATATACAATGTTCCTTTCATAAGTCCTCCTAATATTTCTTATCTTTCAATATTATATCATATTTTCTCACTTTTAGCAGTATTTTTCATATTATATATAAAAATCTATAAGTGAGTGTGATGCAATGAATAATTTTTACAGATATCCATATTTTAGAAATAATAATTGTCCAGTTCCTCCTCCTTCAAATAATTCTACATCAAACAAAAAGAAATTTTGTTTTAAATCTTTTAAAGAAAATGCTTGTACATCATTAAATGATGTTGAACACTTTTTATGTGATTTTAATAAATTTTTAAAATATATAAAAATATATCATTTATTTAGATAATATAAAAGATGACTTTTATGTCATCTTTTATAACATCTTATTTTTTACATAATCTTCTGCAAAATTTTCGTTACTTTCACCATTTATTAAAATCCTTACAACTTGAACTTCTTTTAAATTTGTAAGTGTATTTACTATACTATTTATAATCTTTGCCTTAGTTTCATCATTTTCATAGTTTAAAAATTCATTTGAAAAATTAACTATAGCACATGTATTTTCTAATTTTACTTCATTTAAAATAGTTCCATCTGGAATTAATTTTTTTAATTTACTGCTTTGTGGTCCTTTTATTAATAATTCTACTAATTCTTTATATGGATTTTCTATTAAAGTATTTGCATCTACAACCTTTGTCTCTGCTTCTAATTCTCCTGTTTCACTATTTGCAAAATATAATACTATTTTTGTCTGCCTCATTTGTTCATCTGATATTTCTTGTTGAGGTGTATAGTCTTGATATTCATCTTCACTATTTTTTTCTATACTTATATTATTAAAAATAATACATCCCGCTACAATAATTAATATAATTACCAAAATAGCAATTAGTGTTTTTTTATTTTTTTTCATATTCTCCTCCTTGTCTATAATGAATATTATTATTTATCTTATATATTTAGAACTAAAAAGGAGAATTCTTTTTTAATATATTTTTTTAAATATTTTTTGATCATTTTTATTTATATATATGTTTAAAACAATAAAAATACTTATAAAAACTAAATTTATAATGATAATAGCAGGTAAAAAATTCATATTATTAAATATTTTTGAAAAATAACTTAATACCAATATTGTAATTATACTTAATACATATTGTGATAATTTATTTTGATTATTTTTCGCGACTGATTCTTCATTTGACCATTTTAAATTTGGTTTATTTATATCAATTAAAACTAAAATATAACTATTTATAATATTTAATATCATTGCAGTTATAAAAGCAATAATATAATAAATAATAATATTTTCTTTTATATTCAAATATATAGTTGTCAAAATTGTAAATATAAAAAATGTATTTATAATAATTTGTGGCATTGCTTTTAGTTTTAATTGTGTTGATAATTTAATAGGTATATATTTCATATAACCCGCATTTTTACCTTCTCTTGATATGGCAGTTAATGATAAATTTGAAAATGTAAATATTATTTGAATTATACCTATTATCATTAATATCGCCTGTAATTTAAATTGTTCTATTCCTATATCTTCAATAAGATTTTCTGTTTTTACTTGCTCTACAAATATTGGCACAAATATATTTAATAAAATTACTGCTACTATTATTATACAAATATATTGAAAAATATTTTGCATAAAAAATGTAGGATTTTTTATTAATTTTTTTAATTCTATTTTTAAATAAGCAATTTTTTTATTATTTTTTTTATATTTAATTTTTTCTATATTTTTTAATTTTATATAATTGTTACTAATTAATATATTTTTTAAATACATTTTTGTTCCAATAAATATGAAAATTATAAATGCCAAAATATTTATTAAAATTATTTTTAATAAATTAATTAATATTTCATAAAAATTATTACTTGTTAATATTTTTATAATTGGATTTGTTATTATATAATTTTTATTTATTTCTTCTATTTTTATATTAATAGCTTGTACTTGTTCCATATCTAGTTCTTGATTCATAATTTTCTGAATGCTAGACATTAATAAATATGATATAATAAATGTTAAAGAAATAGATATTACTAATTGTAATACATTTTTATTTTTAATTATTTTTGATAATTTCATCATAAAAAATAATATTATATTAATTAATAATGTATATAAAATTGGAAATATAAAAAATACTATAATCATTAATATAAAAATTGTTATATTTTTGGCAATTAACATTCCATACATTAGAAAAGGTATTAATAAAAATAATGCTTCTAAAAAATACATTATAATTACTGTCGTATTAAATTTTGCAATTAAAATTTCTATTGGTTTTATAGGAAGGGGTAATATATTTTTTATATCATCTGAATAATAAAATATACTACTTATCAATATAATTAACTGTAACATCATTATAGTTGCAAATATTGGCAAATAAATTTTAAAAAATATTTCTGGTTGTTCTGTTTTAGATAAAAAATTCATAATTTTATATGATAAATATGCTATTGCTACGATAAATACCCCTAGTAACCATGTATATTTAGATTTTTTATTTAATTTATTAAAATTATAATAATAATCTGTCAAAAATATCTTTGTTAATTCATTAATTTTATTAACCATTTTTTGTTATCTCCATAAATAATTCTTCTAAAGATTTATTTTCTTTTAATTCTTTTTTCATTTCTTCAATTGTTCCTACAAATAATATTTTTCCTTTATCTATTATTCCAATTCTATCACATATCTTTTCTGCAACATCTAAAATATGTGTTGAGAAAAATACTGTATTATTTTCATCTGCCTTTTTTCTCATTATTTTTTTTAATTCAAAAGTTGCTTTAGGATCAAGTCCTGTCATTGGTTCATCAATTATCCAATTATTAGGGTTATGTAATAATGAACCAATTATTATTATTTTTTGCCTCATTCCATGTGAATAACTTTCTATTTTATTATTTAATACATCATTTATTTCAAACAATTTACTAAGTTCTTCTATTCTTTTTTTGGCTTCTATTGGTTCTATTTCATAAATGTTAGAAATAAAATTCAAATAATCTATACCTTTTAATTTTAAAAATATGTCTGGATTATCTGGCACATATCCAAATCTTTTTTTTGCTTCTATTGGTTGAGATGTTATACTACAATTATCAATTAGTATTTCACCTTCATCTATATCTAATATTCCTGTAATCATTTTTATAGTTGTTGTTTTTCCTGCACCATTTGGTCCTAAAAATCCAAATATTTCTCCATTTTTTATTTGTAGGTTAATTCCTTTTATTATTTTTTCTTTTTTATTATAAGATTTTGATAAATCTTTTATCTCTATCATTTTAGCCTCCTTTATACATGAATTATAACATATAAAAACAATAAAATAAAGACTAAAAGCATAATGTGCTTTTAGTCTGAAAACAATATTTCAAATTCAGTTCCTTCTAATAAATTCATTAATAATATAACTGTCTTTTCCTCTTCTTCATTTTCTTTATTTGCTAATTTTAAATAACATACATAAGAATTTTCTTCTTTTTTACACTGAAATTCTTTTATTTTGTTTCTGTCAAAAAACTTATTTTTTGCAAATTCAATAAATTCATTAATATTGCTAAAATTGTTTGAATGATATTCTTTATTTAATTTTTTATATACATATCTATAGTCTGCATAATTTATCGCATCTATAATTTTTCCTATATTTAATGTTACTTTTCTTTCATTTTCAGCAGAAGTATAATTTGTTGTAAATTCTGGTAAATCAATACTATATGTATCCATTTTTACTGTATAATCAAAAGGTTCTTTTTCTTCTATTATATATGTATTTCCATATTGATCTACAATAACATATCTTGTATTTTCTTCATCTACTACATTATATCTGTTTATTGTCCTATCATTTTTATTTGAAAAATCTCTATTTATAAATGCTTTAAATTCATCTATTGTTTTAAATCTGATTTCTTTATATTCATCACTTAATAAACTATATGTATACTCAATATCATATGTTATATTATTTTTTAAATCTGAAAAATATGTATTACAAATTTTTTCATCTGTTACTTTTGTACTATAAGTATTTCTACCATTATTTACTATAGTATTTTCTTTATCTAACTTAAAATCTTCTAAATTTTTTATTTCATTTTCTTTTAAATAGATTTCTGGAATTACTGAAAATGTTCCATTTTCTTTGTCTAATGTGAATATTAAATTAAAATCTTCCTTTTCTAATGAAATCTTATTTATAGATTTTCCTTCTACAAAATATTGATTAGTTTCTTCTGTTTCTTCCATAAATTTATATATTTTTTCAATTCTATAATAATTTGTAATTCCAACTTTTTCAAATATATTTTCATCAGTTATTTCTAATTCATTAAACATGTTTTCTGAAATAATACTTTTTAAAGCATCTTTTGCCTGTTTTATTAATTCTCCATTTACCATTCCTTTTTCTTGTTCTTGAACATTTAATGAATAATTTATATATTTGTCTAGGCATTCTCTTATATTTACATATTCTTCTATTGTTTCTATTTTACCTATTTTTTCTGTTGGTTCTTCAGGTTCTGGCTTTTGTATTTCTCCAGTATTATTTTGAATTGGTTGATTTTGATTTTCTGAAATTAATAAATATGCTAATACTGATATTATTATCAATAAAATTATAAATAATATGATAACTACTTTTTTCATTTGAACACCCCTTTTTATTAATTAACTTTATTCTAGCATATCATAAATAAAAAAACAAGGGCACCTAATTGGTGTCCTCATTTAAATTAAATGAAATTTCAAAATCAGTTCCTTCTTTTAGTCTTGACATTATTGATAAATTATTTGTCTTGCTTTTATCATCTAAATTATTTATATTAACATTGTATATATATACATTTGCCTCATCTTGTGCATTTAAAAATTCAATTTCATTCATATTAAAGAATTTAGATTTTATGTATTGTTCAAACCTCAATTGCGTTGGAAAATAAGTATTTTTAAAGTTTTCTTCTAATTTATTATATACATAATCATAATCTTTAACATTGATTGCTTCAAATATTTTCTGTACATTTAATAAATTCTTTTCGCTATCTTTAGCTGTGTTGTATTTTTCAGTAAATTCTGGTAAATCTATAGTATATGTATCTAATATTAATGTATAATTCATAAAATCTGTGTTTTTAAAAATATAGTAATTTCCCTTTTGATCAATACATATGTATTTATCTTCATTTTCTCCTTCTATTATTTGGTATTTTTTTAAAACCGTTCTTAATAATTCATTTTGTATTGTATTTATATATTTTACATAGTTATCTATATTTCCAAATCTTTTATTTTTGTATTCTTCATCCAATAATTTATATGCTTCTCTTGGATTATTTTTTACTGTGTTTATATAATCTCTAAAAAATTCTAAACATTTTTGATAATCTGTAATTGACTTACTATATGCCTTATTATAATCTCCTTGCTCAATGTCAATTTCTATGTTTTCATCATTATTTTGCAAGTTTTTAAAATTTTCTTCTGTTATAATACTTATACTATAAGTTTCTTTATAGTTATTTTGTTTCATTAATATATATATATCTTCTTCTGTTGAATCTTTTCTTATAATACCTTTTATATATATATATTCCCCTTCTATATTGTGAATATATCCAACTTCTTTTTTATATATTTCTTTGGAAGAAAAAGATGTTATATCCTTATAATTACTAAGTTTTTGTAAAACATTATCTTTCGTAATATTGTTTTTATTAATATATTCTTTATCTAAAACTTCCATTAATGCTTCTGAATTATCTAAATAATCTTCTTCTTCAGACACATAACTAAAGAAATTTTTCATTATTTCATTAATATATATATATGTATTAATATCTTGCACTTCTTTTGATTCTTCAAAATGTCGTTCTTCTATTATGCCTCCATCTTCTAGTTGTTGTGAATTTTCATTTAAAGAATGTAAAAGAAATATAAATACTATAATTAGAATTATTAAAATTGCACTTAATAATATAATTAAATATTTTACATTTTTCATCTTATTCTCCTTTATTTAACAACCAGCTCCGCTACCATGTCTAATTAATCCTTCTGTAACTGGGTAAGCACTGTTTACTGGTGTTCTTGATGTCCATCCCCAACATCCATTTGGGAAACTTTTTAACCATTTTTCTAAGCTCGTTATTCTTACATATCCTGCGTTATCTGCCACTTGACCATTTCCTATATAAATACCTACATGCCCATAATATGCTCCTTCATTTGTTCTACTTTCACCATATACCGCTGCTCCTATAGGAATGTTTGAAAAGTCTTTAGAAACTCCAAAATAATATCCTGAACATCTTGCACAATTTCTTCTTGTTACGACAGCTCCTGCCTTTTCATATACATCATTTACCCATCTTAAGCAATATCCTTCTTGTGGAGTAATTCCATATTTATCACTTTGTTTAGCTATTTCTACAATTTTTAATTGAATTTCATTTGCTCCTGCATCTTCTGATGGTTTAGTTTTTCCACTAAACATTGCCAAATATTCTTGTGCTTTACCTAATCTATTTGGTATATTAGCCTCATCAACCCCACATCTTTCGAATGTAAAGCAAAATGCTGTTACTGAATCTGCCAAATCTTTTGCATTAGTCCAATCCTCTGGAGTGTATTTTGTACCTGTATATGTACTTGTTAATACATTATAAGTAGCATATCCATATGCACCACCTCCTGGTGTTAACTCTGCCATAAGAAATTCTATTTGCGTATTCTCATCATCTATATTACTTCCTTTTGCTGAAGCATAAAAAGTTAATCCTTCTTTTCTTCCCTTTGTCCACTGACAGATACCAAATGCCTTGCTTTTTGGATTTTCTGCCTTAGGATTAAAATGTGATTCTTGATAAATATTTCCCATTGCTGCTGCAGTTGCATATTCAGAATATCCCATATCTCGTAATGCAAACCAAATTTTTTCTTCTATTGAACTTCCATAAATACTTGCTCCACTATTTATTATTAATGGTTCAAATACACTAAAGTCAAAATCTATTCGTATATTACTATTATCTGGATCCTTTGCTTTTTCTATTAAATATAATGTTAAATCCACCATATTAACTGTTGACTGATTTTTTTGTACAATACCTGTTAGCCAATTTATTGTAGCCCAATTTGTAATTAAACTAAACGCCTTTGTATCTTCTCTTAATAATTTTACAAAGTTCATATCTGTATTTGGATCTACATCCGTTTTCTCTCTTATTTGAGCAGGCTGTCTTTCATACTTATCTACATGAATATTTGTAGATGTGTATTTTTCTTGATTTATTGTTTTTTGCTCGTTATGTGTTATTTTAGTATAATATATCTCTTGCGTAGATATTATATTACCTATTCCATCATAAGAATCAATCCTATCTGAATCATAGGTGGTTGAATCTCCTGTTTTGGTCCATTGCTCATCTGGAATTTTATTAGTTTCCTCATATGGAGGTTCATCTTTTTGTATATGTGTATAAGGAATATATACTTCTACTATCCATACATTAGCATATAAAATATCAAATTGTAAAATATTTTCTACATCTGTTATGGTATTTTTATCATAATAATCATGTGATTCTTCTGACCAATCACTTTCTTCTGATAATGTTCTTTCTCCTCCTTCATATTGAGAATATAATTCATATTTTTCTCTAAAACATTCTGTATATTTGTATTGATTTACTGTTACTGTTGTAACTGTATTATCATATATGCCTACTTTTATTTCTGAATTATACGCTAATTTTGCCAATCCTTCTACAAAGTCATAACTTTCTCCCATTACAAGCAATTCCCATAAATATTCAAAAGGTAATGTGTATTGTTGAACTATTGATTTATAATTTATCGTTTTCCTAATTGGCATATATTCTACATATGTAGCATTAATTTGATTCGTTGTATCTGAAGTTACCAGATATCTTGCATCATAAGTATTTTGTATAAGTTGTTCGGTATATCCTTCCCTAATTTTTTTACAATCTTGTTTAGCTGTATTGGTACTTTCAAATTCACCTTTTTGCTCTTTCCAAGAAGCAACTATAGCATTTTCATCTTTATCTAAAGTAAAATAATTAAATACATCTCTATTACCATCACTTTCATATTCTGAAAATAATGTATCAAATTCATCTGGACTTATATATTTTAAAATCGTTCCAGTTCCATTTTGACTGTCTGGATTTCTTACTAATTCTATAATTCCATTTGTTTTACTAGAATCAATCGAATCCAATTTAGGATATTGTGTTATTAGTTCTGCTTCTAAAAGGTATTCTAATTCTTCTGGTTTCTTTAAATATCTTGCATATTCATCAGAAATACACCATAATAATTCTGCTTGTGTACAATCATCTAAACTTGTAATAGTTCTGCTTAATTTTTTTGACATATCGAAAATTCTAATAATTTCTTCATCAGACAAATTTGATATCTCTTCTTCGCTATATCCTTCATCTAATAATGCTTGTTTTAACATCTCATCTTTATCAGATGTTATTCCTTCAATCGGATTTATACTTATATTTCCTGTATATATTGAAGGTCTACCTTTTTCTTTTTCATCCCATGTACCTTCATCATCAAAAATCCACCATGTAATTCCTGATAGTAACACTAATATAATTAAAATAGGTATTAATATTTTTACAACTTTTTTTAATGCTTTTTTTGCTATTTGTTTTATTTTTTCTTTTTCTATTTCTATCACCCCATTTGCTATATATTAAGGATAAACTCTTGTTTTTCAGTGTTACCATCTAAATATTGATTATAATTTAATATTAAATTAGAAAATACAATTGATGTTGGTGTTGCTGAATTATATGTTTTTGCAAATTTTATTTTTATTTGATTACTATAACCACTATCTATTTTTAATAGATTACTTACGATTTCATGGCTATAAGAATAATATTTTATATTATTTCTATCTCTTAAATATATTGATTTTGTATCTTCTTGCGTATCTAATAGTATTGTATTTTCTGAATTATTTTTAACTTTTATTGTATATTCTTCATAGTCCTTATATACATTCTTGCTTTCTACTGTCATCTCTATATTATATTTAGTCGTTGTTCTTCCAATTTTTTTTGTTCCGAAAAAATTATTTACATTTAACTTTGTTTGTCCATCTTGATTTACTACAGCAATATAATCTTGAATAGATTGTTCATTTTTATTTCCTGTAATCATCATATCTTCTTTAAAGTCTACTTTATAAATATTTCCACTCCAATTTTCAATCATAGATATCTTTTTTATACTTCCATTAAAAATGTAGTCTACATATTTTTCTTTAAATAATTCTATTGATGGATATAATTCTCTTTTACAATCTTCTGATATATATCCATATGCAACTTCAATTTCTTTATTGTTGCATGCTGTAATAAAACTTTCTATTATACTATTATAATTATTACTATTATTTTTATCTTTAAATACTATATTTGTATTATTATCACTATTGGTGCTATTAGTGTTAATTACATTTGAATTTGTTACTGGTATTTTTCCTACATTATTGGCATTTCTTCTTGCTACCATATAATTTATCAATTGAATTAATACAAAGAAGAAGACTATTATAGATGCAATTCTCCAAATCATAGCTTTATTGCTATAATAAAATTCTCTTAATCTATGCATATATATAGCCTCCTTTATATTTTATAGTCCAGTTATACGTCTTACTCTTCTTTCTAATGTTTTTAATTGAGTTTTTGATAATCCCGGTGCTTTTGCAAATCTTTCAAAGTTTCTTTGGAAATCGTTTTCTGTTTTTGTTACATTTGCCATTCTAGCTGCTGCAATTCTGTCAGCATTTGCTCTATTGTTTTGATTTCCATTATCCATTGTCATTGCTTCTAATATTATCTTATTATCTGTAACTCCATATTCTCTATATTTAATAGCATCATCCATAGCAGCATCTATTGCAGACTCATTACCTTCTAATCCTAACTTAGATGCATATAACCTTCTCATTTCTTTATTTCTCTTAAATTGTGCATCCTTTTCTTTTCTTTGTGCTGATCCATAGTTTGGTCCATAAACTTCTCGTCTCATTTCATTTCTTGCTTGAACACCACCACTATAAATATTTCTTCCTATATTAGTTGCTGTTTTTACAACTCCTCCTCCTATGGCTGCACCTGCAGTAGCACCCATTGCAGTATTTTTAACTATATCTCCTGGACTTCCAGATGCAACACCTGCTGATGCACCTATTATTCCTCCTGCAGCTCCTGTAAATACTCTTGCACCAGTTCCTATTGTTCTACCCATTGTTCTTAAACTTTCTTTTGCCACATATCTAACTTTTCCATTATTTAGTGTACCATTTATTGCTCTACCAACTCTACCAAATCTACTATCCCTATATCTTCCTGTATCTTCTGGTGATTCTGCTAATATTGTTGGTTGTTCTTCTGGTAGTGGTTCTTCTTGTGGAGGTTGTTCTTCTGTAGTGTCATCATCATCTACTTCTCCAGTTAAACGAGCTCTTTCTTGCTCTTCTTTTTCTTGAAGTTCCATATATCTATTATAATTATTATCCCATTGTTCCATTTCTTCTGGTGGAATAGTATTTTTATCATTGTTATCAAGATATTCTCCTAATTGTTCTTTTTCTATCATCTCATCTTCTGTTAAGAATTGTGGTTCTTGGTTTTGTCCTTCCTCACCATCTAGTAAATCTTGTTTTCTTTGTTTGTTTTGATTTTGGTCTTGCTCTTTATTATTATTTTCTTTTTTATTATTATCATCTTTTAATTCTTCACCTTTATTTTCTTTTGCCATCTCTGCAATTAAAGCTGAATTATTATTTCCTGTTTCTGATGCTCTATCTAAGAAATCATTACTATTGTTATTTCCTTCTTTTAAACCTCTTGGTCCTTTATCTCCTCCACCGATACCTCTTTGTGCAAATCTAGATAATGAGTGTATTGCATTCATCGCAATTGCAGCACCAGCTGCTCCAGATAAGAATCCTGGTGATGAAGCTCTATCAAATCCAAACATTTTTCTTACAAATTTTTCTGCTGGCATCATAAATCCTAATGCTACTAATGAATATATTACATTTGTAGCAGATAAATCTATTGCCATACTTACTAATAAAATATATAACAATAAATGTAATGGTTGTATTAATAAATTTATAATATATTCTTTTAGCCACATATCAAATCCTTGTGCTCTTCCATCTCGTATTTTATCTAGTGGATAGGATACTGCTACTAATGGTGCTATGATTGTTAAAAACATTAGATATAATACCCTTTTTAAATATGTAAACGCAAATATTACCGTATAAAATACAAGTACAAGGAAACAAATTGAAAATCCTATATAAGCAAATGTTCCATCTTGTTGTTGTGCTAAAATTCTAATTTTACCCATTAAATTTGTTGTCCAATTTATATTATTTCCATCTATAGTTTGTTTTAATTTTTCATCTTTTTCGATACATTGTATTAATACTTCATTTGCATCAACTATTTTTACAACATGATGTGTCTCTCCTGCAACTGATGATAATAAGTTTGTTATATTTTGTGTTAGATTAATAGCAAATACCATAATATAGTGCATTAAAAACACTAAACATATACCTATTAGCCAATCCATAAACATTTCTTTATATTTCGATTTATCTGCAGCACTAGAACTTATTAAAATTCTAATACCTACATACACCAGAACAATCATCAGTGCGACAATAGCTAAATTTCTAAAAGTATAATACCATCTTGTAACTGCATTTTTTAAGTCATATGCTGCGTTATTTGTCGATGTTATTACTTTTTCTCCACTTTCATCATAAAAGAAATAAAAACTTGCTATTTTATTATCTACTTCTTCTGATTCTCCTCTTTTGTTCCATTCAGATACTGGCATTTCTCCAGTAGCTCCATTTTCTGTATATTCTACATATACTTCTTTAGGGTCAAATATATTTACATCAAATAATAAAATCTTACCTTTAAATATTTCTTCAGGACCTATTGAATACATAGGCAATAAAGTTACTTCTGGCATCCCCGAACCTTGTACTCCTACATAAGCCCATGCAGCTACACCTAATACAAGAGGAACCTTGATTACTCCTATTACTCCAACAGCAACACTAGCCAAAATTCCTGATAATCCTCCTGTTGCAACAGTAGCAAGTACCAAAACAGCTATCATAGCAATAGCTGCGAAAATTGCAGCAACTTTTGCCCAGAAACCTTTACTTGTGTTTACTACTAATTCAGATGTTGTTCCCATAATTTGATCATGAATAATATTCATAACAGCATCTCCTAATGCTGTACAAAGTTGTACTACAGGAGTTAATAACTTTCCTCCTACTCCTAATAGTGCTTCTGCCGCATCTGAAACATCAACCTCTGATGTAATAGGTGCTGGACCAGTTATTGTTGGTGAATCTGGATTTTCTGGATTTGGAACACTCCAATGTTGACCACTTTGATCTGTCTGACATCCATCACTAAATGTATAAAGACCGGTATTACTCATCGCATTAGCTTCTAGCATTAAACCATGTGGGCAACGAACATGACATGTGATGCCTGCACCATCTCTATAAATCCCTCCTCCATTTGTTGCCTTTTGATATAATGCGTTACCATCCTCCGGACAAGTCTGTGGTATATCATCAGCATATACTTTTATAGAAACACAGACATTCATTATGGTTAAACATAAACACAAACATACTATTAACTTAAAAACAAATTTGTTCTTTGTAAAAAACTTCATTAAAATCTCCTCATTTATAATACTTCTATTTTTTTACCCTCTGTTTCTTCCCTTAGATCTTGCTTCTACTAATTTATTCAAATTTGTTTCTACAAATTCAAACTCTTTTTGTGTAGGGGTTATTTTTAAAATAGCTGTTTCTTGTCCTACTTTAAATAATCCTTCTCCTTTTCCACAAGTAACTAAAAATCCTGCTTCTCCTTCGCTTAGTTTAAATACTTCTTTTAAATATTGTATTTCAGATTTATCTTGTGCTAAAAATAATTTTGTATCAGATGAAGTTAAAACTGCTTGAGCTTCTGGTTTTTCATAAAAATCTTGAAATCTTTGAGAAACTACAGCTAATGAAACATTTCTTTTTCTTGCACGTCTAGCCATTGTATTTAAGAAATCAACAGCCTCTGGATAAGGTAATAACATCCATGCCTCATCAACTATAACTCTTTTCTTTCTAGCCTTTGTTCTATCTTCACTGTTTTTCTTAACAAATTTTTCCCATATCCATGTTAAAAGAATTTGCTGTGCAAGAGGTCTTGCAAATTTTTCTTCTAATTGTGATATGTCTAAATTTATAAATGATGCCCCTTCTGATAATTCAAAAGTAGATTGTCCATCAAAATAAGCCATTTGTCCATTATATTCTCTTATGTATTGCTTCATTACCTTTAATAAATAACTATAATGGAATCTATAATCATCATTTTTATTATCTGCTGCCTTTTTCTGAATTCTTTTATACCAAGAACCAATTGTAGGCATCTTTTTCTTTTCTCTATATAATTTTTCATTTTTATTAAAATTATTAGATGTTTCATATAAGCTATTTGGATCACTTGTTATTCCTAATCCAGCATATTCTTCTGCAACTGATTCTGCTATAATTTGTTTTGTTAACTCATTTACATCTTTGCTTCTTGTACTTCCTCTTGCCATAGTAAGTAAAGATTGAGTTACATCTTCTACTTTATTTTCAATATTTAATACTAATCTCTCTCTTCCTGTTATTTCATCTTTTGCAGTTTCTGTCTCTAAATCAAATAGATTTATTACTGTTTTTGATGTAGGGCTAAGTACAACATTTATACCACCTAATGATTCTGCTACTATTGTGTACTCACCTTCTGCATCAAGTGCTAAACTTTCAATTCCCATTAATAAAGAAGATCTACTTATTAATGTTTTCATTGTTACTGATTTACCAGCACCAGATTTAGCAAATATAACCATATTATAATTTGTAAGTGAATTATGAAAATTATCAAATAATATTGGTGTTCCTGTTTGTTTATTAAATCCTAAAGGTATTCCTGTTGAATGGCTAACTTCTGATGTAGTAAAAGGAAATATTGTAGACATTGATCTTCTGTCAAATGTATGTGTCTTTTTTATTTTATCAGTCATTAATGGTAAATTTGATTGGAATGCATCTTCTTGCATAGCCCAAGCAGTCTTTACTCCAACTAATGATTTTGCCATTTCTGATGATAATAGTTTTGTTAATCTATCTAAATCCTCTAAATTATATGTAAATATTGTTGATATAACTGATGCTTCATATAATTTATTAAATCCTGCTGCGATTTCATCTCTTAATTGTTCTGCTTCATATCTCTTTTGTGTAAGTCCACTTTCTCTATTTATATTACCTCTGTCTGCTGCAACAATTCTTTCTGTTTCTAGCTCATTTATTACTCTGTTTAGTTCACTTTGTGATCTAGCTTCCTGTACTGGACTTATATATATTGATGTATTTATATCACCAAAGAAATACATATCCCTAAATAATTCTGGAAATGTACACATTCTTGGCAATGTAGATACAAAGAAACTTCTAGCATATTTTTTTACATTTGAAATTATTTCTAAATGATCTATATTTCTAGCATCTATTCCTGATGGTGCAATTAATTCTTTTATTGTTTGTTTTCTAAATAATTGTACATTTTCTTCCTCAACATTATACTGTTGTAGATTTTCTTCTTCTTGTTGTCTTTTTGCCATCTGTTGCACCTCCTTCTTTTGTTTCTGTTAATTTTTCTATAGCTTTTTCTTTAACTTCCTTTCCTATATAAGGTTCATTTTCTTCTAATATCATTTTTGCAATTTCATTTACTATATCATCTATGTTTTCTTCTTTTTCTTCTACTTGTCTCTGTAATTCAGATTTTGCTTCTTTTACCTTTTCTCTAGCTTTCTTCATTGCTCTTTCATCTATTATTCTGTCTAATTCTCTCATTTTCTTTTCATATACATCTGGAGCCGTTGAATATAATTCATTAAATCCTGCTTGTAATGCTTTTTCTAATCCAAATGTTTCTGCTTCATCTCTGTTGTATGCCATATATAATAATTCAACTAATTCATTTGATCTTAATATTTTACCTCTAACACCACAAGGTGCGATTGAAGATATTATTGATTGACATCTTGTATATAATTCTGAAAATGCTATATTTTTTAATTCGGCTTTATCTAATTTTTCATTTCCTGCTTCTAATGCATAATATGGAACTATTATATAGTAACTCTTATTTAATATATTTTGATTTAAACTCATTCTTTCTGTATCATTAATAACTGATTGTCCATATTCATACAAATTAGATTGTTTAGTCAATTCAAAATATGCTTTTGATAATTGCTCATTAGAATAATTTCCAGAGTTTCTCATTTGATTATATCTCATAAGCATTGTATTATATTTATTTTCTACTTCTTTTACCTTTTGTCTATATGCTTGTAAACTGTTTTCTAAATTTACTGATCGTGTTTGTATATAAATCTGAATTGGATATCTTAATGTATTCAAGAATTGAACAAAGGCTTCTTCTACGCTATTCTTTTCAACAATTGACATTAAATCATAATTTATACCCTGACAACCTATAACCATTAAATATCTTGTACCATTTTTTTGTATTATCATGCTATCTTCTATATTATCAAATTCCATGAAATTTAATATAGATTGTTTATCTTGCATTTCATTATCAATTTTATTCTTATTAGATTTTTTACTTGAAGTTTTAAATTTATTTTTAAAATGAATATATAATAAAAATCCTATTAATACAATAATTAGAATTATTACAGGTATTAATACATATGTCAATAATTGAATTAGTTGTAGTTTTGCTTCACTATCCATTTAACTTTTCCTCCTTTGTATATACGTATAATTTTTTCTTTCTATTTTTAAATTTTATGTATCTTTTTATAACATCATCTATATTTTCTCCACCAGTTTTTCTTGTGATTTCTAAACCAGCAGCTTCTGGCATTTTAAACATTCCTATTATATAACCTATTAGGGCAAATATTAATGTTATTATTATTCCTACCATTTTCAATTTCATAAGTGTAAATAAAAAATAAAATATTAATCCTACTGCTCCAAATATACATGTATATATTAGTGATTTTGTTGAAAATATAAATAATATTCTACCTTCTCCTTTGACATTTCTTGGTACATTATATGTTCCCATTTCTTCCTCCTTGGTTACAATTATAATCATTCTATTATATTATAACAAAAAAAAACGATAAATGGAAGTATTTATCGTTTTTTTTTTAATTTTTTGTTATTATGTATTATTAGTGTCTATATTCTATAAACTCTTTACAAATTCATATACTATATTAGCTAATGTTGGTGCTGCAAAAATGAATACAGCTCCTATTACATATGGTATCATTGTTTTTTTGTATTCTGCTTTTTCTTCAGCACTACCCATCATATATTTGATACCTAATACTATTAATATAACAACTGCTAATACAACACCTACTGTTTGTAATATATTTAATATTTTTCCACCAGCGTCTGCTATAGTATTAACTCCATTTACATTTTGAGGTTTAATTTCACTAGGTGCTAGTGCAAATACAGAAGATGTTCCTATTAATATTACTAATAATAATGTTGCAATAGTTACTAATACTTTTTTTGTTTTTGTTGACATATTTTTTCCTCCTTTTTATTTTTAGATAATATTTAAAATCTCACTTTTTTGAATGAGAATGTTGATAACATATTTATTATATTAAATGTTCTATTTTTTCTCTACCAAGTAATGAAGGTTCTCCTTCAATATTAATAGTTTGTGATGCTTGTTCAGTAACATTATTCATAATTGTTACTGCAAATTTCCATATTCCAAATGCTCCAAATACTATTATACATCCTATTATATATGGAATTAAAGTTTCTTTTATTTTAGCTTGTTCTTCTAAGCTACCAAACATAAATTTTATTCCTAGTATAGCTCCAATTAGTACTGCAATTACTATACCTAATGCTAACAATAAATTATAAATCATATTTAGTTGTTCTTTCATATCATCATCTTCAATCGCAGAACCTTGATTTCTTCCTTCTTCTATAAAATTACTTCCAGTTCCAAAAAGTTCACCCCAAAAACCAGTTGCATGACAAACCGGTATGAAAGATATTTGAAATACAATTAATAATATGAATATTTTTAATGCTATTTGGGATAATTTTTTCATCAAACCATCTCCCATCTTTTTTATTATACAATATTTTGACAAATTTTGCAATATTTAATTTTTTTATACATTATCTTACTTTTTCTGATTCTGTTATAACACTATAGTAATTAGATTGTAAAGTTCTCTTCGTAGAATCAGGTTCATCCTTTACTATAATATATATTAAATTTGGTATAGTAGAACATAATACTAATAATATTATTCCTACAATATATCCTGTTAATGACTTTTTATATTCTGCCTTTTCTGAAACACTTCCCATCATATACTTAAATCCTATTAATACTCCTACAATTACAGATGATACTATTCCAATAACATTAATAACCCCTAAAATGACTCCTGCTTTTGAGGCAATTTCATCTTCACTTTGTACAGTAGGTTCCCACCAATCAGGATTTGTTGATGGATCTGTTGCATTTACATTAGTTTGTATACTTATAATTAATAATGCTGTTATCAATATAAATAAAATAAATTTTAATATACTTTTTCTTTTAACCATATATATCACCACTTTTACCTTCTGGCATACTTTTCTAATTAAATTATATACTATTTATATAATTCTTGCAAGTTTTTTTACAAATTTACCTTATTTCTTCCAAAAAAACTAAAAAGTATAATTCATTTCAACTATTTTGGAACACATTAAAAGATTGTAATATACAACATTAGCATATTACAATCTTTTATATTAATAACTATACTTATTACTAGAAAAGTTAATTTTACATATTACTAATGGCGGAGAAAGAGGGGTTCGAACCCTCGCGCCCCTTACGAGACCTAACAGTTTAGCAAACTGTCCCCTTCACCACTTGGGTATTTCTCCATGTGCTTATTATAATATGTATTTCCTTACCAGTCAATATTTAAATAAAAAACACATTCGAAAAAATGTGTCTGGCGGAGAGGGTGGGATTCGAACCCACGGTAGGCTACAAACCTACGCCAATTTTCAAGACTGGTGCCATAAACCAACTCGACCACCTCTCCAAATTTATGTGGCAGTAATTATATTAGCATATTTTACTGCCTTTTGTCAATAGTTATTTTAAAATAATTTACTTTATTAAACTTAACATTCTTTCTAGGTCTTCATTATTATTATATTCTATTATTATCTTACCTTTTCTCTTACCTTGATCTAGTTTAACTTTTGTTCCAAAAAATCCTTGAAATTTATCTTCTATATCTTCATATAAATATTTATATCTTGGATCTAATTTGGTTTCTTTTTTCGTTGTTCTGTTTTTGCTTTCAGCTTGTCTTACAGATTCTCCTCTTTCAATCATTCTTACTGCAACTTCATATTGTCTCTTTTCATCTGTTATTCCAGCTAGAGCTTTACAATGTCCTTCTGTAAGTTTGCCCATTTTCACTAATTCTAATACATCTGGTGCTAAATTTAATATTCTAACAGTATTTGATACACTACTTCTACTCTTTCCTATTTTTTTAGAAACTTCTTCTTGAGTCATTCCATATTTATCCATTAAATTTCTAATTCCTAAAGCCTTTTCATATGGATTTAAGTCTTCTCTTTGTATATTTTCTATTAATGCAATTTCTTTATTTGTTTGTTCATCATCATCTCTAACGATAGCTGGTATTTCATTTAATCCAGCAAGTTTTGCTGCTCTCCATCTTCTTTCTCCAGCAACAATTCCATAATATCCTTCTTGTTTTGAAACCACTATAGGTTGAATTACACCATATGTTTTTATTGATTCAGCCAACTCTTCTAATCCTTCTTGATTAAACATTTTTCTTGGTTGTTCTCTATTAGGTTCAACTTCAGTTATTTTTAGATTTTTTAAATTTCCATCTACTTCTGTTTCTTCTACTATTGGTACACTAGGGAATAATGCATCTAAGCCTTTTCCTAGTCCTGTTTTCTTTGTCATAAAAATCTCTCCTTTAATTTACATATTATCATTATTTTTTAAAAATTCTTTAGTGAATTTTTCATATGCTTTTGCACCCTTAGATCTAGGATCGTATATAGATATTGGCATTCCATAACTTGGTGCTTCACTAAGTCTTACATTCCTTGGAATTACTGTTTTATAAACCTTATTTTCAAAATACTTTTTAACTTCTTTTACTACCTGATTAGAAAGATTTGTCCTTGCATCATACATTGTTAACAATGCTCCTTCTAGTTCTAAATTTTTATTCAAATGTTTCTTTACCAAGTTTACTGTATTTAATAATTGTCCTAATCCTTCAAGTGCAAAGTATTCACATTGTACTGGTATTAATACACTATTAGATGCAGTAAATGCATTTAAAGTTATTAATCCTAAAGATGGTGGACAATCTATTAATATATAATCATATTTATCCTTTATTTCATCTAATTTTGTCTTTAATCTTTGCTCTCTTGACATCATTGAAACCAATTCTACTTCTGCTCCAGCCAAACTAATGTTTGATGGACATATATCTAAATTTTTTATTGCTGTATTTTGTATTACTTTATTAATATCTTCATCTCTTACTATAACATCATATACAGAGTTTTCTATTTCTTTTGTTAGTCCTAATCCGCTTGTTGCATTGCCTTGTGGATCTGTGTCTACTAACAATACTTTTTTACCTTTTTTTGCTAAAATTGTTGCTAAATTTACTGTTGTTGTAGTCTTTCCTACTCCACCTTTTTGATTTGCTACTGCTATTATTTTTCCCATATCATACCTCCATTCACAAATATCATTATAATAATATATAATCTTAATTAAGATGTCAATGTTTTTTTATAATTTTATTATAAAAATAATGCTCCACATTTTGTCGTGGAGCATTTTATTTATTTAATTGGTTCTTTACTTGGTGTTCCAGGCTTTCGAGGATATTTGTTAGGAGTATTTTTTTGCTTTTCTAACATAATTATTGTTCTTCCTATATCACTATCTGGTAAATCAAATTTTTCTATTTTTTCAATTCTTCCCCCTAAAATATTTATTGCTTTTTCTGCCTCTTTAATTTCTTCTTCAGCATTTGAAGCCTTCATACAAATACTTTTTCCTCCTATTTTTACTAAAGGCAATAAATATTCTGATAGTGTAGTTAAGTTTGCTACTGCTCTTGATGTAGATATATCAAATTTTTCTCTAAATTCTTTACTTTGCCCTACTTCCTCTGCTCTTGAATGAATCAATTTTACATTCGTTAACTCTAATTCTTTTATTACTTCTTCTAAAAATACTAATCGTTTTTTTAATGAATCAACTAATGTTAAATTAAAGTTTCTATTTATTATGCTTAATGGAATTCCAGGGAATCCTGCGCCTGTACCGATATCTATTATTTTATTTCCTTCTTTTATGTATTTTACAATTGTAAGTGAATCAATAAAATGTTTTAATATAATTTCTTCAGGTTCTATAATAGTTGTTAAATTTATTTTTTCATTCCATTCAATCATCAAAAGCATATATCTGTAGAATTTGTCCAATTGCTCCACAGATAAATTCAAATTTATTTTTTTGGCTTTTTCTTGTAATTTTTTATAAAAATCTTCTTTTTCCATAAAAATCCTCTCTTTAATATTTTTTTGTTTGTAAATATACCAATAATACTGATATATCTGCAGGAGAAACTCCTGAAATTCTTGAGGCTTGTCCTATTGAATAAGGTTTATGCTTATTTAATTTTTGTCTGGCTTCTAAACTGATTCCTTTAATATTATTATAATCAATATTTTCTGGTAAAAGTTTTCTTTCCATTTTTTTAAATCTTTCTACTTGTGCCTCTTGCATTTTAATATATCCTTCATATTTTACTTGTATTTCTACTTCTTCTTTTACTTGTTCTCCCAATTTTGGTCTTTCTTCATCTATTGCTTCAAGTGAATCATATGTTATCTCTGCTCTTTTTAATAATTCTGAAAGTCTTGAACCTGTTGTAAGTTCTGTTGTTCCTTGTTCTTTTAAAAACATATTTACTTTTTCTGTTGGCTTGATTATTGTATCTTCTAATCTTTTCTTTTCCTCTTCTATTTCTTGTCTTTTTTTAATAAACTTTGCATATCTTTGATCAGAAATCAATCCAATTTCATGACCTTTTTCAGTTAATCTTAAATCTGCATTATCCTGCCTTAAAAGAAGTCTATACTCGGCCCTAGAAGTCATCATTCTATATGGTTCATTTGTACCTTTTGTAACAATATCATCTATTAAAACTCCTATATATGCTTCTGTTCTATCTAAAATCAATGGTTTCTGACCTTTTATTTTTTGTGAAGCATTTATTCCTGCAATTAATCCTTGGCATGCTGCTTCTTCATATCCAGAAGTTCCATTTGTCTGTCCTGCAAAAAATAATCCATCAATTGTTTTATATTCTAATGTTAATTTTAAATCTGAAGGATCAATGCAGTCATATTCTATAGCATAAGCAGGTCTTGTAAATTCAGCATTTTCTAATCCTGGTATTGTTCTATACATAGCTATTTGAACATCTTCAGGAAGAGATGAACTCATTCCTTGTATATACATCTCATCTGTATCTAATCCAATTGGTTCTACAAATACTTGATGTCTTTCTTTGTCTGCAAATCTTACCACTTTATCTTCAATAGATGGACAATATCTTGGTCCTGTTCCCTCTATTACACCTGCATATAATGGAGATCTATGTAAATTATCTCGTATAATTTGATGAGTTCTTTCATTCGTGTATGTTAAATAACAATCAACTTGTTCAAAACTTTTAGTTTTATCTTCAAATGAAAATGGTATTATATTATTATCTCCTTTTTGTACTTCCATTTTTGAAAAATCTATACTTTTTTTATTTATACGCGCTGGCGTTCCAGTTTTAAATCTGACTAATTTTACTCCAATTTCTTTTAAGGCTTTTGATAGTCTATTAGCTGGAAATACTCCATCTGGTCCACTTTCTTCAGAAAAGTCTCCTATAAAAACTTTCCCTTTTAAATAAGTTCCTGTTGCTACTATTATCGCTTTTACATTGTAAACCGCTCCAACACTAGTTTCTATAGATTTTACCTTATTGTTTTCTAATTTTATGTTAACAATCTCTGCCTGTTTTAAATATAAATTTTCTTGTTTTTCTAGAGTATGTTTCATTTCCATTTGATATCTTTTTCTATCTGCCTGTGCTCTTAAAGAATGTACTGCTGGACCTTTGGAAGTATTTAACATTTTTATTTGTATCATTGTTTTATCAATATTTTTTGCCATTTCTCCACCTAGTGCATCTATTTCTCTAACTAAATGACCTTTTGAACTTCCACCTATATGAGGATTACATGGCATGTTAGCGATTGCTTCTAAACTGATAGAAAATACTAGTGTTTTCATTCCTAACCTTGCTGCCGCTAATCCCGCTTCACATCCGGCATGTCCTGCACCAATTACAGCTATATCATAATCTCCTGCATAGTAACTCATTTTTTATATTATACCCCTTTCTTTTAATTATTCAAATTCGTTTCATATTCCATTTATTTGTCTTTTTTCCTTTTTTATGATTAACTTTATGTCTTATTTTTTTAATTGTCTTATTTTCGATTTTAATCGTTTTATTTTCCTAAACAAAATTTAGAAAAAATTTCATTTATTATATCTTCACTTACAACTTCACCTGTTATTTGTCCTAAATCCTCTAAAATATCCTTAATATATATAGTTATTATATCTATTGGCATATTAATTTTTAATGCATCTTTTGCTTTATTAACATTTTCTAATGCATTTGAAATTATTTTTTTATGCCTAATATTTGTTATTAATATATCATCATTCAAATTTATTTCATTTAAATTAAACATTTCTGATATTTTTGTATATAAATCTTCAATTCCTTTTTTATTTAATGCAGAAATTTTTATAATGTTTTTAGTTATATCTCTTAGTTTTTCATCATTTTGATCTATTTTTTGAGGTAGATCAGTTTTATTTAATAAAATAATTACTTTTTTGTCTTTTATCAATTTTAGTATTTCTAAATCTTCTCTCGATAATGGTTTAGATGCATCAAAAATAGCTATAATTAAATCTGCATCATTAGCTTCTTTTATAGATTTATTTATTCCTATTTTTTCTACTTCATCATTGGAATCTCTTATTCCCGCTGTATCAATCAATTTTAATGGAATTCCATTAATATTAATAAATTCCTCAATAGTGTCTCTTGTTGTTCCTGCAAAATCAGTTACAATTGCCCTGTCTTCATTTAAAATACAATTCAATAAAGAAGATTTTCCGGCATTTGGTTTACCTATTATAGCGGTTTTTATCCCATCTTTTATGATTTTTCCATTATTAAAAGAATTTTCTAAATTTAAAAGTCTCTCTCCTACTTTTTCTAACATATTAGATATTTCATTTTCTTGAACTTCTGGTGTATCATATTCAGGATAATCTATAGAAACTTCTATATTTACTAGTACATCTAATATTAATTGTTTTATTTCTTTTATCTCTTTTGATAATTGCCCTTCTAATTGCTTTATACCGCTTTTAGCTTCTTTTTCAGATTTTGCATTTATAATATCTATTACTGATTCGGCCTGTGTTAAATCTATTCTACCATTTAAAAATGCCCTTTTAGTAAATTCACCAGGTTCAGCTAATTCTGCACCATTTTTTAAACATAATTCTAGTATTTTTCGCATTATAACATTTCCACCATGTGTATTTATTTCACACATATTTTCTTTTGTATAACTTTTTGGTGCTTTAAAATATGAAACCAAAACTTCATCTACTATCTCATCATTTTCTACAATATATCCATATTTTATCCTATAACCTTTTATCTCTTCTATATTCTGATTATTAATTGGCTTAAATAATTTGTTTACTATTTTAAATGTATCTTCACCACTCATTCGTATAATTCCAATTCCTCCAATGCCAGGAGCCGTAGCAATTGAAACTATTGTGCTCATTTTTATTCCTCCTCATTTTTATAATTTAATAAAAGTCAAAGTTCCCTTTAATCCTCTGATTAAAATCTGAACTTTGACTTCCGATTTTATTATTTTTTTGATATTACAATTCTTCTTTTTGGTTCTTGTCCAATACTTCTAGTCTCAACTATTGGATTTTGTTGAAGTACATTATGTATAATTTTTCTTTCATATGCTTGCATTGGTTCTAATGTTATTAATTTTCCTGTTTTCTCTACTATTTTTGCCTTCTTTATGGCTAATTCTTCAAGAGTTTTTACTCTTTTTTCTTTATAATTTCCTACATCTAATCTTAAAATTACTTTATTTTCTGATTCTTTGTTAGCTATTGATTTTAAAATATTTTCTAAAGAATATAATGCCTCTCCCCTATATCCAATTAAATTACCAACATCTGAACCGTTTATATAAATATATAAACATTTTTCTTTTATTTCAATCTTATACTCTGCCTCTATAGGTAATTTTTTTATAAATTCTTTTAAAAAATTGTCTACTCTAATTTTGGCTTGCTCAAGTTCTTCTTCTGTCGTTTCTATTTCAAATTCTTCTGGCTTTTTAGCCTCTTTTTCTTTTATTTCAACTTTTACTACTTTAGGTGCTAATATATCAAAAAAACTCTTTTTATTTTCATCCAAAACTTTTATTTCAACTAATTCTTTTGGTAAACCTATCTCTTTTAAACCTTTTTCAATTGCTTCTGCAGTTGTCTTTCCTTCTGAAATTATACACTTTGCCATTTAATTTTCCTCCTCATCCTTTAAAAGTTTATTAAGTATTAATTTTTCTATTATCATTAACAAACTATTCATTAACCAATACAATGCTAATCCCAAAGGTGTTAAAAGTGCAGCTATTACATACATTATTGGAAACATTAAATTCATATTTTTATTCATTTGAACCATAGGATCAAAATCGTCTTCCCCTTCTGATTTTTCTTTATTTTCTTTGTTTTCTGTTTTTACTTGATTTGTAGAATTTATTAATCTAGTTGATAATATCGCAACTATTACATATAAAACAGGTATTATATATGCCTTCCAATCAGAACTTCTTGTTGGTACTTGTGCTAAATTAAGTCCTAAAAAGTCCATATTTATTCTTAAAGATTCCAATTCTTCATCATTAATTTCAGCTAACTTATTTTCAGCATTTTCGGCACTTTCAGTATTTTCTGTTTGTTCTTCATTATTATTAATATTTGTATTTTTTAAATCCTTTATGGTATCTATTTCTCTAATTAATTCTATTTCTGGATAACCACTATTTGTAGCTATATTATTTTGTTGCATTATTGTTGTGTATTTTTCTATTACACTTGCATCAACCTTTTTCATATATGTTAAAGGAGATTTTACTAAGAAAAACACTGCAAATAATAATATTAGTTGAACTATTGCACTTAAACAGCCACTAAATGGGCTCATATTTTCACTTTTGTATAATTCCATTGTTTCTCTATTTAATTTTTCAGGATTGTTTTTGTATTTAAATTGTATTTCTTTCATTTTAGATTGCAATTTTATTGATTTTTTCATAGTTTTTTGCTGTTTTATAGATATTGGAATCATTACTAATTTTACTACTATTGAAAATATAATTATTGCAACCCCATAATTTTTTACTAAATTATAAATAAAATTTAATAAATATCCAAAAATATTTGCAAAAAATGCCATCTTTTTTGCCCCTTCCTATTTTAATGGATCATATCCCCCTTTAGAAAAAGGGTTACATTTTAAAATCCTTACTGCTCCATAAAAAATACCTTTACATACTCCATATTTAATAATAGCCTGTTTGGTATATTCTGAACAAGAAGGATAGAATTTACATCTTATATTTTTACTTTCTAAAAATTTAGATATACTTTTTTGATATAACTCAATTAAATATATACATATTTTTTTCATATTTTTAATCTTCTTTTAATATTTTTGCTTTAAAAAAACATCTTTTTAATGACTCTAATACACTATTAAAATTAATATTATTTAGATCAAATTCTTTTTTTATTAAAATAACTATACTATTTCCCTCTGTTAATTGATTTTCTAGTCTCATATAACATTCTCTTATTATTCTTTTTGCCCTATTTCTCTGGAATGATTTTCCATTTTTTGTTCCTATAGCAATACCTAATAAATTTATTTTTTTATTATTTTTTAAAATAACAATTTGAATTTCTTTACAATCAAAAAACTGACCTTTATCTAGTACTTTTTTAAATTGATAATTTTTTTTAAGCATTTCTGTTTTTTTCATTTTTTCCCCCTATCCTTATTTTAAAAGGCTTTTGGGTATAAAATTTGCTTATTCTATAAAAACAACTAAAGGTTTATACCTTTAGCTTTTTTATATTAAGCACAGATTTTCTTTCTACCTTTTGCTCTTCTTGCTTTTAATACATTTCTTCCTGCTCTTGTTGACATTCTTTTCATAAATCCATGTTCTTTCTTTTCTTGTCTATTTTTTGGTTGAAATGTTCTTTTCATTATTGTTGCACCTCCTAAAATTTTACCTATATAAAATTCCTCATGGAAATTTTTGTTACAAAATAACAAGTATTACGATTATACAATATAAATGGCGTATTGTCAATACTATTTGGAAAATTTTAAATTTTTTGATTTTTATTTTTTTTACTATTGATTTTTACAAAAAAATATTGTATAAAGATAAAAAATTACCAATTTTTTGTAATATTTTTGTAATACTTCATAGTTTTCCACATGTTTTTTTATATTTATCCACATTTTATAAAAAATTATCCACAATAATCTTGACTATTAATGTAATATTTTGATATTATATAAAATGTATATAAAAAACAGATTTATCTAAAAAAGAAAAACTAAAATTTTGTTTGTCATAAATGCTTTTTTATTACAAATTTATTACATTTTTATCCACACTTGTGGAAAACTTTGTGGATAACTTTTTTAATTTTTTATTTTGAAAGGATGTTTTAATATGCCTATTGATAAAGACGAATTACTTAATAAAGCAAAAGAATTGCTTAAAAGTGAAACTACTCAAATTGCTTATGATACTTGGTTTAAAACCTTAGAAATAGTAGAAATAAATGATAATCATATCGTCTTTAAAGTAGCTTCTCCTTATAATCAGGAAATGTTACAAACTCGTTATGCTGATTTAGTTCTTAATACTTTTAAATATTTAACAAATAGAGAATGGACCTTTTCTGTAATTTTAGAAGAGCAAAATAAAGATACAGGAAATAAATCAATAATTTCTAGTTCTCAAGACAATTCACAAGAAACAGATATTGAAACTTCAAATAGAACTTTAAATCCAAAATATACATTTGAAACTTTTGTAGTAGGTAATAATAATAGATTTGCTCATGCAGCTGCTATAGCAGTAGGCGATAAACCAGGTGAATCTTATAATCCTTTATTTTTGTATGGTGGAGTAGGATTAGGAAAAACTCACTTAATGCAAGCCATAGGAAATAGGATCTTACAAAATAATAGAACTGCAAAAATTTTATATGTAACATCAGAAAAATTCACAAATCAATTAATAAATGCGATAAAAGATAATAAAAATGAGGTTTTTAGAAATAAATATAGAACTATAGATGTTTTACTTATAGATGATATTCAATTTATAGCTGGAAAAGAAAGAGTTCAAGAAGAATTTTTCCACACATTTAATGCTTTATATGAAGATAAAAAACAAATTATTATTTCCAGTGATAAACCTCCAAGAGATATTCCTTTTCTTGAAGATAGGTTAAAATCAAGGTTTGAATGGGGATTATTAGCAGATATTTCTTGTCCAGATTATGAAACACGTTTAGCCATATTAAGAAAAAAAGCTCAAGAAGAAAACATTATAGTTGATGATAATATTTTGGCAAATATTGCAAATAAAATAGATTCAAACATTAGAGAATTAGAAGGAGTATTTAATAAAATTATTGCAAGAGCTTCACTTACACATAGTCCTATTACTATAGAATTAACAGAAAATACCATTAATGAATTTAAAGCAGCAAGTGAAAAAGTTCTATCATCAGATTTCGTAATGGAAACTATTGCCAAATATTTTAATATAAATAAAGATGATTTATCAAGTAATAAACGTTCAAATGAGATAGCTTTTCCAAGACAAATTGCAATGTACTTGTGTAGAGAAGTCGCAAATATGTCATATCCAAAAATAGGAGAAGATTTTGGAAATAGAGATCATTCAACAGTAATGCATGCTTGTAAAAAAATAGAAAAAGAAATCAAAGAAAAAACTAACACAAAATTAATTGTGGAAAGTGTGAAAAATATAATCATAAATGGTGAACAATAGACAATAAAAATATTTTAAAGATATTTTTGAAAATTTGTTTTGAGAACAATTGCTCGGTTGCAAAAAAGTTATCTTTACTTACGGAACCGGTCGATTAGTTCTCCACAACATATTGTTAATTTAATGTTGAAAAACTGTTTATAAATCATTTTTCAACAAAATAAATTTTTCAATGTGGAAAAAATTAAAATTTTTCCACTAAGTTATACACATAAATTTTTCTTAGGGGCTCATTATTTCCACATGGTTTTCCACATTATCCACAGAGCCTAATACTATTACTACTAATAATATTTATATTATATTTAATAATTAATAAAGGAGAGAGGCAAAATGAAAATAACCTGTTATAAGGATAATATCCTTAAAGCATTAAATTCCGTAGTAAAAGGTGTTGCATCTAAAACAACAATGCCAATATTAGAAGGAATACTTATTCAAACTAATGATGATGAAATAAAATTAACAACATATGATTTAGAAATAGGTATAGAATATGTAATGAAATGTGAAGTAAAAGAACAAGGCAGTACAGTTGTTAATGCTATTATGTTCAGTGAAATAATTAGAAAATTACCTGATTCTGAAATATATATTTCTTTAAATGAAAATAATTTTTTAGAGATAGAATGTGAAGGAGCTTTATATAAGTTAACAACTATGAATCCAGAAGAATTTCCTGAATTACCAAAAATAGAAATAGAAAATTCTATAGATTTAGAGCAAAATATGTTAAAAAATATGATTAGAAAAACAATATTTGCAGTTAGCACAGAAGAAAATAGACCAATATTCACAGGTTGTTTATTTGAAGTGGAAAATAATAAGTTAAATGTAGTTGCTGTAGATGGTTTTAGATTAGCATTAAGAAGTATATATTTACAAACAAAAGTAAATGATTTTAAAGCAGTAATTCCTGGAAAAACATTAAATGAAGTTAATAAAATTTTATTAGATTCTTTTGATCATATAAGAATAGGAATTTCAAAAAATCAAGCATTATTTGAAATGGAAAATTGTAAAGTAGTAACTCGAATACTAGATGGAGAATTTTTAAATTATAAATCTGTAATACCTAGTAATTGGGAGACTAGAATTAGAGTAAATAAAAATAATTTACAAGATAGTTTTGAAAGAATTAGTTTAATTTCATCATCTTCAATAGAAAAAGAAAAGAAATATCCTGTAACTGTAACTGTTGATATAGGAAAAATAACAATTTCTTGTACAAATCAAACAGGAGATGCAAAAGAAGAAATATATATTTCTACAGAAGGAAAAAATATAGAAGCAGGATTTAATCCAAAATATTTTTTAGATAGTTTAAAAGTAATAGAAGATGAAGAAGTTTTTGTTGAATTTGGAACAAATATATCCCCATGTTTAATAAAATCTGTTGAAAACAATGATTATATTTATATGATTTTACCAATAAGATTAAAAGAATAAATTTTAGTCAGAGGGAAAAAACTCTGACTTTTTTTTAATTATTATAACACAGTAAACATAAAATATAAATAAATAAAAATAATTAAAATTAAAATAAATCAAATAAAATAGAAAAAAATCAAAAAAAATAGATAAAAAAAGATAAAAAATAAATAAAAAAAAGTAAAAAAGGTTACATAAAAACAAAACGCACGAAAATCAAAAATAAGACATTTTTATTTTTTTTAAATATAATTTTATATTAAAAAAAATAATACAAATGGAGAAAAAAATGTGGATAAAAAATATAAAATTAAAGAATTTTAGAAATTATAGTGATCAAGAAATTAATTTACATGAAAATATTAATGTTTTTTATGGTGAAAATGCACAAGGAAAAACAAATATTATAGAGTCAATTTTTTTAAGTAGTATAGGAAAGTCTTATAGAACAAATAAAGAAAAAGAATTAATAAAATTTAATGAAGATAGTGCATGTGTAGAAATTGAATTTGAAAAAAAAGATAGAAATGGAAAAATAAAAATTCAATTAAATAATCAAAAACAAATATATTTAAATGGTGTAAAATTAAAAAAATTAAGTGAATTATTAGGAAATATAAATATAGTAATTTTTACTCCAGATGATATAAACATATTAAAAGATGGACCTCAAGGAAGAAGAAAATTTTTAGATATTATGATAAGTCAATTAAGACCTAATTATATTCATATTTTAACTTTATATTTAAAAACATTAGAACAAAGAAATAATTATTTAAAACAAATAAGAGTTGAAAATAAAGATGAAAATCTTTTAGATATTTGGGATGAAAAATTAGTAGAATATGGAATAAAAATATATGAATATAGAAAAGAATTTATAGAAAAAATAAAAAATAAAATAGAAAATATTCATAATGGTATAACAGATCAAAAAGAAAAAATAGAAATAAAATATTTTTCAGTTGCAGATACTAGACAAAATTTTTTTAATGAGTTAAAATCAAGAAGAAAATTAGATATATTAAAAGGATTTACAACTAAAGGAATTCATAGAGATGATTTTACTATATATATAAATGATAAAGAAGTAGAAATTTATGGTTCACAAGGACAACATAGGACAGCTGTACTTTCTTTGAAATTATCAGAACTCCAAGTCATATATGATGAGATAGGAGAACAACCTGTTTTATTATTAGATGATTTTATGTCAGAATTAGATGAAAAAAGAAGACAAAATTTTTTAAAAAATATAAAAAATATACAAGTTATAATAACATGTACTGAAAAATTATTACTTGAAAATTTAGATTATTTTTCGTATAATGTTATGGATGGAAAAGTTATTGAAAAAAAATAAGTACATTAAATATTTTCCATAGTGTGCTATTTGAAAGGAAGGAAAAATAATGGAAAAATACAATCATAAATATGGAGCAGAACAAATTCAAGTATTAGAAGGATTAGAGGCAGTTAGAAAAAGACCAGGTATGTATATAGGAAGTACATCTGTTAGAGGTCTTCATCATTTGGTATATGAAATTGTTGACAATTGTGTTGATGAAGCATTAGCTGGATATTGTACAGAAATAAATATAATAATAGAAAAAGGAAATATAATAAGTGTTGAAGATAATGGTAGAGGAATACCAGTAGAAATTCATCCAAAAACAGGAATATCAACAGCAGAAACAGTTTATACAGTATTACATGCAGGAGGAAAATTTGGTGGAGATAGTGGTTACAAAGTTTCTGGAGGATTACATGGGGTAGGAGCTTCAGTTGTAAATGCATTATCAAATTGGGTTGAAGTAACAATTCAAAGAGATGGTGGAATTTATCAAATGGCATTTGAAAAAGGAAAGACTGTAAAAAAACTTGAAAAAATTGGAGAATCAAATAAAACAGGAACAAAAGTAAAATTCTTAGCAGATGATACAATATTTGAAACACAAAATTATGAATATGAAGTTTTGGAAACTAGATTTAGAGAAATTGCTTTTTTAACAAAAGGATTAAAAATTACTTTAGAAGATCAAAGGGAAGAAACTCCAAAAAAAGTAGAATTTTGTTTTGAAGGTGGATTAAAATCATTTGTAGAATATCTAAATAAAAATAAAGAAAAATTACATTCTGAACCAATATATATAGAAAAAGATGGAGAAGTTCCTGTAGAAATTGCAATTCAATATACAACAAGTTATTCTGAAAGTATTTATACATTTGTAAACAATATTAATACTATAGAGGGTGGAACACATCTTGAAGGTTTTAAAAGAGCATTAACAAAAGTTTTTAATGATTATGCTAGATCACATAATTTAATAAAAGAAAAAGATCAAAATTTACTAGGAGAAGATATTAGAGAAGGATTAACAGCAGTAGTTTCTGTAAAAGTTAAAGAACCACAATTTGAAGGACAGACAAAAACAAAATTAGGTAATAGTGAAGTTACAGGTGTTGTTCAAAGTATGGTAAATGAAGCATTATCAACATTTTTAGAAGAAAATCCAGCAGTAGCAAAAGCAATACTAGAAAAATGTGTAAGTGCTGCAAGAGCTAGAGAAGCAGCAAGAAAGGCAAGAGAACTTGTTCGTAGAAAAAGTTCTCTAGAAACCTCAACGCTACCAGGAAAATTAGCAGATTGTAGTAGTAAAGTTGCAGAAGAATGTGAAGTATATATAGTAGAGGGAGATTCTGCAGGAGGTAGTGCAAAACAGGGAAGAGATAGAAGATTTCAAGCTATTTTACCATTATGGGGAAAAATGCTTAATGTAGAAAAATCAAGAGCAGATAAAATTTATGGAAATGATAAATTAAACCCTGTAATAGTTGCAGTTGGAGCAGGAATTGGAAATGATTTTGATATTACTAAAATAAGATATGGAAAAGTAATAATAATGGCTGATGCAGATGTTGATGGAGCTCATATTAGAACTTTAATGTTAACATTTTTCTTCAGATATATGAGACCACTTATAGAAAATGGAAATGTATTTTTAGCACAACCACCATTATTTAAACTATCAAAAAAAGGAATGGAAGACATTTATTGTTATACAGATGAAGGATTAGAAAATGCATTTAAAGAGTTAGAAGAAAAAGGTATTCCAAGAGATTCTTTATCAATTCAAAGATATAAAGGTTTAGGAGAAATGAATCCTGAACAATTATGGGAAACTACAATGAATCCTGAGAAAAGAACATTAATACAAGTAACAATGGATGATGCAATAAAAGCTGATGAAATATTTACAATTTTAATGGGTGATGAGGTAGATCCAAGAAGAGAATTTATAGAAAAAAATGCAAAATTCGTTAAAAATTTAGATATTTAAAATTATAAGAGGGTATCCTAAAAAGGAACCCTCTTATCTATAAAGCTAATAAAAATCTTCACTCAGGCTAATATACATAGTGGTTTGATCTAATGTATATCACTATACAAATAAACCATACACCACATATATTAACCAGTTGCTCGACCTCCAATACATTAATAGAAACCATATTCATCCACTTGGGACTAATAACAATCCCATATAATATAAAAGAAATCTTAGTTCAAATATATTATATATAATTTAACCATATAAAAAATATAAAAATAATCCTTGAAAATTTTAATAAAATACAGCTTGCATACACATAATATATTTTTATCGCCGACATACATTAATCTATAAAAATAAACTAATGAATATCTTTGCTCGAATATTAATAAACTAAAATTTAATCTACTAATACTCTTAACTCAACTGATATTAACCTTATAATAGTATTATGTTCAATATTAAAAAAATTATTCAAAAAAAATTTTAATAGTCGAAAAATGTCGAAATAATTTTCTTGACAAAATAAAAAAACGATAGTAGAATAAGTACAATGTAAAAAGTTTTTTCAAAAATTATGAAAGGAGGAAAAATAAATATATAATTCAATACAAAAATGGATTCCAATAGAAGATATATTAGATAGAGGAATTATAAAAATAAAAAAAAATAAATATATAAAAATATTAAAAGTTCAACCAATTAATTTTAATTTAAAAACAGAAATTGAAAAAAAATCTATTTTAAATTCATATAAAAATTTTTTAAAATCATGTAATTTCGATATGCAAATTTTAATTCAAAGTAAAAAAGAAAATTTAGAAAAACATATTCAAAATCTAAAAAAATCAGAAAAAGAAAATAAAAATATAATAAAAAATTATTTAGAAAATTATATAAATTTTATTCAACAAAAAAATAATCAAAATAAATCTGCCTCAAAAAATATTTATTTAATAATAAAAATAGAAGTAAAAGAAGAAATAAATAATTTAGAAGAAAATATTATACAAGAATTAAGTGAAAGATATTTTAAAATAAAAGAAAATTTATCTCGTTGTGGTAATGTTGTTTCAGAATGTTCAAAAGAAGAAACAATAAAAATTTTATTCTCATTTTTTAATTCAAAAAAATTTTTAGAAAATAATAAAGGAGGAATTTAAAATAAAAAAAGAAAAAATAAAAAATAGTTTATTTTCAATAAAAGATTTTATATCTCCAACATATATAAATTTAAAAAATCCTAAATATTTAGAAATGGATGACTATTATTATTCAGGAATTATTATCGTTAATTATGCAAGAGAAAATAATGAAATATTATTAAAAACCTTAATGGAATCAAATATTAATATGAATATTTCAATATTTTATGAAAAAACAGATAGTAGAAAAATATTAAAAGAATTAACTTATAATATAGGAAATGTTGGCGTAGAAATAAAACAAAGTAATGAAAATAGGCAAGATATAGACATAGCAGTTTCAGCATATAATGATGCAAAATATATTAGAAAAGAAATACAAACTAATGGAGAGGAGGTATATTTTTTATATATTTATTTGAATGTTTTTTCAAAAACGCAAAAAGAATTAGAATATAATTTAGATAAAATAGAAGGAATTTTATTAAGTAAGGGTATGCAAAGTAGAAGATCATACTTTAGACAGGAGCAAATATTTTTATCTTGTCTTCCACTTGCAGAAAATAATAATGATATGAAAAAAGTTGGAAGAAGAAATATTTTAACAGATGGGATTGTATGTACATATCCATTTATATCATCATCTATTTTTGAAGAAGAAGGAATTTATTTAGGAAATAATATTTATAATAATTCGTTAGTTTTAATAGATCGATATAATACTAATAAATACAAAAATGCAAATATGTGTATTTTCGGAACAAGCGGAGCGGGAAAGTCATTTTATACGAAATTATTAATTTTAAGAAATTCACTTTTAGGAATAGAACAATATATTATAGATCCAGAAAGAGAATATATTAATTTAGGAGAAAATTTAAATGGTACAATAATAAAAATAGGAGCAACTTCTCAAAATTATATAAATATTTTTGATATTAGAAAAGAAAGTATTGAAGAAAATGAACATGGATATTTAGCAACGAAAATAGGAAAATTAATAGGATTTTTTAATTTAATTTTTGGAGAATTAAATGAAGAGGAAAAAGGAATATTAGAAGAAAAAATAATTGAAGTTTATAAAATAAAAGGAATAACATTTAATGATAAAACGCTTTATAAAAATAAAAAATTTAAAACTAGTAAAGATATGCCATTATTAGAAGATTTATATAATATTTTAAATGATGAAAAAACAAAAAAATTCAAAATAAAATTAATTCCATTTATAAAAGGATCATTAAAATTTTTTAATAATTATACAAATATTGAATTAAATAAAAAAATAATAATTGCAGATGTATATGAATTAGGAGAGGAAAATTTAAAATATGGAATGTATTTATTTACTGATTTATTTTGGGATAAAATAAAAATAAATAGAAAAATAAAAAAAGCAATTTATTTAGATGAAATTTGGAGGTTGATAGGAGTAACTTCTAATAAAGAAGTTGCGAAATTTATTTATAAAATTTTTAAAACAATTAGAAAATATGGTGGTAGTAGTGTAGCAATTACTCAAGATATTTCAGATTTATTTAGTCTAGAAAATGGAACTTATGGAAAAAGCATTTTAAATAATTCAAGTATAAAAACTTTTTTTTCATTAGAAGAAGAAAATATTAATTTATTATCTCAATTCTCAAATTTATCAGAAAAAGAAAAAATAGAAATAAAATCTTTACAAAGAGGAGAGTGTTTAATGTTTGTTGGAAAAGAACATATTTTAGTAAAAATTGAAGCAAGTGATTTTGAAAAAAATATTTTAGATAAAAAAATTCCAAAAAAAATGGAAAAATAATAAAGAATCTAATTTGAGGGCATATGTTTTTCAAAATTGGATTATAAAAAACTTCCAATACAATAATAAAGAATAATATAAAAAAATGAAGGATTTAAAATAAAGTAAAGTTTGTAAATAATTTCTATAAACCAAGGGAAATCAATACTTTGAAGGATAAAAAGATAGAACTAAAAGGGTTATATTATAGCTAAAAATATATGTTGTAGATTGGAAAAAAGATAAGTGGTAAAACGTAAGTAATAGTCTCAATATTGGGGAAATAAGCATAAAAGGGGAAAATTCATTTTTTTAATGCAATTAAAAAATGTAAATATATGTAAAAAAATCTAGCAAATATCAAAATTTTGATTCCCAAAATGCTAGGGAGAAGCAGAATTATTATAAAAATAGTTATAAAAAATAAAAAGAGAATAAAAGCACAAAAATAGGACTTTTAACAATAAATTTTAACAAGTCTATAGAAATTAAAAAAAATAACTAAAAACATAATTGGAAAAAATTTTTTTAGCAATTGGTAAAAAAATATATATAAAATAGGATAAAAAATAAAAATAGAATTAATTATTTTTTTATTATTAATAAAATTTTATAGTAATAAAAAATTTTTATAAAAATAAATAGATCAAATAAATTTAAAAATAAAAAATAAAAAGAAAAATATATACAAAAAATAATTATGAAATTTATATAAAAATAAAAAATGTAAAAATATAAAATAAAAATGAAAAAAGAAAAAATAAAATATAGAAAAAAAAGATAAACAAAAATAATAAAAAATTTTATAAAATTAAAAAGAAAATAAAAAATAAATAAAAACAAAAATAAATAAATCAAATAAATTTAAAAATAAAAAATAAAAAGAAAAATATATACAAAAAATAATTATGAAATTTATATAAAAATAAAAAATATAAAAATAGAAAATAAAAATGAAAAAAGAAAAAATAAAATATAATAAAAAATAGAAAAAAGATCAGAAATTAATAATAATAAAAATATATTTTAAAAATTAAGAAAAAATTAATATAAAAATGTTAAATAATATATTTTTTAAAGGCAAAATTTAATAAAATTTTTAAATTATTAAGATTACAAATTTCCTAAAAAAGTAAAAAGAATTTATAAAATGAATGGTAATCATTTTGTAATAAAGTATGAGAA
>CANRHQ010000006.1 GCA_947630445.1 uncultured Clostridia bacterium | reverse complement strand
TTTGAACAAATTGATAAACATTTGAATCAAATCGATAATCGACTAAACTCTTTTGCAATGGAAATGAATGCTTTGAATAAAACATTTTTCAAATTCGAAACAGAAAACCAAAAAAATGTTACTTTCCTTTTTGAAGCAGATGAAGTTCATAAATCAAAAGAACTACTTTTTGAAAATCAATTATATAGATTAACTGATTCTGTTAATAATATTTCTAAAAGAGTTTCAATCTTAGAAAATGTTAATAATTAATATCTTAAATTTCCATTCAAAAACCCTATACTTGGTTCAAACCTTGTATAGGGTATTTTATTAATCTATAGCTAATTTATCTGTATTGTTTAAGTTCATATCAATTTGTCTTTTTAAATTTCCATCAATATATACTTTTATTGTGATTGTTCCTTTTCCACTTACACTAACAGTTTTATTTGTAACGTTTTCTTTAACTGTAGTATCTTCTACTTGGTCATCATTAACCATTACTCTTAATTTTACATCTTTTGGTTTATTTTCTTTTTCTTCTGTTACATCATTTCCATCTTCATCTTTAGTAGTTACTGTAACCTTATCTTGGAAACCTAGTATATTTTTTATATTAATAGTTACTGTTCCTGTTTTAGTTTCTGTTAATTTGTTTACAGTTATTGTAATTGTAGTTCCTTTATCAACAGTTTCTCCTGAAGCAATACTTTGTTTTAAAACAGTTCCATTATTTCTTGTTTTATCTTCATCATATGCAATTTCTACTGACAATCCTAATCCTTCTAATGTTGATTTTGCTGTTGCCTCATCATAACCAAATACAGATCTAACAACTACTTGTTCTATACCTGTTCCAATGCTTACATATACTTTAATTGTATCTCCTGCATTTACTGTTTCGCCTTCTTCTATTTCTTGTTTTATTATTATTCCTGCCTCTACAGTTTTACTTGTTTCTTCTACTATTTCTAATTTTAATTTTGCCTCTTCTGCTGCATTTTCTGCTTCTTCTTTTGTTAGTCCTTTTAATTTAGGTACTACAGTTGTTTCTGTTCCTAAACTTACTACTACTTTTATATCTGTTTTTTCTCTTATTTTTCTATTTTCAGAAAATGGTGGATCTTGAGATATTATTTTTCCAGCTTCATATTCTGTACTATATTGTGGTTCTTGTTCAACATAATTTATTTTATTTTCTTCTAATATTTGCTTTGCTTCATCTACTGTTTTTCCAACCAAATTTGGTATTGCTACTTCTTTTGGTCTTACAGCATTTGAAATTCCAACTGTTGCTCCTAAACTTATTGCAAATAAAAGAAATAGTCCAACTACTGATGATAATACTTTATGATTTTTTATAAATATTAAAAATTTATTTTGTTTTTTTCCTTTTTTCTGCGTTGCTTTTGGTTCAACATCATTTCCTAATGTTGAAAATCTTTGAGTAGGAAATTCATCAACAGTATATGAATTGTTATCGACAAATTTTCCATCTGGTTCCTTTAATGCTCTTCTTAAATCTAATAACATTGAAGTTGCATTTTGATACCTATATCCTGCATCTTTTTTTAATGCTTTCATTATTATATCATTTAATGCTACTGGTATATTAGGATTTAATTTTATTGGTTCTTGTGGTTCTTCTTGCATATGTTTTAATGCTATTGATACAGGAGTATCTGCATCAAATGGCACTCTTCCTGTTAACATTTCATACATTACTACACCTAAAGAATATAAATCTGATTTTTCATCAGTATATCCTCCTCTAGCATGTTCTGGTGAAAAATAGTGTACAGAACCTATTGTTGTACCAAATGCTGTTATTGTTGAATTTGAAACTGCTTTTGCAATTCCAAAGTCTGTTACTTTTGCAACTCCATCTTCTGTTATTATTATGTTATGTGGTTTTATATCTCTGTGTATAATATTATTTTTATGTGCTATCTCTAATGCAGAAGCTATTTGTATAGCAATGTTTACAGACCATTTCCATGGAAGAGGTCCTTTTTCTTCTACTATAATTTCTTTTAGTGTTTTACCTTTTATTAATTCCATTACTATATAATATAAATTTCCATCTACACCTACATCATATACAGAAACAATATTAGGATGTGTTATACTTGCAGCTGATTGCGCTTCTACTTCGAATCTTTTTATAAATTCTTCATCAGTTGTAAATTCATCTCTTAATATTTTGATTGCTACATATCTATTTAATACATGACATTTTGCTTTATAAACTGTTGCCATACCTCCACTGCCTATTTTTTCTAAAATTTCATATCTATTTCCTAACAATCTACCTTTTAAATCCATTATTTTATCTCTCCTTATAGGTTATATGTTTTTAATTACTACAACTGTTATATTATCTAACCCACCATTTTCATTTGCTAATTCTACAAGTTTGATAGGTGCTTTTTCTATATTTCCTTTTGCTATATTAAATATATCTTCTTGTTTAACCATATTTGTTAATCCATCTGATGCTAAAAGTAAAATGTCATCTCTTAAAAAACCTTTTACTGATACATCTGGTTCAACAAAGGCATTGCAACCAAGTGCTTTCATTAACATGTTTTTCTTTGGATGGTTTTCTGCCTCTTCTTTTGTAATCGTTCCATCTTTAACTAATTTTTGTACATAACTATGATCTTGTGTTAATTTGCGGATAAAATCTTTTCTTATTCTATATATTCTGCTATCTCCTATATGTCCAATATATACCTTATTATTATATATTAAACAAACTTCTAAAGTAGTACCCATTCCTTCAAGTTCTTTGTCTTCTTTCGATTTCTCGTAAACTACCATATTTGCATATTCCATACTGCTTGCAACTAATTGTATTAAACTCTCTCTGTCTTTAGGAATTTCTTTAAAGTTGTTTTCTATATAACTTCTGGCACATTTTATTGCTAACCCACTTGCAATTTCTCCGCCTTTATAGCCACCCATTCCATCAGCTAATAAATACAGTTTAACTTCACTTAATGAATCAGATATATAGTATGCATCTTGGTTCATTTCTCTTGCTTTGCCTATATCTGATTTTGCATAAGCTATTATCATTGTTTCACCTCGTATCTTTCTTTTCATTTTCTGTTATATCATACTTTCAAATATATTTCAATTATTTTTATAAGTTTTTTCTTCTTAATTGTCCACATGCTGCATCTATATCTGAGCCTAATTCTCTTCTTATAGTTGCTACAATACCATGCTCATTTAGATAATCTCTAAATTTTATTATATTTTCATTAGAACTTTTGGTATATATTCCATTTTCAATTTTATTTATTGGAATTAAGTTCACATGACATATCATTCCTTTTAGTAATTTTACTAATCTTTTTGCATCTTCTAAGTTATCATTATTATCTTTTGCTAATGCATATTCAAATGATATTCTCCTATTTGTTTGTTTTATATAATCTTTACATGCTTGTATTAATTCTTCAATATTATACATTTTGTTTACTGGCATCATACTACTTCTTTTTTCATCTGTAGTTGCATGTAATGAAATTGATAATGTACATTGTATATTTTCTTCTGCTAATTTATATATTTTAGGTACTAACCCACTTGTTGATACACTTATATGTCTTGCACCTATATTTATTCCTTTAGGATTATTTATTATTCTAATTGCATTTACTACATTGTCATAATTATCTAATGGTTCTCCTATTCCCATAAATACTACATTTGAAATTCTTATATTATTATCTCTTTCTACTGCTAATATTTGTTCTACTATTTCTCCAGATGTTAAACTTCTTATAAATTTTATTCCTGTGGATGCACAAAATTTACAACCCATTTTACATCCGACTTGTGAAGATACACATATACTATATCCATGATGATAACTCATTAATACTGTTTCTATTGCATTTCCATCTAATATATCAAATAAGTATTTTTTTGTACCATCTGCCGACTCCTGTTTTTTTAGTATATTAAATATTCCTAATGTATATTTTTCCTTTAATTTTTCTCTTAATTCTAATGATAGATTTGTCATTTCATCAAAACTCGTTACTTTTGCTTCATATATCCACTTAAATACCTGTTCTGCTCTAAATGGCTTTTCTCCTATTTCTATAAATTCTTGTTTTAATGCTTCTAAATCATAATCTTTTATATTTTTCATTTTTTTCTCCTAATTATCCAGTCTTTTTCGCATTTTATAGGCAATAACATTTTTACCTTTTGATCTTTAACTCCTGGGCTTACTGCTTCTATTTCTTTATCTGTATCTATATCCCACATTTTTTCTATTTTAAATTCTACTGGTTCTAATTTATATGGAACTATTATTTCCATTGTATCACCTATTTGCAATCTGTTTCTTATATCTACTATTGCTTTTTCTCCTTCATATTCTACTACTTTTCCACCAAATTGATATTGCTCATTATATTGTTTTCCTGAATATTCTTGTATATCAGTATTTTTTCTATCATTAAAGTAAAAAGTTGTTAATCCTCTTGTTTTTATTTTTTCTATTTCTTTTAAATATTTTGTATAATCATATTCTTTTGGATTTCTTTTATAATCATCTATTGCATTTCTATATATATTTACAATACTTGCTACATAATACTCTGTTTTTAATCTTCCTTCTATTTTTAGACTATCTACTCCCATTTCTATTATTTCAGGAATTTCTTTTATTAAGCATAAGTCTTTTGATGAAAATATACTTGTTCCATATTCATTTGTTTCTATTGGCATATATTCCCCTGGCGTATTTTTTTCTTCTGCATACAAATTATATGACCATCTACAACTTTGTGCACAATCACCCAAATTTGCACTTCTACATGATAAGAAATCACTTAAGAAACATCTACCTGAATATGCAAAGCAAATTGCCCCATGTATAAATATTTCTATTTCCATATCTTTTGGTTTATTTGCCATTATATATTTTAATTGTTCCTTATTCATTTCTCTTGCCATTATCATTCTTTTTGCACCATTTTTATACCAGAAATTACAATCATGTAAACTAACTATATTTGCTTGTGTACTTACATTTATTGATATACTTGGAGAATATTGTTTTAAAACCTCTATTACTCCTCCATCTGCTGCAATAATTCCATCTGGTTTTAATATTTCTAACTTTTTTGCCATTTCTATAATTTCTTCATATTTTTCATCCCATGCAAAAATATTTAGTGTTACATAAACTTTTTTTCCAATACTATGAGCATATTTTATTGTTTTTTCTAGGTCATCATCTTTCATATCGGCTCTTGTTCTTAATGATAATGAAGATGTTCCACAATATACTGCATCTGCACCATATAAATATGCTATTTTAGCTTTTTCAAATGTACCTGCTGGGGCTAATAATTCTATTTCTTTCATAATTCTTTTCCTTTTCTTTTTAGAAAAACATCATCAAAGATGATGAATTTAATATATTTTACAGCATTATTATACATTTTTTTACCATTTATGTCAATTTAGTGTTTTCATTTTTTCTTAATATATTCATATAACTCTTCCATTTTTGGTAAATTTATGATATAATGGATTTTGAGGTGATTTAATGGCTTACTTAACAAAACCATCAAAAAAATTTATACAATATATTGACAATTATCAAAAGAAATATCCCTTAAATCTAAGTCCTGAAGAAATTATGATTAATAACTTCTCTTCTTCTAATTTATCTGATTTATATAAATTGTTTTTAGACATAGAAGATAGTAAGTTAAATGAAGAATCATTTAATAAATTATATAATAAAATTAATACTAACTTCTCTTTTGAAGCTAGTTCTATTTTTGATATTAATACTTCAAGTATAACTTCAGAGCATATTAAGAAATTAGCAAATATTATTAAAAATCAATATTCATCTTGTTTATTGGACAATTCTCAAAAACCAGATGATGAAGAATTTTACAAAATATCTGTTATTTTAAATAAAGAATTTCCTGATTACTTTTTAAGTTTAATAAAAACTCCTAAAGGAAATATATCAGTCCAACAAAAGTTTTTAAATGAAAAAATACTTTCTACAATAGAGCATTGGCATACACATAGTACACAAGCATCAGAAGATGAAATTAGAGATATTGCTTCTGCATTTTATATTACTGCTAGAAGACTTCATCCAGAATTAAATATTTATATTCCTGGAAGAACAAAATCTACTAGAAGCTCTGTTAGCAAAATAAGTAAGGAAATTCTAAGAAATATTTCACTTGTCATACCTTCAAATTTATCTGATGGTATTTCTGACAAGGATTTTGTAGAACAAATTAACTTAAATAACACTGATTTTTCTGGTCTTACAATTGTTCTTGATCATACAGAAGATACTATTCATTTTGATAGATCAGATCCAAAAAATATAGAACTTTTTAATTTAAGAAAAAAACGCGATGACAACATTGATTTTCTACATCATTTAGAAGCATCATTAGAAAGAGCTACTAATTTTTCTAATATTGATTTATTACAGATAAAAATAACTCTATTAATGAAACTAAGAGAATCTACATATGATGAATGTTCAGAAGAATTTCATGGAACTTCTTTTGCAAAATTATTAAAGAAAAGTATAGACCAATATTTAAAAAGTTCTACCAAAAACAATTATAAAGTTCGTATAGATGAAATTTATGAATTAATGGATGAATTGAAAACTCGTATACAGGATAGATTTCAAACAAAATTATTAGAAACTTATATTCCTGAAATATTAAATGATGAACTATTTACAAAAACTTTAAAAGTTAAGTATTCATTTGCTAAAAGTATAAAAAAGAGAAATGGATTTTGCTCATGGTATTATTATTTGGAAACTGCCGATGGTAAAAAAATTGAAATGCAAGCACAATCCAAAAAGCGTTTTGAAATTAATAAACAGAATCATAGTGATTTATCTGGAAAAGAAATTGATGTTTTTCAATTCTTTGAACCAACTGATCCAAATTGTGATAAAGAAACTTTCAATAGTTACATAGATTTATTAAATAATACTCCTATTTTTATTAGAAATTCATTATATAAATCTGCTAATCGTAATTTATCACAAAAAGATAGGAAATTAAAAAGAAAACTTGAAATTGCTGAAAGTAGTGTTAAATTAAAGGAAAAGTTTGAATTTGTAAATACTCATCCAGATGGAAATAAAACAGTTTGTACAATTCCTTTAGAAAAATATTTACCTATGTATGCAGAATATGTTTCTCCAAAATTATTTGCAATAAGTTCTCCACACACTAGATTTAATAAAAGTGTAACATCATATAGCAAAAAATCTATTGTTTCTGGATTTACAGATGTACTTTTAAAACATGATGCTACCACTTGTCTTGCAGAGAAATTGATTGATAAACTAGAAGAGATTATTTCTAGTCCAAAACATGAAGTTACTCTAAATGGTATTAATAAGAGAGCTATTGAAAGATTTAGTGTAAATAATTCTTTAAATGATGGTCGTTAAACAGCAAAAAATATAACTATCAAATACTTGGTATTAGATAGTTATATTTTTTATTTTATTTTGATAATATTTTGCTTACTGCAAGTCCATCTCCAACTTCTAAAATTTCTGTATCTATATTAGGATTTTCAGTAACTTCTTTAACATACTCTCTCAAATTTCTTACTGCTGTACGTTGTTTATGTTTATTATAATCACTCATTACATATCCTTTATATAATATGTTATCAGCTAATATAATTCCTGATGGTTTTATCATTCTTAAGGCTTCTTTTAGAAAGAATGGATATTTTCCTTTTGCAGCATCAATAAAAACTACATCATATTTTTCATTTAAAGTTGGCAGTATTTCTACTGCATCTCCTTCATATATATTAATTTTGTCTGATAATCCCATTTTTTCTATATTAGTTTTTGCTTCTATAATGCGTTCTTTATCTCTTTCTATTGTATCTATTTTTCCATCTGACTCTAAATATTCTGAAAAACAAATTGCTGAATAGCCGACTGCTGTTCCTATTTCCAATATTCTTTTGGGTTTTATTTCTGTTAATATTTTATCTACTACTTCTAAAGTATCATCCATTATTATTGGTATATTTTTTTCTAATGCCTGTTCTTTTATTTTTAATAAATCTTTATTCTTTGTTAGCATTTCTAGCAGCTCTCTCTCTTTCTTTACTATCCAATATTTTCTTTCTTAATCTAATAGATTTTGGTGTTACTTCAACCAATTCATCATCTTGAATAAATTCTATTGCTTTTTCAAGAGACATTTGTATTGGTGGTACTAAGTGTAGAGCATCATCTGAACCAGAAGCTCTTGTATTTGTTAAATGTTTTTCTTTACATACATTTATTGCTAAATCTTCTCCTCTTGAATTTAATCCAACAATCATTCCTTCATATACTTCTACTCCTGGACCAATAAATAATTCTCCCTTATCTTGAGCATTATATAATCCATATGTTATTGATGTACCGGCTTCAAATGCTACAATTGTTCCTCTAACACGAGAAACAACTTCTCCTTTATATGGTTCATATGAATCAAAAATGTGATTCATAACTCCCTCTCCTTTAGTATCTGTAAGGAATTCTGTTCTATATCCTATTAATCCTCTTGCTGGTATTTTGAATTCTACTTTTGTATGTCCTGGCTCTGCTGGTTCCATATTTATCATTTCAGCTTTTCTTTTACCTAATTTTTCAATTACATTTCCTATACAATCATCTGGTATATTAACTATTAGTCTTTCAATAGGTTCGCATTTTACTCCATCAATTTCTTTTATAATTACTTTTGGTCTAGATACTAATAGTTCATATCCTTCTCTTCTCATAGTTTCTATTAATACAGATAAATGTAATTCTCCTCTTCCTGATACCTCAAAAGAATCTGGAGATTCTGTTTCTTTTACTCTTAAACTTACATTTCTATCTAATTCTTTAAATAATCTATCTCTAATATGTCTTGATGTTATATATTGTCCTTCTCTTCCTGCAAATGGTCCATTATTTACACTAAATGTCATAGAAACTGTTGGTTCATCTATATCTACAAATGGTATTTTTTCTGGATTATTAAAATCACATATTGTATCACCAATATAAATTTCTGGAATTCCTGCTATTTCTACAATATCTCCTGCTGATGCCTCTTCTACTTCTATTTTCTTTAATCCCATATGTGTATATATTTTTGCTATTCTTCCTTGTATTATTTTATCATCTTTTTGACAAATACTTACAGGCATTCCTACTTTTATTTTTCCTCTTTCAATTCTTCCAACAGCTATTTTTCCAACATAATCATCATAATCTATGTTTGATACTAATAGTTGTGCTGGTCCTTCTTCATCACAGTTTGGTGCTTTTATTGTGTTTATTATAGTATCAAATAAACATGTTAAATCACCATCTGGTTCATCTAAATTCATTTTTCCTATACCATTTTTAGCAGATGCATATACAACAGGAAAATCTAATTGGTCATCATTAGCATCAAGTTCTATAAATAATTCCATTACTTGATCTAATACCTTTTGTGGATTTGCTCCTGGTCTATCAATTTTATTTATAACAACAATTGGTTTTAAATTTAATGATAAGGATTTTTTTAATACTTCTCTTGTTTGAGGCATTGCACCTTCAAAAGCATCAACTAATAAAAGTACTCCATCAACTGTTTTTAATACTCTTTCTACTTCTCCTCCAAAATCAGCATGTCCAGGTGTATCTACAATATTTATTTTTATATCATTATACATTACAGCTGTATTTTTAGCTAATATTGTTATTCCTCTTTCTTTTTCTTGGTCATTTGAGTCCATAACTCTTTCTTCTACTTGTTCATTGTCTCTAAAAACATGGCTTTGTTTTAATAAAGCATCTACTAAAGTTGTTTTTCCATGGTCTACATGCGCAATTATTGCTATATTTCTTATTTTCAAATTGTTCATTTTAATTTCCTTCCTTTTACTGTGCTAATTGAATTATATTATTCATTATTTCATCTGTTATTTCATTTAATTCATCTTTACTTCTATTACTATAATCTAATGGTTTTCCATATTTTACATATATTCTTTTAAATGGTTTCTCCCCACCACTTATTCCTACTGGTATTACTTTTGCTCCTGTTTTAACCGCAAAAAATGCTGCTCCATCTTTAACTTTTTGTCCTTTTTCTAATCCATTTCTAGTTCCCTCTGGAAATAATGCCACACTTTCTCCATTTTTAAGAGCTTTAAGTGTAGTTTTTAATGCTGTTACATCTTTTTCATCTCTTTTTACATATATTCCACCAAATACTACTCCTAGAAATGCAAAAAATGGATTTTTTCTTAATTCTTCTTTTGCCAAAAATCTAACATGTCTTTTTGCTGTAACTACTATTAATGGAGGGTCTGCATAAGTCCTATGATTTCCACAATATATTAATGGTTGTGTCTTATCTTTTGGAATATTTTCAGTTCCTATAACTTTTAGTCTATATATTACTGTGAAATATAATCTTATTGCAAATCTAACTATTGCTCTAATTATTAGTTTTATTATATTCATATTTATTAATCATCTTCCTTTTCTGGTATATATACACTTTTAGCAATTACTTCTAATGATTCTACATTCATTGCTGTTAAATTTTCTATTTCTTTTATAGCCTTTTCTTTAAATTCTTTTAAACTTTCTTGTATGTTATATCCATAAGTTACTATAACTTCCATATATATACTAGGTCCTTCTTCTGAACTTGTAACTCTTGTTCTTACAACTTTATATATTTGCACCATTTCATCTGCCAAATATTCCATTATTTGTTTAAATACTGTATCTGATATTGTGAATCTTCCTAAATAACTAAATGTAGGTCTAACTATGGTTTTTTCTGAAATATATGGTTTTTGCCCAGCTCCTTTTGATTTAAATATTTGAAGTGGATCTAATAAATATCCAGAAAAATCCTTTTTTAATTCAAATGTTGGTACAGGTATTACATGTTTTCCTTCAGTTTCTCGTATATGTCTTGCTGTTTTCATTTCTTCTTCTGTTGCAACTTCATCTATGTATATAGTTTCTGATATTTCTGGAAGATTTAAGTTCTCTGCAATTTTTTGAACCATCCCATCTGATGTTCCTAATATTAATATTTTTGAAGGATTATATTTTTTTAATGCTTTTTCTATTGTCATTTTTTCATTATTTTGTAAAAATAATGCATGTTTTACTGTTTCAATTTTTGTTGGAGCTTTTTTTGCTGACTCCCCAGCTATAATTTCATTATCTTTTATTAGTAATCCATCATCTATTATAAAATTTATATCTTTTTCATTTGCAACCATTTGTGCCCTATAACTTTTTCCAGTTCCTGATGGACCAACAAATGCATATACTTTTATTTTTTTTAAAAACATTATTTTCTCCTTTTTGTTATTCAACGAGAAAGACACGATTACGCGTGTCTTTCTATTAAATCTTTTCTGGTACTTCTTCTACTTCTGCTATTTTTATATCTCTTACATGTTCTATTTTTTCCCACTTTGTTTCTCTTTTAAATAAACATTTTAGATTTATAATTATCCATGTTCCCATAAATGCTGGATAAAATATTAATCCTTTTATCATTGGCTTTATAGGTTTTTTATCTAAAATCATTACTGCCAATGCAGTTACTATTGGTAATAATAAAGTTGGTATTAAATAATTTAAAACATTTATCATTAAATCTAATCCTGTCATAGCCTCTGCAGAATACATTATTGCATTTACAAATAGTAATACTAGTGTTAAAACAAACATAGGAGTTGTTCCTACTATATATAGTAAACCATCAAAGTTCATTAATGTTTTGTGCTCTTTTACAGCTTTAAATAATTGTCCTGTATATATTTTTATACATTGCATATGTCCAACTGTCCATCTACTTCTTTGAGACCATGATTGTTTAAAAGATGTTGGTTGTTCATCATAAACTATTGCATCTGTTGCCCATCCTAATTTTTTACCTTGTATAATTCTTTTTAATGAGAATTCTATATCTTCTGTAAGAGTTTCTGTTTCCCATCCATTTGGTTTTATTACATCAAATCTTACCATAAATCCTGTTCCATTTAATAATGGTGATAATCCTATGTTGTATCTTGCTAAATGATAAAATCTATGCATTGTCCAATAGAATAAAGCATATCCTGCTGTTATCCAATTATCTGTAGGATTTTTAATATCTCTATAGCCTTGAACTACATCTTCTCCTTGGCATAATTTTTTGTTCATATTTACTAAAAAGTTTTGATCTACTATATTATCTGCATCAAATACACAGAAAGCATCATAATCTGCATTTTCTTTTATTTTTTGTTTTAAAAACCATTGTAATGCATATCCTTTTGTTTGATGTTCTGAATCAAATCTTTTATATACTATTGCTCCTGCATTTTTGGCTACTTCTGCTGTTGCGTCTGTACAGTTATCTGCTATTACATATATATCATATAATTTTTTATCATAGTTTTGTTTTTTAAGGCTTTCAATTAAATTTGATATTACTGTTTCTTCATTATGAGCTGGAATTATTGCCATAAATTTATGTTTCTTGTTTACAATGTATTTTTTGTCTTTTAATTTTACAAGTGAACATAAACTTACTACCATTTGGTAACACCAAAATACTATTAATACATACATTAAAGCCTGCTTTAGTATATATAAATATTCCATTTTTTTACCTCTCTTTATTTTCATTATCTCCATTTTATTTATTTAATATACGAATTCTGTTTTCGCTATTTCCGTAAATAAAAAAGACTTTTATTATATTTTATTTTTTCACCTTTTATATTATACTATTTATTTTACCAATTTGCAATATTTTTAACAAATTTTCTCAATTTTAACAATTATATGAAAAAAAGAAAAATAAGTTTTTTTCTTATTTTCCTTTCTATTTTATACTCCAACAATTGAAAATCCATTGTCTACATGTATTATCTCACCAGTTATCGCTGAAGATAAATTACTAAATAGAAAACTTGTTGCATCACCAACTTGTTTTGGAGTAACATTTTTATGCAATGCTGATTTTTCTTCTACTACATCTAATATTGTATTAAAATCTTTTATTCCTTTAGCAGAAAGCGTTTTTATAGGTCCTGCTGAAATTCCATTTATTCTCATTCCTTGTTTTCCTAAATCTTTTGATAAATATCTTATATTAGCTTCTAATGCTGCTTTAGCAGATCCCATGACATTATATCCTTCTACTGCCTTTTCTGAACCATAATATGTATATGAAACAATACTTGCTCCATCATTTAACAATTCTAATTCTTTTGCAATTCTTACAGTTGCAATTAATGAATAAGCACTTATATCACATGCATGTGCATATCCTTCTCTTGATGTTAATATAAAATCATTTCTTAAGTCTTCTGAATTTGCATGTGCTATTGCATGCAATATTCCATCTATTTTTCCATGATTTTTCTTTATCTCTTTTAAACATTCTTTAATACTTTCATCTGAACCAGCATCACATGTATAAAGTTTTGCATTTGGTATTTCTTCAATTAATTCCTGAATTTTATCTATTTTTTCCATTGTGCCACATGTAAATATAACTTCTGCACCTTGCTCATATGCAGATTGTGCAGCTCCCCATGCTATACTCCATTTATTTCTTATTCCCATAATTACTATTTTTTTTCCTGATAAAATCATTTTTTATTTTCCCCCATTCATTTTTAAATACCCATATTTCTAAATTTTTCATATCTTTTTTGTATTAATTCTTCTTTAGAAAGTTTTTGAAGTTCATTTATAGATTTAATTATATACATTTTCAATCTTTTAGTAACTGTTTCAAAATCTTCGTTAGCACCACCTTTTGGTTCTTCTATAATTTTATCTATAATCTTTAATTTTTTTAAATCTTGTGCTGTTATTTTCATTTTCTCTGCCGCTTCTTTTGCTTTACTAGAATCTTTATATAATATACTTGCAAAGCCTTCTGGAGAAAGTATTGAATAAATTGAATTTTCTAGCATAACAATTCTATCTCCTACTGCTATAGCTAAAGCTCCTCCACTTGAACCTTCTCCTATTACAATACATATAATTGGTACTTTTAAATCTGCCATTTCAATTATATTTCTTGCAATTGCTTCTCCTTGTCCTCTTTCTTCTGCTCCCATTCCTGGATATGCCCCTGGTGTATCAATAAAAGTTATTATAGGTCTATTAAATTTTTCAGCTTGTTTCATAAGTCTTAATGCTTTTCTATAACCCTCTGGGTTTGGCATTCCAAAATTTCTTTCCATATTTTCTTTTGCTTTTTTGCCTTTTTGCTCTCCAATTACAGTAACTGGTATCTTTTTTAACATTGCAATTCCTGCTACTATAGATTTATCATCTGAAAAATTTCTATCTCCATGTAATTCAATAAAATCTTCAAATATTCCATTTATATAATCTAATGATTTAGGTCTTTCAGGTAATCGTGCAAGTGTTACCCTTTCCCATGCAGTCATCTTTTCCATTGTTTTTCACCTTCTAATTATATTATTTACTAGACTTGTGTAGTTTAATAATTTTATAAATTGTATCTTTCAAGTCTTTTCTTTCAACTATTTTATCAATAAAGCCATGTTCTAACAAAAATTCTGATTTTTGAAACCCTTCTGGTAATTTTTGATTAATTGTTTGTTCAATTACTCTTGGTCCTGCAAAACCTATTAATGCACCTGGTTCAGCTAAAATAATATCACCTAAACTTGCAAAACTTGCTGTTACACCACCTGTTGTTGGATCTGTAAGTACTGAAATATATAATAACCCTGCTTTATTATGCTTTGCTAGTGCTGAAGATGTTTTTGCCATTTGCATAAGTGAAATTATTCCTTCTTGCATTCTTGCTCCACCTGATACACAAAATATAACTAATGGTAATCTCTTTTCTATAGATGTTTCTATCGCAAGTGTAATTCTTTCTCCTACACAACTTCCCATACTACCCATAAGAAAATTCCCATCCATTATTGCTAAAACTGCTTTTTCTCCATTAATTTTACAAATTCCACATTTTACAGCTTCATCAATTTTTGTTTTTTCTCTTAATATTTCTACTTTCTTTAAATATCCTTCAAAATTTAATGGGTTTTTAGTTGAAATATTTGTCCCTATTTCTTCAAATGTTCCCTCATCTGCAATTTGTTTTATCCTTCTTCTTGCAGATAATCTAAAATGTTTTCCACAACTTGGGCATACACTCAAATTATTATGTACATCTTCTTTATAAAGTATTTCTTTGCACTCACTACATTTTACCCATTTTCCAATTAACATATCTGAAGCCTTTTCATTTTTTATACTTTCTTCTTTCTTGTTAACCTTTTTTACTTTATCTATAACCATTTTAAACTTTCACTCCTTTAGAATTTTATACATTAAATTCTTTTTTTATAAATGAAGTATCATAGTCATTATTTATAAAATTTTTATTTTCTAATATTTGATATAAGAAATCTCTATTTGTATCTATTCCTTCTATCACAAGTTCGGCTATAGCACTTTTCATTTTTGAAATTGATTCTTTTCTATCTTTCCCATGTACTATTATTTTTACTAACATTGAGTCATAATTTTGAGGGACATTGTATCCTTGATATATTGCAGTATCAACTCTTATTCCATTTCCTCCTGGTAAATGAAGTCCAGTAATTACACCTGGACATGGCATAAAATTTTTGCTTGGATTTTCTGCATTTATCCTAACTTCCATACTATGACCAGATATATTAATATCTTTTTGTCTATATTCCAATTCTTCTCCACTTGCTATTTTTATTTGTTCTTTTATTATATCTAATCCTGTTACCATTTCTGTTATAGGATGTTCTACTTGAACTCTTGTATTCATTTCCATAAAATAAAAATTTTGATTTTTGTCTACTAAAAACTCTACTGTTCCTGCATTACTATATCCAATTTCTTTAACAGCTTTTACTGCTATTTCACCCATTTTCTTTCTTGTTTGATCTGAAATCACACTACTTGGTGTTTCTTCAAGCATTTTCTGGTTTCTTCTTTGTATAGAACAATCTCTTTCTCCTAGATAAATACAATTTTTATGTTCATCTGCTAATATTTGAATCTCAATATGTCTTGGATTTTCTATAAATTTTTCCATATATATACTATCATCATTAAATGATACTTTTGCTTCTTGTTTTACTATGTCATATTCTTTTATTAATTCTTGTTCTGTATATGCTATTCGGATTCCTCTACCTCCTCCTCCTGCTGAAGCCTTTAATATAATTGGATATTTAATTTTATTTGCAATCTCAATTGCTTCACTTTTTGAATGTACAAGTCCATCTGAACCTGGAATTACAGGAACTCCTGCTTTTTTCATTGTTTCTTTCGCTTGTGATTTATTACCTAGTAATTCTATTAGCTTATGATTTGGTCCTATAAATTTTATTCCTATTTCTTCACACATTTTTGCAAAATTAGCATTTTCAGATAAAAAACCAAAACCAGGATGAATACTGTCTGCTCCTGTTAAGCATGCAGTTTCTAATATTGCTTTTACATTCAAATAACTTTTATTAGATGGTGCAGGTCCAATACATACTGCTTCATCTGCTAATGTTTTATGTAGTGCATCTTTATCGGCTTCTGAATAAATTGCAACTGTACGAATTCCCATTTCTCTACAAGCTCTAATTATTCGTACTGCTATTTCTCCTCTATTTGCTATCAATACTTTTTTTAACATATTGTTCTCCTTTTTATTATTTTTACTTATTGACTTCAAATTTTATTTGATGTATAATCTATCTGTTTTTTATAAAACAACTTGGAGGTAAAATTATGAAAAATATCGAGTTCCTAGAAAAAGCACAAGCTATTAATGCTCGGTGCAAAGATGAAAGGTTGAAGCTCATTTTAGGTAATATCGTTGCTGTTTGGTTTGACAACAACAATGATTTGCCTGAAGAAATTTCTCTAAAGAACATTTCTATTCCGAATGATAAAATTCCGGAAATAATTCAAATGTTAACAGAGGTTGATTATTTCAATGAGAAAAGACCTGCTGAAAGTTACGAAGTTTTTTTCAAGGCTGCAAACATTGAATGTGTAGATGGTGCTATAAAATATTGTGGCATCAATACAATTATCCGTCCAAAGTTAGTAGCATAAAAACATTTTACCAATTTGCGGATGTATTTACATCCGCATTTTTATACAATCGCAAATTTTAATTCTCCTTTAGCAACAACTTTATCTTCTACTGTTGCTATTGCTTCTCCTATTCCCATTGGTCCTTTTCTTTTTATTATCTTTACTTCCAATTTTAGTTTATCTCCTGGAACAGCTATTTTTCTAAATCTCATTTTATCAATACCACCAAACAAAACATTTTTTCCTTTATTTTCTTCCATAGATAAAATAGCTACAGCTCCTGTTTGTGCTAAACTTTCTATTATAAGAACCCCTGGCATAACAGGATTTCCTGGAAAGTGTCCTTTAAAATACCATTCATTTATATCTACATTTTTATATGCTATTGCACTTTCCCCTGGAACATATTCTTCTACTTTATCTATCATTAAAAATGGTTCTCTTTGTGGAATTATTTGTTTAATTTCATTTTTTCCTAACATTTTATTACTTCCTTTTTATTTTATTTTAAATAATGTTTCTCCATATTCAACCATCTTATCATTCTTTGTACAAACTTCTACAATCTCTCCATCATATTCTGATTCGATTTCATTCATTAATTTCATTGCTTCAACTATACAAACAACTTGACCTTTTTTTACTTTATCTCCAACTTTTACAAATGGTTCTGAATCTGGAGATGAACTTGAGTAAAATGTTCCAACCATTGGTGCTTTTATTTCTTTATAATCTATAGTTTCTGTCGTACTTGTTTTTATAGATGGTGTTTCTTCATTTAAAACAGGCTCTGTAGTTATTTCATTTATATTTTTTTGTCCTTTATCCATTTTTAATTTCAATCCACTCGGTAATTCTATCTCTAAAGATTCTAAATTAGAATTTTCCATATCCTGTATTAGTTTTTTAATTTCATCATATTCCATAATTATCCTTCCTTTACTTTTACTAATGATTATGATATAATTATTTCATTAAAATTCAGGAGGTGTTCATATGAACATTCAAGAATTTAGGAAACAGTACATAGAGTTACGGCAACAATATGTAACCGAAAATGTAGATCCTATAAAGATTGCTATTTTGGATAAAATCTCTTCTCTTGAAGAATTTCCATGTGATGTGCCAATCAGTATAGGAAAAAACATTTTTAACTCTGATTCAGATAAAACTTTAACTTATGTAAAAAATGTTTTGTCTGATATAGGATTTCCTAAAAGTTATGTATGGATTGATTCTTATTATTATCCTCATAACATTTATTTTAGGATACTTCGTACTGTAGATTAGCCGCTTTGCGGCTTTTCTTTTTATTTTTCATATTTTTTTAATAATATTGAACTATTATGTCCTCCAAAACCTAATGAATTAGACATTGCATATTCTACTCTTACATTCCTTCCTTTATTAGGAACAATATCTAAATCACATTCTTCATCTGCTATTTTATAATTTATTGTTGGTGGTACAAAATCATCATGTACTGATTTAGCACAAATTACAGTTTCTATTCCTCCTGCTGCACCTAATAAATGTCCTGTATTTCCTTTTGTTGAACTTACCATTACTTTTTTAGCATAATCTCCAAATGCTAGTTTTATTGCTGAAGTTTCACATGAATCGTTTAAACGTGTTGAAGTTCCATGTGCATTTATATATGTAATTTTTTCTGGAGTTACTCCTGCTTCTTGCATTGCAACTTTCATGGCTCTTGCTCCACCTTCTCCTCCTGGGGCTGGTGAAGTTATATGATAAGCATCAGAAGTTGCACCATAGCCAACTATTTCTGCATAAATTTTTGCTCCTCTTTTTTTTGCATGTTCTAATTCTTCTAAAATTACTATTCCAGCACCTTCTCCCATTACAAATCCGCTTCTTTCTTTGTCAAATGGAATACTTGCTCTATTTTTGTCTGTTACAGTTGTTAATGCCTTTATATTTGTAAATCCTGCTATACCTGATGGTGTTACAGATGCTTCTGTTCCGCCTGCTATTACAATGTCTTGATAACCATGTTTTATCATTCTAAAACTTTCTCCTATACAATGTGTTCCACTAGCACATGCTGTTACCATAGAAATTGATTCACCTTTTGCTCCAAGTTCTATAGAAACATTTCCAGTTGCCATATTTCCTATTGCCATAGGTATATACATTGGAGATACTCTATCTGGTCCTTTTTGGATCATATTTGTATTTTCTTTTTCTATTGTTTCTAATCCACCTATGCCAGAACCAACAATTACTCCAACTCTCTCCATATCTTCATTTTCTTTTTTTAATCCACTATCTTTCCATGCTTCTCTTGCAGCTACAATTGCAAATTGTGAAAATCTATCTAATCTTTTAGTTTCTTTTCTCTCAAAATGTTCTTCTGGTATATAGCCTTTCACTTCTCCTGCTAATTTTACTTTAAAATTTGTTATGTCAAAGGATTTTATCTCTTCAATCCCACATTTACCTTGTTTTATCCCATTCCAAAAATCTTCTACATTATTTCCTATTGGAGTTATAGCTCCTAAACCTGTAATTACAACTCTTCTTTCCACTTTAGTCTTCCTTTCTTATTACATTACCATTCCACCATCTATGTTAATAACTTGACCAGTAATATATGAACTTTCTTCATTTCCTAAAAAGTAAACTACATTTGCTATTTCTTGTGCACTTCCCATTCTTTTCATTGGTATTTGTGCATTTATACTATTTTTTACTTCATCAGATAATATACTTGTCATATCTGTATCTATAAAACCTGGTGCTACTGCATTTGCTCTAATATTTCTTGATGCTAACTCTTTTGCAACACTTTTAGTAAATCCAATTATTCCTGCTTTTGAAGCTGAATAATTACATTGTCCTGCATTTCCTGTTACCCCTACAACTGATGATAAATTTATAATTCTTCCATTTTTCTTTTTCATCATATAAGGTACAACTGCTTTTGTAACCAAAAATGTTCCTTTTAAATTGATTTCTATTACCCTATCAAAATCTTCTTCTTTCATTCTCATTAACAATGTATCTTTTGTGATCCCCGCATTATTTACTAATACATCTATTTTTCCAAACTTTTCTATTACTTTTTTTACTAGTTTTTCTACTTGTTCTTCTTTAGACACATCTGCTTTTAATAATAAAACTTCTACTCCTATATTTTTAAATTCTTCTTCTATTGCTTTTTCATCTGTATTATCTGAAACATAATTAATTACAACATTATATCCATTTTGTGCATATTTTAAAGCTATTGCTTTTCCTATACCTCTTGAACCACCTGTTACTAAAACTACTTGTTTATCTTCCATTTTATACTCCTTTATTAATAAAATTTTCTAAATTTTCTAAATTATTAATATTATATAATTCTGCTTCAGGATAATCTTTTTTTATAAATCCTGTCAAAGCCTTTCCTGGACCTATTTCAATAAATCTCGTTACTCCCTGTTCTTTCATAAATTCTATTGTTTTATCAAATCTTACTGGATTTATAATATGTTTTGATAATATTTCTTGTAAATCATCATTTTTTGTATATGGCATTCCATCTATGTTTTTTATAACTTTTACTCCATTGCCTTTTTGGAAACTTACTTTTTTCAATTCTGTTGAAAATAATTCACTTGCTTTTTGTAATTTTTCTGTATGAAATGGTCCACTTGTTTTTAATTTCACTATTTTTCTTGCTCCAGCTTTTTTTAATTCTTCTATTGCAATATCCACAGCTTCTGTTATACCTGATATAGCAGTTTGAACATTACAATTATAATTAGCTGGAATAACAAATTTTCCTTTTTTTCGTATTTTATTACAAATTTCTTCTATTTTTTTACTTTCTAATCCAATTATTGCAGCCATTGAATATTCTTCGTTTGGTAAATAGTTACCCATATAATATCCTCTTTTTTGTATTAACTTTATGCCATTTTCAAAAGATAAATAACCTCCATATATTAGTGCTGCATATTCTCCTAAACTTAATCCCACTGCATATTCTGCTTTTATTTCTTTTTTTTGTAATATATTTAATATTGCTAAACTAGTTGTTAATATTGCTATTTGAGTGTTTTCTGTTTTCATGAGTTCTTCTTCTGGTCCATTAAAACACAATTCCTTTATATTTATTCCCGTTATTTGTTCAACTTTTTCATATATTTCTTTTGCATCTTCATATTTTTCATATATGTCTTTTCCCATTCCTATTGTTTGTGCACCTTGACCGGGAAACAAAAATGCTGTTTTCATTTATATCTTCCTTTCTTTTATCCTAATATTTATACATCAACTTTTTTATTTTTTCTATTATAATGAATGGTCAGATTAATATTACACAAAAAAAACGAAGGTTAAAAATCTTCGTTTTCATCTTTTGATACAACACATTTTCCATCTTCATATTTTAAAGTTAGTTCTTGAGTTAATGTTATAAATGTATTCATATCTTTTTTTACAATTTCATATGTTGTTTCTGTTCCTTTTATTTCTTTAGGATTTACTCCATCTATCATAAAATCTTTTTGGTTTCCTTTAACATCTTTAATAAATAAAACACCTTTATTTTCTATAAATTCGCTAAATTTTTCTTTTAATATTTCTTTTGTCATATATTTACACATTTCATTTTCAAAATCACTATATTTTATTCCTGTCCATTTATAGTCTTTATATTCTTCTGGTAAAGTAGAATTTTCATCAGTCTGTTCTACTGTTACTGGTAAATTTAAGCTATTTAATAAATATTGTGTTCCTCCTTGTTTTATTTTGGTAACATTATCATATTTATAAATAGTTTGTTCTGCTAAATCTTGTGGTATTTTTTCAGCTATTTTGGTAGACATAGCAATTTTCATTGCTTCATTGTAATATTGATTATATAAATTGTCTTCTCCACATATTTCAATTGCATACATATATCCATCTTTCATTTTGGCTAATATTTTTGCTTTTATACCTTTATTTTCACATTCAAATTCCATCCATTGAATTTTATTAATCTCTTGTATTTTAGTATATTCAATTTTTGAATATATTGAATGTTCTAACATTTGCTTTTTTAAATCTTCATCAGTCATTTCACTTTTTTCCATATAAAAATTAATCTTTATATCACTAGTTGTTCCATCTTCATTTTCATTTTTTATTCCTTGAATGAAAAATATTATACTTCCATATCCTTGTTCTACTATATTCCAATTTTCTGTAAGTTTATTTTCATCTATCATTATTACATTATTAGCATATAATTTTTCAGGTTTATTTTCTTCTTGTTCTTTTACAATATTATCTTCTGTATTTTCTTCTATTTTAGGTGAACTGCTTGTATTTCTTGCAACCATAAATACAACAACTAATAATATTATTATCAAAATAAGAAATGTAACAAAATTAAATTCAATTGATTTCTTTTTTTCCATTTTTCCTCCAATTTTTATATTTTAATTAAGATTGAACCAGTATTTAATCCTCCACCATATCCTAATAAAATTATCTTATCTCCTTTATTTAGTAACTTTTTTTCTTGCATTTCTTCTAATGCAATTGGTATACTTGCACAAAATGTGTTGCCATTTTTTTCTATATTAATGTACATTTTTTTCGTTTCTAATTCTAACCTATTTGCTATTGCTAACATAATTTTTAAGTTTGATTGATGTGGTAAGATATACTTTATATTTTCTAATTTCTCACCAGATTGTTTTAACAATTCTTCAATATTTTTTATTGTTTCTGTAACAGCATATTTATATATTGATATTCCATCCATTTGTATTTTGGTAGTTGTGGTACATTTTAAAATATTATTTTGATCTGGTATAGATTCAATGTTTGAAAAATAATAGTTATCTTCTCCTTTTTCTAATAATGTAGCTCCCGCTCCATCAGCTAATACAATTGCAGTTCCTATATCACTTGTATCTGTATATTTTGATAAAATATCTACACCTACTACAATTACTTTATCTACTTTTCCACAATTCATATACATTTGTGCAATGTCTACAGCATTTATATATCCATTACATCCTGCTAATATATCTAAACTTATACATTTTTTTATTTTTAATTCTTTTTGTATATAATTTGATATACCTGGCATTAATTTATTTGTGCTTGTAGTTGCAACTATAATCATATCTATTTCTTGTACATTTATTTTTGATTTAATTATTAATTTTTGTACTGCTTTTATTGCCATTTCTTCTATTTTTTCATCTTCTGCATAATATCTTATTTCTATACCTGTTCTCTTTTTTATATATTCTTCATCTACGCCAAATTTTTTTGCTAATTCTTTGTTTGTTACTCTTTTTGTTGGTAAATAGCTACTATTTGATATTATCCTCATAAGTATTTTTCTCCTCAACTCTAATGTGTTTACATTATATCATTTTTTTGTTTTTTTGCAATGCTATTATAATTATTAGTCAATATATTGTTATAATTTTAATATTACTTAATAAAATATAATAGGAGGTTGAATTTTATGGAAAGAAATGCAGATTTTACACCATTTTCTCAATTTGATGGAATGGATAATGGATTAAATGATATGTATAAAGATCCTATGTTTAATCCTATAATGCAATATGAACAAGCATATTCATATTACAAATATTTATGTATGCAAATGGACTATAAAATTAAATGTAAAGAATATGAAAAAATGTGTGGCGTGCAAAACAAATCATAATATCTTTACAAATTCTAGTTTTTCGTTTAAAATACTATGTAGGTGAATATTATGGAAAATTATACATTTACTTCACATAGTGAAGCTGAAACAAAAAATTTCGCTTATAATTTAGCAAGTAAATTAAATATTGGAGATGTAATAGTTTTAACAGGTGATTTAGGTTCTGGTAAAACTAAATTTACTGAGGGCTTTTTAAAATATTTTGGTTTAGATAATGAAATTTCTAGCCCTACTTTTACTATTGTTAATGAATATAAAAATAAAGATATAACTATTTATCATTTTGATGTTTATCGTTTAGAAGATGTTAATGAATTTTATGCAATTGGTGGAGATGAATATTTTTCTTCTGGTATAAGTTTGATTGAATGGGGTGAATTAATTAAAGAAGCTCTTCCTAATGATTACATACAAATTACCTTTGAACGTGATAATTTAGATGATAATATTAGATATATTCATGTTAATATTCCTGAAACCAAAAAAGAAATATGAAAATCATATTTCTTTTCGGTTCTATAATAAATGTAAGTATATTATTTAATAAAATATGTTAATATTTGTGATTGGTTATTTTTCTCTGTTTCTCCATCTAATTCTAATGTTCTCTCATCAATAACTACAATATTGTACCATTGTCTATATTCATTATATGATATTTCTATTTTATTTCCTGAAAAACTATATATTGTTTCTATTCCATTTCTATAAATCGCTGTTATATATTTTCCATTTTTATATTCAATATCTATTATTCTTTTTCCATTATATTGATTATAATCATATATTCTAATACATGCATTAATGTTTTCTTGTGTCTTCTTTATAAATTCATCCATCTGATTTACATTATCAGATATAATTTTATAGTCTTCTATTACAAAGCATTTATCTGCAATAGCCTGTTCTTTATTATAATTTGTTGGTAATTCTTCAATAGATACATATGTTGAAGCCATGTTAGGAATTTCTGGTATCTTGCTTATCTTCATAATATCTCTATTTAATTCTAAAGGTATTTTAATTGACATCATGTTATTATGTTTTGCATATTCGTTTATATCTGTGTATTCTCTCAATTCTATATACATAGTACTTTCATCAGCATAAATATTAGATACATATAATCCTGTCATATCAAAACGACCGAGTATGAGTAATTATTAAAAAATATTTTTCAAAATCTTCTTCACTCATTTCAATTAAAGCATTATTCATTATTTTTGAATATCTTAAATATTCTTCATATGACATTACTTTTTTATAGGAAATACCATCTAAAAGTGTAAAATCCTGACTATAAGTGTTACTAAAATTATCATTAAATTCTGAATGTTCTATAAGATCTATATCTATTTTCTTTGAAATAAAAGAATTATTATATACAGTTATACCCGCATATACGACTCCAAAAGTAGAAAAAATAGTTATAATTGTTGCTATAATATTCTTTATAATTAATTTCCTTTTTACATTTTTAAAAATTTTATTATTATATTCTTTTTTTATTTTATTATTATGTAAACAGTTGTTATACTTTTCCCATACTTGATTTATATACTCATTCCTTTCTAACATATAAATCCCTCCTTTTTCATTATTTTTTTTAAAGATCTTTTTGCTCTATATAATGTAATTTTTACTTGAGATAATGTCTTATTTAAAATAATAGATATTTCTTTATATTTAAAACCCTCAAATTCTTTTAAATAGATAATTGTTTGATATTCTATTTTTAAAAACTTTATTGATTGTAATATTTCTCTTCTATTTTCTTCCTTTATTAAGTCTTGATCTATTTCTGTTTCAGATTCTAATTCGTAAAAGTATTTTTCATCTAAAAGAACTTCTTTTTTATGTTTATTTATATAATCAATTGCTTTAGATTTTGCTATTGTATATATATATGTTTTTAATGTATATTTAAAATTATAGTCCTTTTTATTTACTAGCATATACACAAATGTATCTTGTGATATATCTTCTGCTACATCTAAGTTCTTTACATATCTTAAAATAAAATAAATTAGTTTTTTTCTATATCTTTCTATTATTTCATTAAATGCTTCTTTATCTCCGTTTAAGAATTCTTTATATAATTCAGTGTCATATTTTTTTATTGCTTGTTCCATATTTTTCTCCTTTCTACACTTAATACGGATGAAAATATAAAATGTTACACTTTTTTTAATAATTTTATACAACATTATAATTAGTATGATTTATGAAATCATAAGCAACTGTAAAACAGGGGTGTTCGTGGCAAAAAAAGTTGAGGCAGAAAATTTTTAAATTTTCCACTTCAACTATTGATATTCAATATCTTTTTATTTCATAATTATCCATGCAATTACAAGTATTCCTACAATAACTCTGTATATAGCAAAAACTTTAAAACTTCCTTTGTTCAAATATTGTAATAAGAATTTTATAACTATTATTCCTACAATAAAACTTGAAAGTACTCCTAAAATAAATGCTATTATCCCAGTTGTACTAGCCACTGTAAAATATGCTATGAAATCTCCTAATTTAAACACTGTTGCAGCTAAAACTATTGGTGCTGATAACATAAAAGAATATTTTGCTGCTGATTTTCTAGAAACTCCCATTGCTCTTCCAGTTGTCATTGTTATACCTGAACGTGATACTCCTGGTATAAATGCTAGAGCTTGTGATAAACCAATTAAAAAGGTTTGTTTAAAAGTCATTTCTTCATATTCTGTTTTTGTACTTGATTTTTTATCTACTATGTATAATATTATTCCCATTGTTATTAATGCTATTGCCATTATAAGTGGCTGTGTTAAAATATCTTCTGCATATTTATCTAAAACAAATCCTATTGCTCCTCCTGGTATTGTTGCTGCTACTATATACCAAAACATTCTGCCTTCTACAGAATCTTCTTTTTTTATAACCTTTTTTAATCCACCTATAATTAAATTTAACCAATCTTTGAAGAAAAATATTCCTATTGCTAATAATGTCCCAAAATGTAATGCTACATCAAAACTTTCTGGAACTGTCCAATTAAATATCATTGGTATTAAATTCAAATGTGCTGAACTTGAAATTGGTAATAATTCTGTTAGTCCTTGAACTATTCCTAAAATTATTGCTTGTTGTATTTCCATTTTATTCTCTCCTTTGTATTATATTATATATTGTATCTCTTATAAATTCTGCTGATGTAGTTGGTGCAATTTTACCTGGCAATGATAATGCCCATATAAATTTTAAATTTAGATTTTTTACTGCATTTTGATCTACTCCACCTGGATTAGATGCTAAGTCAATTATCAACACATCTTTTTTTACATATTTTAATTTTTCTGCTGTCAAAATTATATGTGGTACTGTATTTATTATTATATCAAATTGATTTAGATTTTTACTAATTGTGTTAATATTTGTAATATTATATCCATAAGCCTGTATCCATGCCAAATCTTCATCTTTTCTTGCTGCACATGTTACTTTGGCAGAAAGTCCCACTAATTTTTTGGCTAATACTTTTCCTATTCTTCCAAATCCTAAAATTAAAACTTTACTTCCATGCAAAATTGTATCTGTATTTTCTATTGCAACTTTTATTGTTCCTTCTGCAGTAGCTATTGTATTTAATATTGCCAATTCTTCTCTTTTCATTATATCTATTAGTTCAATGTTATTATTTTTTGCTAGTTCATATATATCTAAAGGTATTCCCCCTGCAATGAATAATTTTGACTTTATTGAATTTAACAAATCACTTATTATTATCTCTTTTTCGCTAAATGGCATATTTATTGTTTTTCCATTACTTGAAAATGGAATTGGTCCAATAACAGTTTCTACATCTTGTATTGCATCTTTTACTGAGTTACATTCTATTATATTTTTTGTATTTTTCAAGTTTTCTGATTTTTCTAATCCGAATGTATATACTTTGTTTTCATCTTTTGCAAGCATTGTTGCTAATTTAGCAATTCTTAAATCTCCACCTATTATTGCAAATTTCATATACCCTCCTAGTAATAGTATATTAAATTTGCTAATTTTTATGAATATTATTCTCTTTCTCTTTGATTTTCAATTTGCTCTTCTTTTTCTATTTCTTCTTTTTTATTTACTTTTAAATTACCATATCCAATTTTTTTAGTTATCTCTACCATTTCTTCCAAGTGCTGTTTAGCAATTAATTCTTTTTTAGTTAATTTTTTAGCTTTTTCGTTTTCCTCAACTTCTAAATTAAATGGAATTGATAATTTTGATATTATTATAGCAAATGTAACATCTTTTTGAATCTTTTCTACAATTTTTTTAGGATTTTCTTGTATTGCAACATTTGCATATTTTATTGCTTGTTCTTTTTCGCCTTTTAATAAACTAATCTTTGCTAATTCTAAATATGCTTCTGCACATAATTCTTCATCCTCAACTACTTGCATCAAATATTTTTCTGCTTCTTCTAATTCTTTATAAATAATAGCTATTTCTGCTAAACTATATTTAGTATTATATATAAGTGAATTTAATTCAGATGCTTTTTCATAATACATCTTTGCATTTTGAAAATCATTTAACATTGTATAAACAATTCCTAAATTATAGTTTAAATCAAAACTTGTTGGATTATATTTTAATGCTTCTGTATAAATATTTACAGCCTCTTTATAATCTTCTTTTTCTATTAATATATCTCCTAATGCTATTGTTGCTTCTACATATTCTGGCTTTTTATTAAGTAAACTTATAAGCATTTGAGCAGCATCATCTTTTTTATCTAAATCTATAAGTAAATTGGCTACTTTATAATATGAATCATAATCTTTTTTATTTATTTCTATTGCTTGTGCATACTCATCAACTGCTTTTCTTTCTCCACCCTCTTTTTCATATATTTGTGCTAAAAGTTTATGCCCTATATAACATTCTGGATTTCTGGTTACAAGTTTTATCAATTTATCTTTTGCCAGTTTTGTATTTCCAAATATTAAATAAATCCTAGCAATTGTACTGTCTATTGAATCAAATAAATTGCTATTTTTCTTTTCTGATATGATTACAAATACTGGCAATATTATAGATAACACATAAGTTAATATGGCTACAATTATGTTTGTTTCTTTTATAAAACAAACTTCTATAAATTTTATTGCTATTCCTACTGCTTGTATTGCAAGTATTGGAACATATTTAGTGTCATTCTTTTTTATTAACTGAATAAAAATATATACAAACAAAGCAAAAGCTATAATTATAAAAATTAATTGTTCTATTATCATTATACTTCATCCTTTTTTTATATTTTAGGAAAGTTTATTTTCCTCTTGACTGTTCTTCTGCAACTTCAACTGCTTCATCTATTCTCTGCTCAATGTCTTCATTTTTTTGTGTTTCTTCTTCTAAAATCTTTTTAAATCCTTCTACTGACATTTTTGCTCTATTTTTTGCTGCTTCTTCTATTAATTTTTCTTCTTCATTTGTATATATATGTTTTCCACCATTTGATATTTCATCTTCTATATCTTCTTTTTCTATTGTTTCATCTTTTTCCATTCCTTCTATAAGTTCTTCATGTTCATGTGCCCAATTATGTAATCCTTCTACACCTTCTGCCTTTATAGATGACATTAATGTTCTTTCTGTTCTTCCTTGTGTTGTTTCTCCACTTTCTTCATGTTGAATTTCTATTCTTTCTCCACAAGCAATTCTATCTACAGTTGCCGCTTCAATATATCCATATTGCCCTATTGTTATTGAAACTTCTTTATTGGTATCTTTGGTTTTCATAAGTGCATGTGGAATTTTTTTCTCTACTTTTTCTCCTTTTTCATCTAAACTAATTACTGTTTTCATTGTTGGTTTTGCTAATTCAAATCCTTCTGCTCTTTGGAATTGACCATTTATTTTTACAACCATCATAAAACTATTTGTTTTTTTATCAAATGCTATTCCTTTTTCTTGACAACCATTAAAATTACTTTTTGTTCTGTCATCAAAATTATTATCTTTTATTTCTCTATAATAGCTGATTTCTAAATCCTGTTCTTTACTTAGGTCTTGTTGAATTTGTTCTTCTACTTTTTCCTCTTGATTTTTTTCTATTTCTTTATCTTTTACTTTTTCTGATACTCCTCTTAATTTTGCACCTTCTCTTTCATTTTCTAACATGCTTTCTTCAAGATCAACTTCTCCTAAAAATTTTTTTAATTCTGGTGATATCTCTGTTTGTCCATCACTATTAACTCTTATTATTTCTCTTGATGTGTTGCTACTATATACATGATAACTTATATTGCCATCTACATCTTTTTGTTCTGTTATGAATATATCTTTAAAGTCAATTCCATTTATTTGAAACTTTTCATAATACTTTATTCTTTCTATTTGTTCTATAGATTCACCCAATTTTTCTTCAAGTTCTTCTGCAAATGATGATAATATCAACATTATATTTTGTTCTTGTTTGTTCATATAAGACCTCCTTATATTAATCTTGCCATTAAATCATAGTTGTTACTAATTTCTATTATTTTTACTTTTACAAATTTATTTAGTAAATTTTGTTGGTCATTTTTTATATATACTACTCCATCTATATCTGGAACATCTTGACTAGTTCTACCAATTAAATATTTTTTATCAGATGAAATTTTTTCAACTAATACTTCATATTCTTGTCCTATCTTTTTTTCCAATTCTTCATTTGATATTTTTTGTTGTATTTGCATTATTTGATTATATCTTGATTTTTTCGTATTACCATGTATTTGATTTTGTAACTTTTCTGCAGGTGTTCCATCTTCTTTAGAATACATAAAGGCACCTAATTTATCAAATTTTGCCTCTTTTACGAATTCTTTTAATTCATTAAATTCTTCTACAGTTTCTCCAGGAAATCCAACCATTACGCTTGTTCTTAAAGTTACATCAGGTATTTCTTTTCTTAATTTATTTATAAGATTTTCTATTTCTTGTTTACTTGTTCTTCTATTCATTCTTTTTAAAACTGTATTTGAGATATGTTGAATTGGTATATCAAAATATTTACATATTTTCTTATTTGTTTTTACAATTTGTATTAATTCTTCTGATACTCCTTCTGGATATGAATATAAAAATCTTATCCATTTTATTTGTGGTATTTGTGATATTTTTTGTAATAATTCTGGTAATTTGGATTCTCCATAAATGTCTATTCCATATTTTGTAGTATCTTGTGCTATAATTATAATTTCTTTTATTCCCTTTTGAGCTAATATTTGTGCTTCTTGTATAATTTCTTCCATTTTTCTGCTAACAAATGGTCCTCTAATATATGGAATTGCACAATATGTACACCTGTTGCTACAACCTTCTCCTATTTTTAAATATGCATAATTTTCTCCTGTTGTTAATATTCTTTCATAAAATTCATTACAATTTGGTATTGGAAGTGGTTTTATTTCTGTAATTTTTTTACTTGTTTTTTTAGAATTTATTTCTACTGTATCTTGTTCTATTAGTTTATAGATTTTCTCCCATAATTTATCATATTCATCTATTTTTATAAATAAATCTACTTCTGGCAATTCTTTTATTAATTCTTCATAATATCTTTGTACTAAACAACCCATTACTATTAAATACTTACAATTTTTATTTTTATATTCTGCCATTTCTAATATTGTATTTATTGCCTCTTCTTTTGCAGATTCTATAAAACCACATGTATTTATTACAATTATTTCAGCTTTTTGTGGATTGTTTACTATTTCATAATTATGTTTTTTAAAATGTCCTATTGTTATTTCTGTATCTATTAAATTTTTACTACACCCTAATGATACAAATCCTACTTTCAATATTATTACATTCCCTTCTGCAAAATTTTAACTATTGTGGCTACAAATATGTTTTCTCGTCATTTCCATTAAATTTAATTTAGTAAAACCTTCTACTTGTGTTTTTGCTCGATCTTGTTTTAATGCTTCTTTTAATAATTTTTCTATTCTTTCTTTATTTTCTTGTTTTAGCATGTCTATATAATCAATTATAATAATTCCACCTATATCTCTCAATCTCAATTGTTTTGCAATTTCTATTGTAGCTTCATAGTTTACTTTATAAACTGTTTCTTCTAATGTAGTTTTTCCTGTGAATTTTCCTGAATTTACATCTATTGCAACTAATGCCTCTGTTATATCTATTGTTATAAATCCTCCACAATCTAACCAAATTTTTCTCTGTTTAGTTTTTTCAATTTGCTTTTCTAAATCGTATTTTTTCAATAAATCTTGATTTTCTTCCAATATTAATTTTATTTTAGTATTCTCTATTTTTTTCTTGATTTCTTCATAATCTTTTCTTGAATTGACTTCAATTTTTTCTATTTTGTCTTCTGGCATATCTATTATTATTTTTTCAATAATATCTGGACTTCTATATATTAATTGTGGTTCATTTGTACATTTTTTAAATTTTGATAATATATCATTCCATTTTGCATTTAATTGTTCTATATCTTTTATAATTTCTTCTTGTTTTTTATTTTCAGCAGCAGTTCTTATAATTGCTCCTGTATTTTCTGGTAAATTGTCTTTTACAATTTTTAGAAGTCTTTCTTTTTCATTTTCATTTTCTATTTTTTGTGAAATCGTTACAATTTGAGTATTTGGCATTAATATAATATATTTTCCTGTTATTTTAAAATGTGTAGATGTTCTAGCTCCTTTTTTCTCATTACTATCTTTTTGTATTTGAACTAATAATTTATCATTTATTTTTACTACATCCTTTATTTTATATTCTTTCTTTTCTTCAATCTTTTCATCTATTTGAGGAACAATATCTTTTACATGTATAAAACTGTTTTTTTCTGTTCCTATGTCTATAAATGCTGCCTGCATTCCTGGTATTATATCTTTTACTATTCCAGCATATATATTTCCTTCGTTCCTTGCATTTTGGTTTTCTTCATTTTCCTCATATATTTCTACTAATTTTCCATTTTCAATAGTTGTAATTGTTCTTGTATTATCTTTTCTATTAACTACTAATTCTATCATGTCTTTACCTTTCTAATTAAATTTATTCATTGCAATATCTAATCCATTTTTTATTATTTCTATAGTGGCTTCTTCTGCTTTTTCTACTGCATTATCTAAAATAATACGTTCCTCCTCTGGAATAGCACCTAATACATAGTTTATCTCGTCTCCTTTATGTTCTGGTTTTCCTATTCCAATTCTTATTCTTGAAAAATCTTCTGTACCTAATTCTTGTATTATTGATTTTATTCCATTATGTCCACCACTACTACCTTTTTTTCTGATTTTTATTGTTCCTAATTCAATATCCATATCATCATATATAATTATGATATTTTCCTTATCAATTTTATAAAAATCAACAAATTTTTTTATACTTTCTCCACTTAAATTCATATACGTTTGTGGTTTTAATAATATTACCTTTTTGTTTTCTATTATTGTATTTTCATATAATCCTTGAAATTTATTTTTATTTATTTGAATATTATATTTTTCTGCAATTTTGTTAATGACATTAAATCCCATATTATGTCTTGTTTTACTATATTCTTCTTCAGGATTGCCTAGTCCAACTATTAAATACATATATATCCTCACTTTTTTATAAATTCCGTTTTTTATTCTTATTTATTTTACATTGTTTCTGCACTTTTTTCAAGTATTTTACAAAAAAAAAAGCCCCTTTTAAGGGGCTAAAATTTATTATTCTGCTGATTCTTCTGTTTCAGGAGCTTCATAAGCCTCTAATATAGCTTTTTGAATCTTCTCTCTTGTTTCAGCATTAATTGGATGAGCTATGTCTTTGAATTCTCCGTTTGGAGTTTTTCTGCTTGGCATAGCAATGAATAATCCATTTTGACTTTCGATAACTTTGATATCATGAATAACAAATTCATTATCGAATGTTACAGAAGCAACAGCTTTCATTCTGTTCTCTGAATTTACTTTTCTTAAACGTACGTCTGTTATTTGCATTGTGTGCACCTCCACTGTTTCTATAAATTTGTACATGTATGTTTCTTATGTACTAATATAATATTCTACATAAAATTTATTTTTCCTTCTTTTTTTTTCAAATTTTTTATATTCTAGGAAAGTCATCATGAAAATGATGACTTGACGTAGAAGATAATTATGCGAATTTTAGATTTTCTTGGCAATTTTATTGCCTAGAAAATTTTAATTTCGTTTTTTATATTCTAATTATATTCTAGTAAGTTTTATTTCTAAAGAAATCTTGATTCTGCTTTTAATTTTATTTTTTTGGAACAAAAATCTTGAAATTTGCATTATATAAGTATATAATTTAAACGAAATTTTCACAAGGGGTGTTTATAATGCCAAATATAGATAATATAAAAAAATATCATAAAATACATATGATTGGAATTGGTGGAATTAGCATGAGTGGTATTGCAGAAATCTTAGTAAATTGGGGATTTGAGGTTTCCGGCAGTAATAATGTTGATTCAGATATATTACATACATTAGAAAATGCAGGAATAAAAATAACTGTTGGGCATAAAGCAGAAAATGTAATTGGTGCAGATTGTGTAGTATATACTGCCGCTATAAAAAATGACAATGTAGAACTTATAAAAGCAAAAGAATTAGGAATTCCAGTTATAGAAAGAGCTGATTTTTTAGGTGAACTTACTAGATGCTATAAAGATACTATTGCAATTTCAGGTACTCACGGAAAAACTACTACTACTTCCCTTGTATCTTTATGTTTTATTGAAGCTCTAAAAGATCCTAGCATACAAGTTGGTGCAATTATAAAAGAAATTGGTGGAAACTATAAAGTTGGTAATAGTGAAACTTTTATTATAGAAGCATGTGAATATGTTGAAAGTTTTTTAAAATTTAGTCCAAAAGCAGAAATTGTACTTAATATAGATAATGATCATTTAGATTATTATAAAACTTTTGAAAATATAAAAAATGCTTTTATAAAATATGTAAAATTACTTCCCAGTGATGGTCTTTTAGTAATAAATGGTGATGACAATAATTGTTTAGAATTATCTGATTATACAAAAGCTCATACTATTAAATATGGTATAAAAAATAATAATGTAGATTTCTATGCTAATAATATAGAATTTGATGAAGAAGGTTTTCCACAATTTGATGTATATAAATCTAATACATTTTATGAACATATTAAACTTTCTATTCCTGGCAAACATAATGTTTTAAATGCTCTTGCTGCAATAGCATTATGTGATTACTATGGAATTTCAGTACAATATATAAAAACTGCATTAGAAAAGTTTAAAGGTGCTGATAGAAGATTTGAATTTAAAGGCTTTGTAAATGGTGCAAGAGTATATGATGACTATGGACATCATCCAACAGAAGTTTCCGCTACTGCTAAAGCATTACAAAACAAACAGTATAATACCTCATGGGTTGTATTTCAACCACATACATATAGTAGAACATTCAATTTATTACATGATTTTGCACATGCTCTATTATCTTTTGATAAAATAATTGTTACAGATATTTATGCAGCTAGAGAAATTAATACTTACAATATTTCTTCTAAAGATTTAGTAGATGAAATTATAAAATTAGGAAAAGATGCTATTTATATTCCTTCTTTAGAAGATTGTGCAAATTATTTAAAAAGTAATGTTAAGAAAAATGATATTGTATTAACTTTAGGGGCAGGTACTGTTACTAATATTGGTCCTATGATTGTTGATAAATAATATTTTATAAAGAATATATTAAAAAAATATATTCTTTTTTTATTATTTGCTTAAATTTTAAATTTTAGTGGTATAATTATAAAGGAAATGGAGTTGATTCTCGTTGTCAAATATAAAAGAAGATGTAAATGTTGAAAAATTATATGGTAAACAATGTACTTTAAATAAAAATGAATTTTTAAAAGAGTTTAATATTAAAGAATCTGGTTTAACATCCAAAGAGGCTACAAACCTTATTAATAAATTTGGATTAAATGAAGTTAAACAATCAAAACCTAAAAAATGGTATCACTATTTTTTAGGGAGTTTATTTAGCCCTTTTAACAGTATTTTGCTTGGGATAGCTTGTATCCTTTTTTATACAGATGTATATTTAGCAGAAATACCAAGTTATGCAAATATTATTGTAATTGCAATTTTAGTAGTTACAAGTACTCTACTAGAATTTTTTGAAGAATACAATTCAAACAAGGCTGCTGAAAAATTAAAACAACTTGTCGCAACAACAACCACTGTTATACGTGATGGAAAGGAAGTTTCAATTCCTATAAATCAAGTAGTTTTAGGTGATATTGTTTTATTATCAGCAGGAAGTTTAATCCCTGCTGACCTTAGAGTTTTAGAATCTAAAGATTTATATGTCGGACAATCTTCTTTAACAGGTGAATCTGATGCTGTTAAAAAGAGTGTAGAAATTGATATTAATTCATCTGAATTAGATAACATTTCAGATTTAGACAATATTTGTTTTATGGGAACTAATGTCATAAGTGGTTCTGGAAAATGTGCAGTTATAAAAACTGCTGATGATACCTATTTTGGAAAGGTTGCTCATACTATTAATAGTAGCAAGCCAAAATCTGCATTTCAAACTGGAATAGAAAATATAAGTAAATTACTAATAAAATTTATGCTTGTTTTAATTCCTATAGTTTTCGTATTAAATGTTGCTAAACATAGTACTGTAACAGCCTTTACATTTGCAGTAGCAATAGCAATTTGTATTACTCCTCTACTTCTACCAGTAATTCTTTCTTCTAGTCTTTCAAAAGGTGCTATTCGAATGTCTAAAAAGAAAACTATTGTAAAAAAACTGGATTCAATTCAAAGTTTTGGATCTATCAATATTTTATGTACTGATAAAACAGGAACTCTTACAGAAGACAAAATTGTTTTGGAAAAGTATTTAGATATTCATGGTCAAGAAGATTTTAGAGTTTTAAAACATGCATTTTTAAACTCCTATTTTCAAACTGGCTTAAGAGGTAATATTGATGAAGCAGTTGTTGCAAGAGCTTTACAAAATAATATGAATGAATATGTAGATAAATACAAATTAGTAGATGAAATTCCTTTTGATTTTTCTCGTAGGCGTTTGTCTGTTATTGTTACAGATGGAAATAAAAAACAATTAATTACAAAAGGTGCTGTTGAAGAAATACTTAATATTTGTACTATGGTAGATTATCAAGGTACAATATCACCAATAACTAGAGAAATTAAAGAGAATATAAAAAGAATTTCTACAGAGCTTAATAAAGATGGTTTAAGAGTTATTGCTGTATGTCAAAAAAATGATATTCCTGATGTTTCTGATTTTACTGTAGAAGATGAAAAAAATATGATACTTTTAGGTTTTATAGGATTTCTAGATCCTCCAAAAGAAAGTGCTAAATCTGCTATAGAAAATCTAAATAATGCTGGAATTCGTGTTATAGTTTTGACAGGAGACAATTTAGAAATTACAAAATGTATCTGTAAAAAAGTTGGTATAAATTCTAATACTATTATAGAAGGAAAACAAATTGAAAAATTAAGTGATACTGGAGTATTAAGACTTCTAAAGAAATGTAATATCTTTGTAAAACTTTCACCTATTCAAAAAGCTAGAATTGTTAGAATTTTACATGAATCTAATAATGTTGTTGGTTATATGGGTGATGGAATAAATGATGCTCCTTCATTAACAAATTCAGATGTAGGAATTTCAGTTGATACAGCTGTTGATATTGCAAAAGAATCAGCTGACATCATTTTATTGAAAAAAGATTTACATGTTTTATTAGATGGTGTAACTGAACGGAAGAAAAACTTATGCTAATTTAATGAAATATATTAAACTTTCAACAAGTTTTAATTTTGGAGAAGTTGTCTCTGTTATAATTGCAAGTGTTATCCTACCTTTCCTTCCAGAAACACCTATTCAATTGTTAGTAGAAGGATTATTATATGATTTTGGACAATTAACATTACCTTTTGATAATGTAGATGAAGAATATCTTAAAGAACCTAGAAAATTTAATATAAACAGTTTAAAAAATTTCATGCTATTTATGGGACCTATAAGTTCTATTTTTGATATTGTTATATTTGCAATATTATTACTTGTATTCAAGTTAAATGATGCTCCAACATTTCAAACAATCTGGTTTTCTTATAGTATAGTATCAAATTTACTCGGAATGCATATAATTAGAACTGCAAAAATACCATTTATCGAAAGCAATGCTCATAAACTTGTTTACTTTTCTTCTATTTTATTAGCTATAATAGGATTAGTTATTCCATTTACTTGGTTAGGTAAATTAATTGGTCTAGTTCCTATACCATTTGCATTTATTCCTATAATTATTTTAGTCCCAATTTTGTATTGTTTTGTTGCAATGATTGCAAAAAGATTTTATATACAAAAATATGGTGAATGGATTTAATATAATAACTCTAGGAAATTTATATTTCCTAGAGTTTATTTTAATTTCTCAGATTTTACTCTATAAACATATACATATTCATTAACAATTACATAAAAATCACTTTCCGTATTTTCAATAACCTCATAATGAATTATATTATTTTGGTTCTGTTCTGCAACATCTACTAAATCTTTTAAGTTATTAATATTTAATACTTTTAATCCATCTAAATTAGGCTTATTTATTACAGTAACAATTAAATCTCCATAATATTTTAAAATATGAGCAATATTATAATTATATTTCTCTTCAGGTGATTTTTTGTTTTTCATCATTATTATCATTACAATACCACTTATAATAAGTACCGCTCCTATTATATAAAAAATTATTTTTATATTTTCTTTTTGAATTGATGGCATAATATTTTTGGAAGTTAGATGTTCATAATTTTCTGTAACTCCAGTAACTGTATTAGTTATAGGAATATCTAATTCAATGTAATCTTCTATATTATCAATATCTATACCACTTTCCAAATTACTAATATTATAAGAAATATTAAAACGAACTTTTAAAATTGCATCAATTTTTATATCATATGTTTCTTCATATGAATTAACAAGCTCATTATAATACTCATAATCAATATTAATACCTTCATCTACATATATTATATCTGTTTCTTGAACATCATTTTTTTCACTTAATACAAAATTTCTATTCCAAATTTCTTTTGATTGATTATTATTATCATTTACATTTCCAATTAAATTTGCTGTTATATTATAATTATATTCTATTTGTGCTTTTTTATCTGCTTTAAAATCATATATCATATTTATCATAAAAGATTTTATTGATTTTGAAGCATAATATAGTCCTTGTGGAAGATTCTGACTTTCATAAAATGTATTTGGATTTAACAAAACTTCATAGTTACTATCCTTTTGTGCTGAATAATTATATACAGGAACTATATTTTCTTTATACTCATACCCACTTTTTATAATTAAAATTCCTATTATAATTATAACAACACTAATTACTTTGACTACATTCTTAAATTTTTTATTTTTCATGTTTCCTCCTCGCTATTAAAATAGTCATATAACCATACTGATGGATAACCAATATATTTAATATGAAACATATAAATACCTTTAATTTGATCTGTTTTTACTAAATTCAAATCTGATGCATTATTATGATCTCCCTTTGTTCTATACAAAATTGTATCTTTTTCTTTTATTACTTCAACTATACGATGAGCTATATTTTGTTCACCTATACTATAAACAATAATTGATGTTTTAGGTATTTTTTTTAATTCATCTTCATTTAATTTTTTATAAATAAGCACATCTCCTCTATTAAAGGTAGGTGTCATACTATTAGAAAGTATAGCTATTGGTTCATACTTAAATATTCCTAACATAAAACAAACTAAAATTATAGACAAACTTATCGTTATTATATAACTAATTTTTGTTCCTAAATTTTTCTGCTTTTTCCTAATATCATTTGATTGTTTCATAAATACATATTTGAATAACACATATATTATTGTTGGTGATATTACTCCAATTGTTCCTATCATGAACCAATTTGTTTTAGGTAATAATGGCAATGTAAAAGTTATAAACTTATGTATAACTCTACATACTATTGGTAATAAATATAATCCTTTTAATATTAAATATGTGTATAATGAACTATATGATATTAAAGGAATTACATTTGATAATATATATTTAAAAAATTCTTCTTTTTCATAATATAAGTTTTTTATTGTATTATATTGAATTTCTAAAAGAATTAATATTATTGTTATAAAAATCAATATCTTTTTATTTTTTTTATTTCTATTTACAAGAACAAACCTTGTAAATTCAATACCAATAATTGGTAATATATATATTATAAAATTTTCTAATATCGCTCCTATTTTGTGATTATATGGACTTTTTACAAATCCAAAAATAAATCCAAAATAAAAAAAGATAATAAGATATACACAAACAACTATGATTGTATATGCTAAATATTTTTTATTACTAGAAAATCTTACATAATAATGTTTAACATCATGTATCAGATATGTGAAGATTCCTCCCCAAAATAATGGGTTTATTATATTTGTGTAAAATATAATATTGTTAATTGATAAAATTATTGTAATACATGCATAAATACTTATATATCCCATAATTTTCACCTTGTAATTTAGATTAATAGAAGAATTTTTACCTATAATAAAAATTCTTCTATATAATCATTATTTTTACAGTCTCATAAACTTATTTTTGTACATATTCAATAATACCTGTTATTGTTTTTGTCTTTATTGATGGTATTTCAGTAGTTTCTAAATCATATTCAACTGTTACTGTAAATGTTGTTCTTTCCCCTGCATTTAAAATTTTAGATGGTTCTGTAGTTGTATAATTTATTGCAGGAGAACCATTTTCATCATCAGGTGAAAATGTTATATTATCTAATTTAGCATCAATCGTTCCTGCATTTTCAATAGTAACTACATAAGTTATTGAATCTCCTGGTTTATTTAATTCAGCACTAAATATTGCACTTGTATTAGTAAACTGAGGTTCTCCACAGTTACTACCTTCACTAACATCCTGAGCTTCTATATTTATTATCTTGACATCCCATTCACCTGTAATTTCAGCTGTTCCATTTAATGTTAATTGAGTAGCAAATGCTGAATAACCAACTGCCATTATTAATATTACTATTACTAATGCTACAATTATGAGATTTTTATTGTTAATCATTTTCAGCACCTCTTAATACATGATGAGATTTAAGAATTAAATAATTTCTATCTCATATTATTATATGATTTTTATTTTTTTGTGTTATATATATTTACTTTTGTACATATTCTATTGTACCTGTTAAAGTTTTTGTTTTTATTTCAGGAACTTGAACTGTATCTTCTTTATATATAACAGTAACTGTAAAACTTGTTTTTTCACCTGCTGGTAATAAATCATCAGGATGTGTCATGCAATAGGTTATAGCTGGTGAACCATTTGGATCTGCAATTCTAAATGCTGCATATTCTAATTTAGCATCAATTGTTCCTGCATTTTCTATTGTTATCAAATAAGTTGCAGAATCACCTGGTTTATTTAATTTAGTACTAAATTTTACATTTGTATTTGTAAATTCTGTATCTCCAGGTTCACATCCTTCACTTATATCTTGTACATCTATTTTTACAATCTTTACATTCCATTCACCAGTAATTTGAGAGTTTCCATTTAATATTGATTGAGTAACAAATGATGAATAAGCAACTGTCATTATCACAATTATAATTATTAGCATTAATATTATAACTATTTGTTTATTCATACTTTTAACACCTTCTTTTTGTTGTTTTACTCTTTATTTATTATATGGATTTTAAATTATTTGGTTCTTTATTATTTATAAAAAGCGAGTAGTTTTAGAATTTTCTAAAACTACTCGCTTTTCTTTTTCTACCATAGTGGTAGAATACTTCTTACTTAAACAGATATACCGCCTTAAAAAAGTTTACAAATACCAATGACACAGTGTTCATAATCTTGATAAATATATCAAGAGATGGTCCTGCCGTATCTTTTAATGGATCACCTACAGTATCACCTACTACTGCAGCTACATGCTCTGGTGAACCCTTTCCACCTAAAGATTCGATATGCTTTTTAGCATTATCCCAGGCTCCTCCACTGTTGCCAAAGAATATTGCCAGCAAAATTGCTGATAAAATTGCTCCAAAAAGTATTCCTGCAACAAACTGCGGACCAAATAAAAATCCACCAAGTACAGGAAATACAATTGAGATCAAAGCAGGTGCTTTCATTTCTGCTAATGCTCCATCTGTAGCAATTTCAATACACCTCTTATAATCCGGTTTAGCATTTCCTTCTCTGAGTCCTGCTATTTCTTTAAACTGTCTTCTAACTTCTCCTACCATTTTTTCTGCAGATTTACTAACTGATTCAATCAACATTCCAGAGAAGTACCAAATGATAGCTCCTCCTACAATTACTCCAAAGAATATTCGAGGTTGAAGCACATCCAAAGATACTTGTATTATGTCGACTGAAGTAAAACTATACATATAAGAATTCAACAACGATATTGTTGCATAAGCTGCTGACCCAATAGCAAACCCTTTTCCGATAGCTGCTTTTGTATTGCCAACAGAATCCAATTTATCTGTTATTACTCTGACATCATCACCTAATTTTGCCATTTCAGCAATACCGCCAGCATTATCACTAATGGGTCCATATGTATCAACAGATACTGTGATTGCAACAAATGAAAGCATTCCTACCGCTGCCATTGCAACTCCATAGCTTCCAGATATTTGTGAAGAAATATATACACCTACACCTATAATAATACAAGATGCAAGATTAGACTTCATACTACCTGAAAGTCCTTGTGTGATATTTAAAGCTACTCCCATTTTAGAGGCTCTTGCAATGCTTTGAGTTGGCTTATACTTATCACTTGTATAATACTCTGCAATCATACCTATTAAGATACCACTTGCAATACCTATTATCGAAGAAATCCATGGAGATATATAACCATATTTAAAAGGTAAATCTCCTATGTCTTCTTTAGACAATAAGATTACTGTAAACAATAAGTTAATAATTCCTGTGAGTCCCGCTGAGACCCATGTAGCAATATTTAATTCTTTTTCTGGATCTTTTCCGTCTTTTTTGTATAAAGCAAATGTAAGACCTATCATACAAGATAATAATCCAAATGCAGAAAATCCAATAGGATATACTATTAATTTTTCCAATAGTTCTTTGCCAAATTTCAAGCTATTAGCTTGAAATGCAATAAAAAGAAATATCGGTGTAATTACTGCACTTACAATAGCTCCCACATTACTCTCTAACAAATCAGATCCTAAACCTGCCGTATCTCCGACATTATCTCCTACACAATCTGCAATAACTGCGGGATTTCTCGGGTCATCTTCTGGAATATTTTCTTCTGTTTTTCCAACTAGATCTGCTCCCATATCGGCTGCTTTTGTATAAATACCTCCGCCTACACGGAAAAACATTGCAACCATTGAGCATCCCAGTGCATATGAAGAAAATATCATAGACATCGGTGTAAATGAAATTCCTATCCAGTTTGTAATAGTTGATATCTCATACAAATAAGATTTATATAAGAAATACACTATTGCCAATCCGACAATGGAAAATGCAGCTACACTGAGTCCCATCACGCTTCCGCCTTTTAGTCCTACCTTTTCTGACTTACCAATATTTTTTGTGGTTCTTGCTGTATTGGTAACCCGTACATTCGCATAGGTAGACATTTTCATGCCAAAGAGACCTGCCATAGCACTCATTATTGTTCCAACCAAAAATGCTATTGCACTTGGTATAAAAAACATAAGTGCCTCAATTACAGCAACAATTGCTACTACTATTACTAATACCTTATATTCTTTCTTTAAAAAGGCATTAGCACCTACTCTGATTGCAGATGCAATCTCCTTCATCTCTGCAGTTCCTTCATCAATGGATTTTACATTGACATAATTGAATACTGCATAAGACGTAGCAAGAATGGCAATAAAGAATGCCACTACAAAAGTAATACTCATTTGTCTCCTCCTTATAAAGTATACTTTTTTGCCTTGTTTACTGGTTACAAAAGAGAAATTAGACCTCCTTTCCATTTTTAGTAAGAATTTTCTACATAGCAAATCATAGCTAAACATTAAGATTATATCAAATTTTTCGTGAAATTTCAATAGTTTGTTCATATATATGTCCTAATTTTTTACAATATATAGAAAAAAGAACCACATTAAATGTAAAAAGTGGTTCTTCTTTTGTTGAATTTTACCATTCCAGTATTTTTATTCTGTTAATGATAAATCCAAACTTTTCTGAAAATTCCACCAAAACAAGTATAGTACGATGGCCAGATTGTACTCCCAAAACAGTATAATTTGTATATGTGCCTATAATCTGCATTCTACATACATCTGTTAGGTTAATCTCAATCTTTTTTTCTTGTTTGATTGCCTCCTTAATTTTTAAAGCAGTTTGGAAATCCAACATTTTTCCTCCTTTCGAGCATTTGCTCTCATCATGAATATTATTATACTGATAAACAGAGTAAAAAAATTTATCTTTTTTATTATATCATTATTTACAAGTATTTTCAATTTTTATATTAAAAAAAAATGAAACTATAAAAAAGACCTAGTTTTTCTAGGTCTTTCAATTTTTATATTTTAATGTTTTGTACCCTTTTTCATTTTGTATTTTACTATTACTATTCCTATAGCAACAATTACTAATACTACTAGAGTAACTACTATCCATGTTACAGAACGATTTCCACCTGTATTTAGTGACCCATTTGGTCTATTTGAATTTCCACCATTTGGAGTTGATGGATTAGTTGGTGTCTGATCTGTTCCTTCTGGATTACTTGGTGTTGGATTTGTTCCTTCAGGGTTGCTTGGTGTTGGATCTGTTCCATCTGGATTGCTTGGTGTTGGATCTGTTTCACCTGGATTGCTTGGTGTTGGATCTTTTGGCTCTGTTGTATGTACTACTTCAATATTTGATATTTCTGCATTTTGTCCTGATGATGATTTTAATACTACATTTGATACTGTTTCTTCTCCATTTTCTCCATCTACAACATATGAACCTACTATTTGTATTTTATATACTCCTTCATCTTTTACAATAAAGTTTACTGGTATTTGTTCACTTAATTTGCTAATGTCTAATGTTTTCTTATCTTTTACATTTCCTTCAGCATCAATTAATTGTACCTCTAATGCTGTTAATGAATTTGTAGTATTATTTACTTCAAAGTCTACTACTACTTTTGAACCATTTACTTCTTCTGGATTTGGTACATCTCCTTCAACAATTGCCTCTGAATGTGCTGTTAAATTATCTATTGATGGAACTTCTTTTAATATTATATTTCCTGAATACATTTCATCTAAATCTACTTTTATAGGTTCAGGTTCGTGAGATAATGATACTGTTTTTGAAAAATTATCTCTTGCTTGTATTGAAACATATGAACTTCTTACTGGTATATTTGCCTCTTCATCTGGGATAATATTTATTGTTCCTAATTTTATATGGTCTACATCTATATCTACATCTTCATCTTTTTCTAATTGATTTAATTCTTCTGTTCCTACATAATATAGGTTTAAGTTTTCTTTTAAATTTCCTGTTACTTCATCTTTATCTTTTTCAGATGATATTGCTTCTTTAAATTTAGGATTATTTTTAGTTAAATCTCCTGTGGTCCAATCAAATGTTGAATCATAGCAATCTGCCATATCTATTTCTAGTCCTATTTGAAAACTTGCTATACTTGCTGAATCATTCATTCCAAGATATACATTTATTTTTGTTGGGTCATTTGGTTCTTGTTCAAAATATACACTTGAATGATCTCTTGTAACAACATCTTCTAATGGAGTTGGTTCTGAACCACTTGCTAAAACAAAACCTGTTATTGCTATAAGAACTATTGCCATGACTGCGATAAATATTTTAACTTTTTTACTTAATTTCATTAATGTCCTCCTTATAAATTTCATTTACGTAGAGAGTTTTTAACTCTCTACGAATTTATTATTTTGTTCTACTGTCTGTTAGTGTAATATAGTCAAATTCTTGTGGTAATGTTGTTACTAATGTATCACTAACTACTCTATCTCCATCTAGAGTTTGTGCATTATCTACACGATATAATTCTGCTCTTATTTTTCCTTTTCCTTCTTTTAACATTGTATAAACTGGATTATCTGATTTTTGTCCATTATCTCCTGTAACTTGTTTGTCTACTACAAATACCCAATTTCCATCACTTGTTTCACCAAGATTTGCTTCTCCTGGATCATCTGCTAATATTACTTGATATCCTTCTACTATTTGCCAATCACTTGAATCATCTGCTTGATACCATATTAATACAACATTATAAGCTGGATTTCCTTTATATTTTCCTGTAAATATAATAGAATCTTTTTCTATTTTATATCCTTTTGATTCATCATATGTAAATTCTTCTTTATTTAATCCTATTGAACCTTGTTCATTAAATTCTACATTATCTCCTGTTTGACCAATTAAATCTAATTCTTTTATTGATATACTTGAAGAATGTATTATAAATTTAACATAAGTAGCATCATAATCGTAATTATATATTTCGTTCTTTCCATCTTCTCCTACTTTTGTAAAGTATAATGTTTCTTCTCCTCCACTAAATTTGCTGTCTGAATTTTCTTGTGATTTAACTGTAGTCCACTCATCATTTACATTTTTCTTTACTTGAATTTCATAATTTGTTATTGGTTCATCTGCAAAATATTTAAGTGCAACTAATTTCTTAACTTCTGGTAGTTCTATTACTATTTCTACATCTTCGCCATTTGTTTTTGCTTCAAATGCTTTATATTCATTATCTGCAAGTGCTGATACTCCTGAAATTATTTGTGCTTCATCTGATGTATCTACTATTTTATTAGTTGTATCATTTTCTACTTTTACATCTGTCGTTGATGTTGCATTTGTTGTAACTACCCATCCGTCTTTATCAATTTCACCTTGATGTGAAACTTTTACAGGGTCTAATGTTACTTCTCCTATTTTATTTAAGTATTTATCATAAGCTATTACTTTATAAGTAAATACTCTATTATTTATAGTTGATATTACATCTGTATATTCTGTTGCATTTCCTTCTACAAATGCTGCTGTTCTTGTAACTTCATTGCCTCTTTCTTTATAAGTTCTTAATATTTCATATCCTAATATTCCATCTGTATTATCTGTTTCAAAGTTAAATTGTAAGTTTACTTTGTTTCCATTAATTCTGCTATTAGGTGCATTTGTTATTGATGCTGTTAATTTTGTATTATCTGCTTTTATTTCTGGTTTTTGTTCTAATACATAATTTCTTGATTCATCATTTACATAGAAGATTGCTCTTGTTTCCTCAGCAAATTGGTTAGCATAATCTATCGTATCTTTATTTGGTACCATTCCCCATCTTTCAAAGAATTCTAATACATTCTTTTCAGTTGCTGCACAAGCTAATCTCATTAAATTATTTTCTGTATCTCCTTCTACTAGTTGTAATTTTATATTAGTTTGTGGTGCTCTTGATGTATCTCTTGCAATTCTATCTATTCTAGCATATATTGAGTTTGCAAGTTGTTCTGCTGGTGTACTTAATTTCTTATAGTTATATCCTCCTAAGTCATATGCTAAATGTAATTGCCAATATAATCCTAATTGAGTAAATACATTTTGTGATTTTCCTACTTTTCCAGATGTTACTTTATCATAAACATCTTTATAGTTAAATCTTACTGTATTTCTCGTGTTATCTGTTTGAGCTAATATTGAGAAGTAATTGTTTGTAACTTCTCCATGTACATATGCTTTTTGGTTAATTACATGACCAATTTCATGTGCAATTCCCCATCCAAAGTAATTTCCTTCTGAACCTGTTACTTTTCCATTTGAATCTACTGTAAATGGTACTCCTTTTGCTAGGTCTTTTACTTCATTCCATTGTATTCCTATATGTAATCCTCCAGCATACATGAATGCTGTTCCTGTCATTCTCATACATCTAATATTTTGTCTTGTACGTGGGAATGTATCTTTATAATCTACTTTTTGTGTTCCTTCTTTACTTAGTCCTTTTTGATTATAGAATAATTCCATCATGTCTTCCATTGCTTTTAATGATTTTGTAAGTCCTTCTACTTTTTGTTCTTTTGATGTATATCCTTTTTCTTCTAGTCCTTGCCAAATTTGTTTTGAAGATACTGAATACATCATTGTATCCATTACTATTTCTGTTGCTGTTAATATACAATCAGATCCATCATCATATGCTTGCACTGTATATTCATTTGTTGATTTTAAACATTCTTCTTTATGTCTCTTTTCTAATGATGCTACTGTTGTTTCTAGTGCATCTACATATGCTTTTATTCTTTCAGTTCTTTCAGCTTCAGTTAATGGAACTCTTTGTGCAGGACCATAATTTAGTGTATCTGGTACTTCTTTTGTACTTAAATCAAGTACTGGTATTTCAATTCCTCCTGATACTCTAACTGCATATTCTCTATCTATAAATCTTGTTGGATCATCATCTTTTAATCCAGTATAATTTATGTATAGTGAACCTCCTCGTTCTCTATTAGTTGTTATTAAGTCTGGTAATGTTATTGTATTTGGTCCAACAACTAAATTTTTAACTGTTGTTTGCCATGAACCAACTTCTGCACGCCATTGTGTGAAAATTAGTTGTAGTCTTGTTGAATCTCCTACTACTTTATATGGGTTTCCTACATATACTGTGATTTCTTCTCCACTACGTCCTACAACTCCAAGTGGTTGCCATCCGTTTAAACTTCCTCTAAATTCTACATCTTTTTTATTGTCTGCACTTGATGTATCATACCATGTTGACATTGTACTGTTTATTTTTGTTATTTTTCCTAAATCACCTTTTTGTATTAATGTTCTAGCTGTTTCTAATTCTTTCTTTAAAATGTCAGCTTCTGGATTTATTTCTTTTGTTTCTTCATCTGGTGTTGTTAATTTCTTTTCTATAGCATCAACTTTTGCATATGCTGCTTGTTTTCCTTCTAATGTTGATATATCAATATCATCTGCAAGTGTTAGGTGCATTGAATCTCCAAATAATGCATTAATGTCATCTTCTATTGTATCATAATCATAGAATCCCATTTCTGCAATTGTAAGATCTCCTCCGCCACCTACACCGATAACTAATTTATCAGTTGTAATTGGTCTTGCTAATTTAATTGCTACATAGCTAAATCCACTTACATCTTTTCTTTGTGCAATTAATGATGCACGAACTCTTATTAGTTCATTTGTTTCCATATCTTTATAATGTAATGTTGCATGTTGGAATACTCCAGTCCATTGTACTTTTGCTATTGTTAAATAATTCATTTTATGTGGTTCATTAAATTCTACTATTATTCCTTTTTCGCTTCCATCATAGAATCCACCAGCATCCCAGTCTGTTGATTTAAAGTATGAACTATAGCTATTATCTGCCACACCTTTTGCTGTATATTTATTACCTTCTTTTATTAATGAGCCATCTTCTGTTGTATCTAATTCACTGTCTTTCATAGAATAAGTTGTTCCATTAGATGAATGCCATATTCCTTTTATTCCTTGTGTTAATACTCCAACTTGTTCATTTCCTTCTTCATCTAAAACAGGTTTATTTATTCTATTGTAATTTGGTAACTTAACTTCTTGAGCATCTAGTGTTTTTGCTGTTGCTAATTCATTATCAGGTAAATCTGGGCTCATTCCCATATAGTTACGACTCTTTACCATAACTTCATATGATACTAGACTTTCCAAATTCTGAATTGTAAAGTTTGTCTCTAAAATTCCTTTTGTTACCTTTTGTGTTTTTCCTTCTACTATTTTACCATTTTCGATTACAATTTCATCAGCTTCTGTTGTTGGACTTGCTAATATCCATGCTGTTTCTCCTTGTTTTCTATAATATACAAAGTAATCTGATGCTCTACGATCTGAATTCCATGTTACTTTTATTAATTTATATCCACCTTTTGCTGTTACTCCTGTAACTTTTGCTGGTGCACTTGTTGGTTTTGGTTGAACTTCTAGTTCTTTTGATGGTTTACTTTGCCATTCTCCATTTATTGAATAAACACTTACATAGTATTTTGTGAAACTATTGTATTTGTTTTGATTCATTAGGTCTTTTATGAATTTTCCTCCACAGAATGTCATCATTTGATATTCATGACCATTAACTTCATGTATTTCTGTTACTTCTTCTCCATTAATTTCTGCTCTTACTATTACTCTATATCCTGTAACATTTGGAACATTGTTCCATCTTATTGTAAATCCTTCTTCATTTACTGAATCTAGGATTTCTTGTTCTCTTAATTCTGGTGTTCCTAATTGTGGTTCAGGTATTTTGTCTTCCATTCCGTTTAAGAATTCTACTTTTCCTATATCAGCTAATCTATTTCCTTGTGTTCCTGTTACTGTTATAGTAACTTTCTTTACTGCTATTTGTTTTCCAAAATCTATTGTTATACTTCCATCTGATTCAATCCATGCTGTTCCAGTATCTCCACCTTCTGCAATTCTTACAATAGGTGCATCTATTTGCATTATTCCGTCTACCTTTGCATATCTTCCTAAAACTTTTTCAGTATTTTCTGTTGTTGCTTTTGCAACACCTGGTTGCTCTCTATATTTTATTTCGCATGATACTGTTACTTCTTCATTGTCAGCGTTAAGTCCACCTACTGTAATAACACCTTCTGTTATATTGTTGTTTGCATTTGTAGATGGTGCAATATTTATATATTCTGTTTTAGCTGTTTCTGTATCTTCTCCTAAATTTATTTCAAGTTCTATTGGATTTATTGTAGATATTTCTTGAGTTGGATCACTTGGTTGTAATGTTACGTGTTTGTCATTATTTGATAATACTTCTTTTATGTCTGTTGCTAATGTTGGGTCTTTTGGTACTCCAAGTTCATCAGATGGTCCTTCATAATAAGATCCCTTATTAGCTACTGATGATACTGCTTCTAAATCTATGTTTGTTATATATCTTGGTAATGGTCCTATATATCCATTTCCCTCTTTATTTATTACAGTATAAGATAAGTCTACTATATCTACATTTCCATCTTGATTTAAGTCATAGTTATATCCTGAAACATTACCAGATGTTCCTTCTATTTTAGCTAATACTGCATTTTTATCGTTTTCTGTAACATCTCCTGTTCCATCAACATCTCCTAATCTTATTACTCCTGTTCCCATACTTTTGCCAGTTACTTCATCTACATTTGTTGCATCATATCCATTAGTAAATTCTAATTCTGTTGTTGTGTTTGCTTTAATTTCAATGCCTGTTGCCTTATAAGATTGATATCCTGCTCCTTCGATGCTTATTGAATATTTTTCATTCTCATCACTTGGCTCTAAGTCATTAAAAGTATAAAATAATTGTTTTTCGCTTGCCTCTCCTGTTGCTTTTTCTGTTGATGTTATGACACTATTACCTTTAGTTAATGTTACTTTTATACTATTAGCACTTACTTTTTTTTGTGGAAGTCTTAAATCTATTTTTAATTCCAAACTTCCTAGTAATGGGTTTAATGAATTTTTGATACTTTTTATTTCATAATTAGGTAAAGTGTTCATAGTTTCTACATTATAATTTGATGAATTAGTTTCAGTATTTTCTTCTGTTTTTGTACCTTGTTCATCATTTAATGTATCTTCACCGTTTGTATTTACTGTTTCTTCTTCAGTTTTTTCTTCAGTTGATTGACTAGGTTCATCTTCTTTCTCGTCAGTTTTTTCATCAACTGTTTCTCCAGATGTTTTACTTGAGTCCTCCTCATCTGGTTGTGTTGTAGTTGTTTCAGTGGTAGTTGTTTCTTCTGTAGGTGTAGTCGTTTCTACTACTGTTGATTTACCTTCTGGGTCTACAACTTCTGCTGCTATTACTGCTACATTTCCACTTAACATAGTAAAAATAATACTAATAACAACTGCAAATCTTAGTACTTTTTTCATAAAATATTTCCTCCTTAATGTAAATTTAAAACTAAGCTGCTTATTAAAGTAACTTAGTTATATATGAACATTCAAATTATAACAAAAAAAACTAATAATTTCAATCAATTTATAAAATTTTTTTCATTTCTTATAAAAATATCATCAAAGACATTTAACTTGACTTAAAATATGATTATTTGGTATAATATTATATCGTAAAAGAGGTAATTAAAATGACAAAATTTTATGATTGGATAAATTCTATAAAAGAAAATGAATTAAATAATGTTATAAAATCTTTAAAACAAGATGGTTTAGTCATACTTCCTACTGAAACTGTATATGGTCTTGCAGCAAATGCTTTTTCTGATAATGCATGTAAAAAAATATTTGAAGCTAAAGGTAGAGCCCAAGATAATCCTTTAATAGTTCATGTCTCAGATAAGAAAATGATTTATGATATTGTAGAAAAACCAAATGAAATAGAAGAAAAATTAATAGATACATTTATGCCAGGTCCTTTTACAATTATATTAAATAAAAAGGAAATTATTTGTGATACTGTAACTTGTTCTCGGTAAAACTGTAGGTATAAGAATGCCTAGTAACAACATAATTCATGAGGTTATTGAAAAAAGCAATATTCCTCTTGCTGCTCCTAGTGCTAATATTTCGACTAAACCTAGTGGAACTTGTGTAGAAGATATTAAAGAGGATTTTGATGGTAATGTTGATTTTATTGTAGATGGTGGAAAATGTAATATTGGAATTGAATCTACTGTTGTAAAAGTTATAGATGAAATTCCTGTTATTCTTAGACCAGGTTTTATTACCGAAGATGATATAAAAAATGTTATTCGGTAATGTTAAACTTAGTGATAAATTATTTAAAAAAGTTGAAAGAAATGAGAATGTAGAAAGTCCTGGGATGAAATATAAACATTATTCACCTAATACAAAATGTATATTAGTAAAGTCAGGAATAAACCAAATTTCTAAAATTAATAATGATCTTATTCCTCTATATAATAATTGTTGTGTATTAGGTTTTATTGAGGACAAAAATCATATTAATATTCCTGAAAATAGATTTATTAGTTTGGGTAGCAAATATAATTTGCAAGAAATTTCTAGTAATATTTTTTCTAGTTTAAGGAAAGTAGATAAATTAAATTGTGATATTGCTATTATTGAAGGTTTAGAAGAAAAAAACTTGGGACTTAGCATAATGAATAGATTAGTTAGAGCTTGTGAAAACAATATTATATAAACTATTTATTTATTATAACACTCAATTATTGCTTATCATATTATATGATGAGGTGCTACTATGATATTAAATATTTTTCGTAATGCCAAAGCAATTATTAAAGGTGGTAAAGAATATCCTAAAATAACTGGAACAGTTTATTTTAAAGAAAGTAATGATGGCGTAATTATTACTGCGAAAATTGATAATTTACCTCAATCTACAAATAAATCCAAAGGTAGATTCTTTGGATTTCATATACATGATGGAAATTCCTGTACTGGAAATATATCTGATGAGTTTTCTAATACAAAAGGTCATTATAATCCTACAAATTCCCCTCATCCATTTCATGCAGGAGATTTACCACCATTAATCGAAAATAATGGATATGCATATATGACTGTTTTATTGAATAAATTTAAAATTAGAGATATTCTTGGAAAATCTATAGTTATCCACGATATGCCAGATGATTTTACTACTCAACCTAGTGGAAATTCTGGTAAAAAAATTGCTTGTGGTATTATTAAATAACTTTATTTTAGAACATATTAAA
>CANRHQ010000005.1 GCA_947630445.1 uncultured Clostridia bacterium | reverse complement strand
AGTAAAATGCTTGAACTTATTGTCCCTCTTTGTTATAATTAGTTCATACATTTTCTTTAAGCATAAAAAATTAAAGAAATTTTACAAGGAAATATAATAAACAAAAGAACGGAGGAAGAAAAAATGAAAAAGAAAAATTTGAAGGCAACAAGAGGTATCACTTTAATCGCATTAGTAGTAACAATAGTAGTACTTTTAATATTAGCAGGAGTAGCTATTGCTATGTTAACTGGAGAAAATGGAATAATAGCCCAAGCAAAGCTAGCAGCAGAAAGAACAAGGGAAGAGGAAGCAAAAGAAGAGCAAGACCTTAACAAAACAGCAGAAGATATACCAAATTGGGTAAACGGAGGAACAGGAGGAGATGGTTCTGGTGGAGGAACAACACAAACAACATTAGAAGAAGCAAAGGAAAAAACTGACCCATTTAACGAAACAACAGAGGTAAAAGATGGAGACAAAAGTATGACTATACCAGCAGGATTTAAAATAACAGAAGGAGACAAAATAGATGAAGGAATAGTAGTACAAGATAGAGATGGAAATGAATTTGTATGGGTGCCAGTAGCAATAAATGATATGGTAATGTGTAAAACGCATTCAGGATCTACAATTACTTTTAATAAGGAAACAAATACATTCACTTGTACTCATGGTGAAAGTGAAACACATACGCCAAGCAACCAAGAATTGGTAGGAAAGCTATATACAACTATTAATGGTAATACATTAACATCAAATACAACATATAATGCGAACAGTGGATATAGAGAGCCAGCAGTAGTAACTGGCAATTCTAGTGGAGATGGAACACAATGTGATGGAAGCGATACAAACTTAAATAAAGTAGTAGAAGGAGAAGTAAAAACAAGTGAAAAGTTTTTAGAACAATTACAAAACGAATTTTATGAAATGGCAAAAAGTGTAGGAAAATATGGAGGTTTTTATATAGGAAGATACGAGACATCAGGATTAAAAGACAATGAAATTCCAAAAGTAAAAAAGGGAGAAAATCCAACAGTAGACACAAATTGGTATACAATGTATAAAAATAGTAAAGAAATAGCAAAAGGAGCATTAACAGAGGAAGAAAAAACACAAGGAAAAACACAGTCAAGTGTAACAAGTAGCATGATATGGGGATGCCAGTGGGACCAAGTAATGTTGTGGATGAAAGATGAAAAAAATCCAACATTAACAGGAGGAAATAAGTATTATATAACAGATAGTAGTGGAATGGGCTGGTACAGTGGAGTAAAAGGAAGTGATAATAATACTAATAGCGACCATAAAACAGGAGTAGATTTAAAAAAAGATGAACAAGTATTAAATAGAGTAAAAAATATATATGACCTAGCAGGAAACATGAGGGAATGGTCTCTAGAGGCTTACGGCATCAACTCTCGTGATAATCGTGGGGGCGCTTACGGCGTTTCCGGTTCTAACTGGCCAGCTAGTTACCGCGACAGCAATAGTCCTGCCGACAGCATCATCGATCTTAGTTCACGTGCCACACTGTACGTCAAGTAAAAATTTGTGCTTTCAAATTAATTACTCAAAAGATATAGAGCATTATGATTTTGAATATAAAAAAACAAAAAATAGCAAGAAAAATCTTGCTATTTTTTGAATTGAATAGTAAAATATACTATATAAAAATGAGGAAGGGAGCGACTATTTTGGAAAAGAAAAACAGAGAACAAGAACTAACAAAAAAATTAGAATATATAGGACTAAATCTAAAAGAAATACCAGAATCATTAAAATTAATAGAAGACTTACAATTCAAACCAAATGTAGGATTTGATGAAAAGAAGTATAGACAATATAGATTTGTTTCTCCAAAAGAAATAGAAATTTTACTATCTCCAACAAATAGATTAGATGATGTAAAAGACAAATATGCAAAAGCAAGCCCATTGATATCTTATTTACTCCCAAACAATGAAGAAGATAAAGAAAAAAATGAAACATTTTTAAGAATGTTAAAAGAAGTTAAAATAGAAGAAATAGAAAATATAGAAAAAGAACAACAAGAGATCAACAAAAAAATTCCATTCAAAGTAAGATATCCAGGAAATTATTTATGGCAAATATATTATTCTTCACAAAGTCAAAAATATTTTATGATAGTACCAACAGAAGACAAAGACTATTCAACATTTTTTTATGTATTAAAAAAACAAATAGAAAAGAAAAAAGCAGGAAAAGTATTTGTTCCAATAAGCAATGCAGATTATACCAAAGAATTATTAAATAAAACAGAAATACAAAGTTTAGAAAATTACTTATGGCTATTTACAAAAGATTGGCCATCAATATATGAAGTATATGACAAAAATGAAAAAGCAAGTTTACAAATAGTTGGACAGACTGAAGTATATGGGAAAATAAAATCAGAATACAAAGTAAAACTTTCAAACAAAATCGAATCAACCAAATTCTTTAAATTAGTAAAAGCATTATTCATTTTAGCATCAGAACTACCATCATATTATCAAATAGATACACAAATAGACAAACAAGGAAGTTTAGAATTTCACTATCAAGATAAATTATTACAATATGATGAATTAAGTGATTGGGTAAATGATGAATATAAAAAATTATTAGAAATAGAAAAAACAGCAAATAAAGAAAACTTTGAATTAAAAGGAAAATTAGAAAAATTAAAGAGACAATCAGAATCATTAGAAAAAGAATATTTGGCAAAAGAAAAACAAATATCAACATTTTTAGAATGTAAAAAATCTTTCTTTGGAAAAGTAAAATATTATTTTAAATACAGTGGAAAAAAGGCAAGACAAAAAGAGGAAAATATAGTAGAAGGCAGAATAAAACAAGAAAATAATATCGAACCACAAATAGAAGAAATAAAAGAAACAATAAAAAAACAATATACACTAGATGAACTTTTAGAATTAGGAAAAAAAGCAAATGAAAAAGAAACAGAAGTAAAAAATGCTAGATTAGATATAAATGCATTAAAACTAAAAAATGTAAATTTAGTAAAGAAAATAGAAAATGCAACAGCATATATTCAAGAAATAGACAGTCATAAAAAAAGTATATTTGAATTTTGGAAATATAGTAATAAAGATGAAGTTCAAACACTACAAGAAGGAGAAGAAGAACAAGTAAATGTAAAAACACATTCAAAAGTATTTGACTATGAAGAAGACTTTGATGAATTCGGAAAAAATATGGATGAAATTCAAAGAAAAATACTAACAAAAGAAGAATTAGATAGTTTATATCTAGCTACAACAGAACAAATAAAAATAATGAATAAATTAAAAACAAATACAGTAGAACCAAAAGAATTAGAGCAATCATTAAGAAAAATAAAAACAGATTTAAAAAATGAAAAAGACATGACAGAAGAAGATGTCATAGATATATTTGGAAGTTTAGCAGAAGATACTAGAAAAGTAACAAAATTAGCAAATAAAACGCATAGAGAGCAACCAAAAAATAAATATTCAATATTAAGAATATCTAAAGAAACTCAAGCAGTAGACTATAAAGTAGCACTAAATCATCAAATAATAGTAATGATGGATGCTCTAAAGAAAAATAAATTAGACCAAGAAATTTCAGGATATAAGTGGACAGAAGAAGATGAAACAATAAATCCAAATGCTTTAAATGTATTTAATCTAAACCCAGAAAAAGAAATAGAAAAGGCATTAAAAGAAACAGAAAGTACAAAAATAAATTTATATAAAGTAAATTTGGGACAGAATATAAATGCAATTGCATTTTCAAATTGTGTATATTATGACAATCAAAATAAGACATTGCCAGTAGGAATGGATAAAGATACAAGGATAATAGCAAATATTTTAGATACAGATTTAAAATTAGAAAGTAAAAAAATAGTTAGAGTAGGAATGTTAGAAGACGAAAAAGATGAAGCCTCTAAACTAATAATAAAAACAATTAATATTTTAGAATATACAGTTAAGCCAGCTGAAAAAATAGATAATTAATAAAAGGAGAAAACAGTGTCAGAATTCAAATCAGGCTTTGTAGCAGTACTAGGAAGAACTAATGTGGGAAAATCCACATTAGTTAACCTACTTGTAGGAGAAAAAGTTGCTGCAACGGCAAATAAAGTACAAACAACTAGAACAGCAATCAAAGGGATTGTAAATAGAGAAAATTCACAAATTATATTTATAGATACACCAGGAATTCATAAACCAAAAACAAAATTAAATGAAACAATGATAGAAACATCATTTTCAACTATAAGTGAAATAGATATAATATTATTTGTAATAGAAGCAACGAGTAATGAAATAGGTAGAGGAGACATGAGGATTCTTGAAAAAATTAAAGAATCACACAAAAAAGCAATTTTGATTATTAACAAAATCGACTTAGTAAAAAAAGAATGCTTGTTAAAATTAATTAGTCTATATCAAAAAGAATATCCTTTTGAAGCTGTAATACCAGTTTCTTCACTAAAAGAAAAATATAAAGAAACTATTTTATGTGAAATCGAAAAGAACTTAAAACCAGGACCTGCATATTATAGTGTAGAAGAATATACAGATCAAACAATGAGACAACTAGCAGAAGAAATAATTAGAGAAAAAGCATTAAATCTTTTACAAGATGAAGTACCACATGGTATATATGTAGAAGTAGAAAAAATGAAGTTAAGAAAAAATAAGCAACATGAACAAATATATGATATTATTGCAACAATATATTGTTTACGAAATTCACATAAAGGAATAATAATAGGTAAAGATGGCAACATGTTAAAAAGAATAGGTCAATCTGCTAGAATAGAAATGGAAAAAAGTTTTGGTACAAAAGTAAACCTAAAAACATGGGTAAAAGTTAAAGAAGATTGGCAAGATGATCCATCAATAATAAAAAGATTTAAACTAAAATAATTGTAATTTAAAATTTTGAATAATTATTCAATTAATTGCAAAAGATAGAATTAAAGGAAGTGAGCTTATGATTAAAAAAATCGCATGGAATACCTTTAAAAATACAGGAGATGTAAATACTTTTTTAGAACTAAAAGAAATTCAAAGTTTAGAAGAACAAATACAAGGACAAAAGGCGGAGCAAAATGGGAACAATAAAAATGAGTGGAATAATAATTTCTGAAAATAACTTAGGAGATTATGATAAAATGTTAACAATGTTAACACCAGGATTAGGAAAAATATCGTGTGTAGCAAAGGGCGCAAGAAGACAAAAAAGCGCCTTACTTGCTGGCACACAATTTTTGTGTTTTGGGGAATACTTAATGTATAAAGGAGCAAATACATATAATATAAACTCATGTGAAACAATAGAAGTGTTTTACAATATAAGAACAGATTTAGACAAATTAAATTATGCTGTTGAGATGACAAAAATAATAAGAGATGTAACAGAAGAAAATCAAAATTGTTATAAAATACTACAATTGTTCTTAAATACATTATACACATTATCAGAAACAGATAAAGATCCCGAATTAATAATAAGTATTTTTAAAATGAAATTATTATGTTTCCTAGGATTTACACCAATAATATCCAAATGTACAAATTGTGATGAAAAGGAAAAACTAAAATATTTTAGCTTAAAAGATAATGGATTCAAATGTGAACCATGCAGTAAACAAGACAAAAGCTGTTTGCAAATGAGTGAAAGCACTATGAATGCAATAAAATATATTATAATGGCACCAGCTAAAAAACTTTATTCATTTAATTTAAAAGATGAATCTTTAAATGAACTAAAATTAATATCAAAATTATATTTTAATGAGAAATTGGAAAAACAGTATAAATTTTAGCATATATGTAGAAAAATATAAAGAACAATGATATAATTAAACAGAATTATAGAATTGAAAGGAACATTAAATGGAGGAATTAGTAGATATATTACTCACAACTTATAACACAAACGAAATATTTTTAAAAAAGCAAATAGATAGTATATTGCAACAAACATACAAAAATATAAAAATATACATAAGTGATGATAGATCAACAAATGACAAAATAGAGCCAATATTAAGAGAATACGAAAAAAACGATCCAAGGATAAAAATTTATATTCAACCAATAAATTTAGGATATAATAAAAACTTTGAATTCTTATTAAAAAAATCTAAAGCGAAATATATCATGTTTTCTGATCATGATGATATATGGTATAAAGACAAAGTAGAAAAAACATTAAAAAAATTACAAGAAGATAATGTTGATATGGTATATTGTAACTGTAGACAAATAAATGAAAAAGATGAAGTTATAAAAAAAGATTATTTTAAATATAAAAATGTACCATTAGTAAAAGGAAAAAGTAAATTAGCAATATCAAGATGTGTTGGCATTGGATGCTCACAAATGATTACAAAAGAAATTAGAAATAAAATGATACCATTTAAAAAATGGTTTGTAGCACATGATTGGTTATCAGCATTTTTAGCTAACGAAGAAAAAGGAATAAGTTATATATATGAACCTTTATTTGACTATAGATTACATAGTACAAATGTATTTGGAGGTAGAAGTCTATCTCAAAATATTAGTAGGTGGAAAAAGGAAAATGGAGGAGATTATAAATCTTATTTGGATTATAGAAAAAGTGCAATAACAAAAGCATATGCAGATGGAATTAGAATGTGCAAAAAATATGTAAAAAATGAGGAAAATAAACAATTTATAGAATATGCTTCAAAATACTATGAAGCAATATTAGAAACGAAAAAAATAAATCTAAAAAACATAAAAGATTATTTTTATATTTTAGCAGGAAAAAACTTAGGAAAGAAAATGATTAGAGAGATAATCTTATTTCATTTTCCTATAATAGGATATTTAAAATTTTCTAATATAAAAGTAGAATAATAGAATATTGATTTTTTAAAGATGATATAATATAATTTCCAAAAGATAGGAGCATAAAAATGGAGTTTATAAAAGAAATTATAAAAAACAGAAAATTAATTTTAAAATTAGGAAAAAATGATTTTAAAAATAGATTTGCAAGTACAAGCCTAGGAAGCATATGGGGATTTTTACAACCTTTTGTATTTATGATGATGTATGTAGTAGTATTTCAATTTATATTTAAAACAACAGGAGAAGGAAACTCACCATATGTAGTTTGGTTTTTACCAGGTATGGCAATGTGGATGTGTTTAAATGATAATATTATGGGAGCAAGTACTTCTATTAGAGCATATGCATATTTAGTAAAAAAAGTAGTTTTCCCAGTTGATATAATACCAATGATTACAATAACAGGAAATAGCATAGTATCTATATTTTTATTTTTAATAGCAGCAGTTGTTTGTATAATATTTGGTTATATACCTAATATACTAGAAGTAATATATGTATTAGTTTCAGCTTATATATTTATCATAGCATTAACAAGATTTACTTCTGCTATTACAACACTAGTACCAGACTTTTCAAATTTACTAGCAATAGTAATGCAACTATTTTTCTGGGCAACACCAATTGTTTGGGGATTAACGATGATTTCAGAACATACAACAATTTTAAGAATATTTCAATGTATGCCATTTACATATTTAGTAACAGCATTTAGACAGGCTTTTATGGGAGGAAATATAATTACAGCAGGACATGGAATATATACAGCAATATTTTGGATTTTAACAATTATAATTTTTGTATGGGGAAATCATTTATTTAAAAAGAATAAAAAAGACTTTGCAGATGTATTGTAATATAAAATCGGAGGAATAGATGGAAGAAAAGATAGATGTTCTTTTAGCTACATATAATGGTGAAAAGTATTTACGAGAACAAATTGATAGTATATTAAATCAAACTTATAAAAATATACACTTAATAATTTCAGATGACAATTCTCAAGATATGACAAGAGAAATCTTAAAAGAATATGAAAATAAAGATAAAAGAATTACAGTTTATCTACAAGAAGAAAATTTAGGATATGTAAAAAATTTTGAATTTTTGCTAAAAAAAGTTGAAAGTAATTACTATATGTTGTCAGACCAAGATGATGTGTGGTTAGAAGAAAAAATAGAAAAAACAATGCAAACATTAAAAGAAAAGAATGCAGATTTAGTTTTTGGAGATTTAGAAGTAGTAGATGAAAATTTAAACACAATTTATCCATCATTTGGGGATTTTATGCTACTAAATAGAAAAATAAAAAAACAAATAAATACTTATAAATTAAACTATTTATATAATTGTATAACAGGATGTACATTATTATCCAAAAAACAATATATAAATGAAATAATACCAATTCCTAATTATTCAAAATATGTAGTACATGACCATTGGATAGGATTAATAGTTTCATTAAATGGTAAAAGTGCTTATATGACAGAAAAATATATCAAATATAGGCAACATGGTAATAATCAAATAGGAACAGATAAAATTTCACACAAATTTAAAAAATTAGATCAAGTTCGAGAATTATTTATAAATGTAAAATTAGGAGTATTTGGAACATATGTAGAAAATAATAAGTGTTTTCCAAAAGAGTTACAAGAGTTAAATAAAAAAGCATTAAATTATTTTCAAATGGTTCAAAAAAAGAAAAACTTTAATTTTAAAAATTGGAATATATATCATGAATTATATAAAAATGAAACATTTTCATATTATGTTTTAAATTTTATTATAATGAACTTGCCACTTTTTGGAAGAATTCTTTTTGATATTAGGTATATGGTATTAAAATTAATGAAAAAAAGATAAACAGATTTATTGGAAGGATGAGAAAATTGGAAAATAACAATGAAAATAAAGAAACAGTAATTGAAATAAAAAATTTGACAAAAGAATATAAGATGTATCCAACCAAAAAAGATAGAATGATAGAAGCTATACTTCCAAGTGTAAAAAGACATTCAACATTTAGGGCATTGGATAATTTTAGCCTTGAAGTAAAAAAAGGGGAAATACTTGGAATACTAGGAAAAAATGGTGCAGGAAAATCAACTCTATTAAAAATGGTAACAGGGGTTGTAACACCATCAAGTGGAGAAATTATAACAAAAGGAAAAATAAGTTCTTTACTAGAATTAGGAACAGCTTTTAATATGGAACTAACAGGAGTAGAGAATATTTATCAACATGGACAAGTAATGGGACTTACAAATGAGCAAATAGAAGAAAGAAAACAAGAAATAATTGATTTTGCTGACATTGGAGACCATTTGTATCAACCAGTAAAGACTTATTCTTCAGGTATGTTTGCAAGACTTGCATTTTCATGTGCTATAAATGTAGATCCAGAAATATTAATTGTAGATGAAGTTCTATCAGTTGGAGATATGGCATTTCAATTAAAATGTTTTAAAAAATTTGATCAATTTAAGAAAAAAGGAAAAACTATTCTTTTTGTAACACACAGTATTACAGATGTATTAAAAAATTGTACAAGAACAATAATAATAAATTCTGGTAAAAAAATATTTGATGGTGGAGTAAAAGAAGGAGTAGAAAAATATAAGAAAATTATAGTTGGATTAGATGATGGACTAAAAGAAAAAGAAGATAAAACCAAAAAATTAGAAAAGAATTTTAAGAAAACCAAAGAAAAAGATACATGGAAATCTCATTTTAATCAAAATGATAAAATCATAGAATATGGAAATGGACAAGCAGAAGTAATTGATTATGGGATATTTGATGAAGAAGGAAGATATTTACAATCAATAGACAATTCTAAAGAAGTAGTTTTAAAATCAAAAATAAAATTTAATGAAAATGTAAATGAGCCAATATTTACAATGACATTAAAAGATTTTAATGGACTAGAAGTTTGTGGTACAAATACACTAATAGAAAAAATTGCGACAGGCAAGTATTTAAAAGGAGAAGTAGTAGAAGTTTCTTTTAAAACCAGATTACAAGTTGCACCAAATAAATATACACTATCTTTTAGTTGCACACATTTTAAACCAAATGGTGAACTAGAAGTGTTAAGTAGAAAATATGATGCCTTATTAGTAGAAGTAATTTCATCAAAAGAACATGTTGGAGTACTAAGTTTAGATACAGACATAAAAATAAAAAAATAGATAGAAAGGAAAAATAATGAGGTTAAATCTAGATTATTATAAAGAGGATATCATTTCTAGGCTAGAACCAGATGAAGAAAAAGTAATAGAATATATTAATACTAGTAAACAAGATGAATACGGAAAAATAGTAAGACAAGATTTATCAGATGCAGTTATATTAGGAATGTCAAATATGAGAAAGAATCTTGTATATGCTTATGATTTTAAGCCAAATTCAACAGTTTTGGAAATAGGAGGACATTTAGGAGAACTTACAGGAGCTTTATGTGAAAAAAACGAAAAAGTAGTTTCTTTAGAATTTATGAAAGCAAAAGCAGAGGCAATTGCAAAAAGACATGAAGATAAAGAAAACTTAGAAGTTATAGTAGGTAGATTACAAGATATTGAATTTAAAGAAAAATTTGATTATATAACATTATTTGGTGTTATAGAAATTGCACAAAAAATTTATAATACAGAATTACCAGCTTATGATTTAATATTAGATTGTGTAAAATTATTAAAACCTGATGGTAAATTGTTAATTGCAACAGATAATAAATTTGCTTTAAAATCTTTTGTAGGAGATATTGATGAATATACAGGAATTACTTTTGATTCAATTACAGGATACAAAAGTAGCAAAAAAGCATATAAATTAGGAAAAAAACAATTAGAAAATATTTTACAGGAAACTGGTATGAATTATTATAAATTTTTATATCCATTACCAGACTATAAATTACCTAGTTTGATTTTTTCTGATGAATATTTACCAAGTAGTTCAAAAATAAATGGATATTTTCCATATTATAAAGAAAATAGTTCAGTATTTTTTAGTGAAGTAGATGCTTATGACACTATAATAAAAGAAAATAAAGAAATGTTTCCGTTTTTTGCAAATTCTTATTTTATAGAAGCATCACAAAACCAATTTTTAAATGATACAAAATATGTTTCTTTTAATAATTATCGTAAAGAAGAATATAGACTAATGACAAAAATAAAAGAAAATACAGTAGAAAAAACGTTCATAAATGAGAAATCAGAAGATCATTTAAAAAATATGATAGAAAATATTAAACAATTAAAAAGTGAAAATATTCCATTGTTAGATAAAGAACAAGATGGTATAGTAGTAAGCCAGTTTGTAAAACAAAAACTAGCTTCACAGATAATATCAGATAATGTAAAAAGACCTGAAGAAATTTTTAAAATTTTAAGTAAATATAAACAAACAATATCAACTTTATCTGTTCCTTATGATGAAGGGGAAGATACAGTTTTTGAAAAATATAATATTAATGTAGATAAAGAAATATTATCTAAATTTACTTATTTAAAATATGGATATTGGGACATGATTTTAAAGAATTGTTTTATCATTGATGATAAATGTGTATTTTTTGACCAAGAATGGATGGAAAAAAATGTTCCATTAGAGTTCTTATTATATAGAAGTATTGTTAACATAGAAAAAATACGAAATAAAATAGCAGAATATGAACTTTATGAGAAGATGGGAATTAAAGATTATATTTCAATTTTTGAAGAATTAGATAATAAAATAACAGAGCAAATTATAGATAGAGAAATTTTTGATTTTTATATAAGAAAACATAAAAATCCTATTTATGATAATTATAGTTTACAAGAAGAAGTTAAAAAATTAACAAATGAGAACGAAAAAATAAATCAAGAAAAAAATGACTTGCAAAGTGAAATACAGAAATTGCAAGAAGAAATTGATAATGGTAAAAATGAAATAACTAAATTAAATGATAATATAGAAAAAATATATAATTCAAAAAGTTGGAAATTTGCAAGAAAATTATCAAATATAAAACATACTTTTAAAAAATAGCGAAAGAGGTCAAAATGAAAATAGTAAAAAAGATTGTAAATTCTTTAAAAAATGATGGAATAAGAGGCTTTGCAATAAAAGTAAAAAATCATTTTAATAATAAAGAAAAACAAGAATATTATAAATGGATAAAAGAGAATTCGCCATCAAAAAAAGAAATAAAAGAGCAAAAAAAATATAAATTTGTAAAAAATCCTAAAATAAGCATAATAGTACCATTATATAACACACCAAAGAAATATTTATTAGAACTGATAAAATCAGTACAAGCTCAAACTTATTCTAATTGGGAATTATGCTTGGCAGATGGAAGCACAGAGCCATTAACATATCTAAATAAAATAGTAAAAAAAGAAGCAAGAATTAAATATGATAGGTTAAAAGAAAATAAAGGAATTTCTGGAAATACAAATGAGGCATTAAAACTTGCAACAGGAGAATATATAGCATTACTTGATCATGATGATTTAATACCTATAAATTCATTATTCGAAATAGTAAAAGCAATTAACGATAATCCAGAAGTAGAATATATTTTTACTGATGAAGATAAATTCATCAATATAAAGAAAAAAACTAGATATGAACCAAACTTTAAACCTGATTATGCTTTTGATACATTTACAAGTTATAACTATATTTGCCACTTTAGTATTTTCAAAAAGGAATTGATGGACAAGTTAAAAGGATTTAATGAACAATTTGATGGAAGTCAAGATTATGATTTAATCTTAAGAGCAGTAGAAAATGCAAAGCAAGTTGTTCATATACCGAAAATATTATACCATTGGAGAGTACACCCAAGTTCAACTGCAGGTAATGCAGAGGCAAAACCATATTGCTTTGAAGCGGGAAAAAATGCAGTACAAGAACATTTAAAAAGAAAAGGCTTAAATCAAGCTAAAATGGAATTTGGGGTAGCAATAGTAAGAAATAGAGCAATTTACAATAGAAAAAATGACTCAAAAGTTACAATATTATTATATTTACAGGATGAGAGAATTGACTTAAATAAATTAAAGCAAGATATAAATGAAATTACTTACAATAATTATGAAATTATATTAATTACAACTCAAAGTATTTCAAAAAATGCAAATTATGCAGAGTTCATTAAAAATGCACACATAAAAAAGTCTGTAATTATTGAAAAAAATAAAATAATTTCAAAATTAAATGAGTTATCAAAACAAATAGATAGTGAACAAATAATCTTTGCAAAAGATTTTCAAGATATAAAAACAAAAGATTTTATAGAACAATTATTAGGATTTATTCAAAGAGGAGATGTAGGAGTAATTTCTCCTAGAATTATATATAAATATACAAGTTCACAATATAATGGAACAGTTTATGGAATTGATAAAGACAAGATAGGATATTTAGATTATATAGATGTAGCAGGAAGTTATGGATATATTACAAGAGGGGCAGTCATTCAAAATTATTCTATAATTAAATCAGAATGTATAATGGTAAATAAAAAAGATTTATCAGATGTTGAATTTTTGGATGAGAAAATGGATTATACAGATGCTTTTGCTGATTTATCTTTTAAATTATTAAAAAAACTAAAAAAAGTAAATGTAATAAATCCACATATAGAAATAGAATGTTTGGAAATAACATCGAAAGATGGAAAAAATAAATTTTATCAAAAATGGGAAAAAGAATTACAAGTTCCAGATAGTAATTATAATGTTAATTTGAAATTTGAAAAAAATAAGTTATTTGAGCTAAAGATTTAGAAATAAGAAAGGATGTAGCAATGAAAATAGACATATTAATGGCAACATATAATGGAGAAAAATACCTAAGACAACAAATTGATAGTATATTAAATCAAACATTTAAAGATTTTAATTTAATTATTTGTGATGATTGTTCAAAAGATAATACATGGAAAATATTAGAAGAATATAAAAATAAAGATGAAAGAATAAAAATTTATAAAAATGAAAAAAACTTGGGATATAACAAGAATTTTGAAAAATTACTTAAGTTTGTAAAATCAGAATATTTTATGTTATCAGATCAAGATGATGTTTGGCTACCAAACAAAGTAGAAGAATCATATAATAAAATTACTTCAGAAAAATTAGATTTAGTATGTTCAGATTTAGAAGTAGTAGATAAAGAACTAAATACAATACATCCCTCTATGTGGGATTTTTGGCCAGATTATAATATAAAAAATAAAATAAAAAAGAGTAGAGATTATAGAAGTTGTTTAATGACAAATTGTATAACAGGTTGTACAACAATAGTAAGAAGTAAATTAATAAAAAAATTATTGCCATTACCAGGTTATCCAATTGTTCATGATTGGTGGATTGGACTTGTAGCAGGTGCGAAAGGTGATATAGGATATATAGAAAAACCATTAATTAAATATAGACAACATGGAAACAATCAGATTGGATATGTAACAACAAAAACAATATATAAATTTTCAAGAACTTTAAGAAGACATTTAATAACAAATCATATTCAAATATTAGAAACCTTACAAAAAAGAATGAATGTTTTGAATCCTGATTTAAAACCAATTGTGGAAGATGGTATAAAATATTTAAATTCAATTTTAAATACAAGATTTATAGTTTTGAAAAGTAAAAGACCTTTTAAAAACTTATATAAATATGAAGATGATAAATATATAAAACAATTTTCTTTAATGTATAATTATCCATTAATTGCTTATATATATAGAGCATTTTATGTAATGAATGTAAAATTATTTAAGGAGAAAATTGGAATGAAACAATTTATAAAAAAAGTATTACAAACTTATTTTCCATCTGTATATGCACCAATACATAATTATAGAAATAAAAAACAAATGGAATCAAATGGTGGATTACAGTATAACTATGATGTTAATTTAGAAGATTATAAAAAAATTATGGAACAAATGTATAGCAATTTTGAAAAGCCAGAAAAAAAGAGCACATTTGTTGCATATAATGAAAAGCCTTATGAAAAAACAGAAAAAGATGTTAAAATTATTGCACACTATTTACCACAATACCATTCATTTAAAGAAAATGAAGAATGGTGGGGAAAAGGATTTACTGAATGGAATAATGTAACTAAGGCGACACCACATTTTGTAGGACAAATGCAACCTAAATTACCACATGACATAGGTTTTTATGATTTAAGTCAAAAAGAAAATATAAAAAAGCAAATAGAACTTGCAAAACAATATGGAATATATGGATTTTCAATATATTATTATTGGTTTGATAATCATAGATTAATGGAAAAACCATTAGATATGATATTGGAAAATAAAGATTTAGATATAAATTTCTGTATAAATTGGGCAAATGAAAACTGGACCAAAAGATGGGATGGAGGAGATAAAGAAATCCTAATGGCTCAAACTTATACAGAAGAAAAACTTTTAGATTGTATAAAAGACATGGAAAAATATATTAGAGATGATAGGTATATAAAAATAAATGGAAAACCTCTAATAATAATATATAAACCAAGTCTAATCCCTAACATAGGAATAATGATTGAAAATTGGAGAAGATATTTAAGAGATGTTGGAATTGGCGAGGCTTATATAATGGGAGTAAAGACTTTTGATATAACAGATGATTATAAGAGAATATTTGATGGATTTATAGAATTTCCACCATTTGGAATGGAAGTTAAAGTAATGAATGATCAATTAAAATTCTTTAATCCAAATTTCAAAGGTGTAGTATATGATTATAAGAGAATGGTAGATGAAAAAACATATTTAAGACCATTTGATCACAAATTATATCGTGGAATATTCCCAGCGTGGGACAATACTGCAAGAAGACAATATACACCAGATATTTTCTGGGGTTCTACACCAAAATTATATGAAACATGGTTAGAAGACCTTGTAAAAGAAACACTAGAAAATGATGAGTTAGATGATAAAATAATATTTGTTAATGCATGGAATGAATGGGCAGAAGGAGCATGCCTTGAACCAGATAGAAATTATGGATATGCCTATATTCAAGCTACTAGAAATGTATTAGAAAAATATAAAAAGTAATGGGGGACATATGAAATTAGAAGAATTTACTAAAAAAAAGAAAAATGTATTAAAAATCTTAACAATTTTAATATATGTAATTTCAATCTTAATTTATGAAATTGGAATATGTAATGTACAAAATCTTTTCTTTAGTAATGAGATATCTTATAACTTTTCTTTATGTAGAATAGTAATTTATGTGATATTTTTTATATTACTATTTAAGTATATAGATAAATTTTTAGAAAATGCATTAGACACCTTGAATTTAAAAAGGAAAAAAATTATACTAGGATTATATGTTTTAATCAGTATTATTACAATATTATTTGTTTGTATAAGATGGACATCAATATATAAGATATTAACATTAATAATAGCATTATTAATGGGATCAATATTTATAATATATATATCAGCTGATTACATAAAAAATACTGTAATTGTAGCATGTACATTTGGCATAGTTTTTACATTTGCAACTGACTTTCACCATACACTAGATGAAAAAAGACATATAGCATCAGCCTTAAATTTAGCAAATGGAAATTTTGATTATATAAATAATCCACTTAATGAACCTGTATTTAATGACATGAATTTTATTTGTGATATAGATTCATTTGCAAAGTACTATGGAATAAAATATGAATCAAATTTAACTAATGAATGGAATAATAATTCTGAAATGGAAAACTATTATACTTTTTCATCTCCAGCTGATTATAATTTTATTACATATATTCCATCAGCACTTGGCATAAAATTTGCAGATATATTAGGAGGAAGTATAGCAGATGTTTATATAACAGGAAGATTATTTAATTTAATAACATATACAATTATGCTAGTTATTTCTTTAAAACTATTACCATATAAACAAAAGATATTTTATATAATAAATGTACTTCCATTTACATTATTATTATCTGCAACTTGTTCTATAGATGGAATTTGTATAGGTATTATTAGTATATTTATAGCATATTGCCTAAACTTATCAGAAAAAGATTATAAACAAATAAGTTTAAAGCATATATTAACATTATTGGCATTATTTGCTTTAGTTTTGACATGTAAAAATCTTGCATATTTTGCAATAATATTATTTGTATTAATATTACCAATATTTAAAATATTAAAAAATAATAAAAACAAACTATCAATATTAATACCAGTAATGGTAGTATTTGCAATTATTGGAGTGTTTTTGTTAGTGAAATTATTAGAAAGTAAAGCTATAGAAGGAGGAGATCCTAGAGGAGGAGATACAAGTGTAATCGGACAAATTGAATTTCTAATAAGTTCACCAGTTAATATTATAAAAGTTGGCTTTGAACATACAATGAATTCAATCTTAAATATAGATTGGTACACATATTTGAATATGCGTGAATTTTTCGGAAAATATTGCAGTCAAATATTTTTAATAGAAACAATATTTATAATGTATGTTTCTATAACAGACAATTGTAAAAAGGTTAGTATGAGAACAAGTATAGTATCTTTGATAACATTTTTAGGAATATTTGTAACTACGAGCTTAATGTTGTATTTAACATTTACTCCAGTAGGACAAATTCAGATTAGTGGATATCAGCCAAGATATTTATTACCAGTTTTTCCAATTATATTGATGCTTGTAAATAGTAAAAGATATGTCCAAACGACTATTGAAGAAGAAAAATCCATAGATGTAAATATATCTATGGTGTCAGGATTATTTATTATAATTGAGTTAATTTGTTTGATAATAGTTGTTTAAGATAAAATAGGAGGAAAAAATGAAAGATATATTGAAAAAGTATATAAATTGTATATATGTTGTAGAATTTATTGTTTCAATAATTTTTATGATAAATTATTATAAATTAATAACAACTAAAGCATATATTGGTTATTATTCAAAAATATATTTAGCTATATGTGCTATATCAGCAATAATCTTACTTGCAATTATTATATATACACTTATAAAAAATAGAGATAAAATAGAAAAAATCTTCATATCAATAGCAATACCAATAGGAATGGCATATTTAGTATTTTTAGCACCTACATATGCACCAGATGAGAATGCACACATATATAGAAGTTATGAAATTTCAGAAGGAAGACTTTTTACAGGGGTAAATGAAAATAATTTTAAAAAGTCAATAATTCCAGAATTTTTTATAAATAATGACCATCATAATATAAGAAAATATAGTGATTTAAATACAAAAATGACAGAAAAAACGGATTATAACAATAAAAAAGAAGTTACTAATAATGCTTATTCATATTCTCCAACATTATATTTTCCTAATACAATAATGTTTTTAATAGGAAGAATCTTTGGTATCAATGGAATGATGGTAATATATCTTGCAAGAATAATAAACTTTATTTTATATTTAATTTTAGGATATTATACAATAAAATTAATACCAATTGGCAAAATACTAATGATGACATATTTGTTAATACCAATGGTAGTTCATCAAGCAGTCTCATTATCGGCAGATAGTTTAACAAACTCAATAGCATTATTATTTATATCATATACATTATATTTATATTTTAAAGAAGATATAACCAAAAAGAACAAAATAATATATCTAATAATGGCAGCATTAGTTTCACTTTGTAAATTAGTATATTTCCCTATGGTATTAATATCAGCAATTCTTATGAAAACAAAGAAAATGGACAAAAAAGAAAAAATAAAATTCATAAGCACAGTAGTTATAATAGGGTTATTATTTGGAATTGTTTGGATGATTTTCTCTTCAAAAGGAGAAATAGAGAACAATACTTATGCTATAAAAAATAATGTAAATTCAGTAGAACAAGTAAAATATGTATTACAACATCCAATATCATATATAAAAGTACTAATAAATACTATAAATATGAATTTTGAAAACTATTATTTATGGTTTATGGGATATAGTATGGGATGGATGGATATAGGTGTAGATAGAGTGATTTTAGACTTTTATTTTATATTACTAATCTTTTCACCATTCCTAGAAAAACATGATAAAGAACTAGATTTAAAAGATAAAATAATATTTTGGTTAGTATTTTTAGTGATAGCAGTATTAATTTTCACTGCACTTTATGTTGGACATTCAGGTGTTGGAACAAGTGATATAAAAGGAATTCAAGGAAGATATTTTGTACCAGTTATAATATTAATATTGTTAACTTTATGTGGAAAAGAAAGATATATAAAAGTAAAATATATAGAAGTAATTCAACCTATATTAATAATATTATTAAATATGTGTGCAACTGGCTATATAATTAGATTTTTTATATAATAAATAGTTAATTCAAAAAGGGAGAAAGATATTATGAAAGTTTTAATAATTATACCTGCATATAATGAAGCATTAAATATAGAAAAAACAGTAAAAGATGTAACAGATAATACAAATTATGATTATATAGTAATAAATGATTGTTCAAAAGATAATACAAAGGAAATCTGCGAGAAAAATAATTATAACATGTTATCATTACCAATAAATTTTGGATTAACAAGTGGAATACAACTAGGAATGAAATATGCATATAAAAATAATTATGATATTGCTATTCAATTTGATGGAGATGGACAACATCAAGCTAAATATTTAAAAGATCTTGTAAATGAAATTGAAAACAATGGAATAGATATTGCAATTGGTTCTAGGTTTGTAACAGAAAAAAGACCATTTACAACTAGAATGTTAGGAAGTAGGATAATAACATTTTTTATAAAACTTACTACAGGACAAACCATAAAAGATACAACATCAGGTATGAGAGCATATGATAAAAAGGCAATTGAGGAATTTATAAGAAATACAAGTTTGACACCAGAACCTGATACTTTAGTATATATGTTGAAAAAAGGATTAAAAATTAAAGAAGTTCAAGTAGAAATGAAAGATAGAGAATTTGGCGAAAGTTATTTAACACCAATTAAATCAATGAAATACATGATTAATATGGTTTCGTCAATTATATTTATTAGATCAATAACAAGAAAAAATAAGTAAAAGAGGTGGAAAAATGTCTGTAACATTAAGAGTAATATTAATAGTTGGATCTTTTGTATCATTTTTATTGTGTGTAACAAAAATAAAACAATCAAAGTTAAAAGTGGAAAATTCTGTTATATGGATGCTAGGAAGTGTACTTTTAATATTTATGAGTATATTTTCAAATGTTGTAGAATGGTTATCACATTTATTAGGATTTATTTCACCAGTAAATTTTGTATTTTTAATAATGATTGCATTTTTATTAGTACAAACATTCATAGATAATATACATATAACAATATTAAATGAAAAAATAAAAGATTTAAATCATAACATTGCTTTAGAAAGAAACGAAGAAAAAAATGCGAAAAAATAGATTAAGTAAGTGTAACCAATTATTGCTATTGATTTTATATATAATATAATTTAAAATTTATATAGGTAATTATATTATTGGAAGGAGATTTTGGTAAATTGAAAAGACTTAAATTATTAATAATTTTAATTATATTATTATTTGGTGTAAGTATATTTTCTATAGCTTATGCTAATACAAATATACAATCAGCATTACAAATAGATACAAATTTAGAAAATGCAGTATTTGATAAAAGCGGAATACATATAGAAGGATGGAAATTAGCAACAGAGCCAAATACTAAATTAGTAGTATTAATAGATGGACAAAAAGTAGATGATAATTATATAAAATATTCGAGAAAATATGATTTAATCTCAATAATAAAAGGATATGGAACATATGCAGAAAATCCATTACCAAATTATGATGTTGACATTCCAACAACTAATATAAGTGATGGAAAACATAACTTAAAAATACAATTTATATCACAGAATGGAACAGTATTAAAAAATGTAGAAACAATAATAACAGTAGAAAAAGTAAGACATGCATTACAATTAGATACAAATTTAAGTAGCACAGTATTTGGAAAAAGTGGAATACATATAGAAGGATGGAAATTAGCAACAGAGCCAAATACCAAATTAGAAGTATTAATAGATGGACAAAAAGTAGATGATAATTATATAAAATATTCAATAAAATATGATTTAATCTCAATAATAAAAGGATATGGAACATATGCAGAAAACCCATTACCAAATTATGATGTTGATATTCCAACAACTAATATAAGTGATGGAAAACATAATTTAAAAATACAATTTGTACTACAAGACGGGACAATACTAGAAAGTATTGAAAATACAATAATAGTAGAGAAAGTAAGACATGCATTACAATTAGATACAAATTTAAGTGGCATAGTATTTGGAAAAAGTGGAATACATATAGAAGGATGGAAATTATCAACAGAGCCAAATACCAAATTAGAAGTATTAATAGATGGACAAAAAGTAGATGATAATTATATAAAATATTCAAGAAAATATGACTTAATCTCAATAATAAAAGGATATGGAACATATACAGAAAACCCATTACCAAATTATGATGTTGATATTCCAACAACTAATATAAGTGATGGAAAGCACAACATAAAAATACAATTTGTATTACAAGACGGAACGATACTAGAAAGTATTGAAAATACAATAACAGTAGAAAAAGTAAAACATTTATTACAAGTTGATACAATACTAAATAATGTAAAATTTGATAAATATGGAATACATATAGAAGGATGGAAACTTGCAACAGAACCAAACACAAAACTAATAGTATTAATAGATGGACAAGAAGTAGAAAACAATATTATATATTCTTATAAATATGATTTAATTTCAATAATAAAAGGATATGGAACATATGCAGAAAATCCAAAACCAAATTATGATATTTATATTCCAACAAAAGAAATAAGTAATGGAAAACATAGTTTAAGAATACAATTTGTATTACAAGATGGAACAATATTAGAAAGTGTTACTAATACTATTATTATAGATAAATCAATAAAATCAATATTAACAATAGATACAAATTTAGATGCAGTAATATTTAATGAAAATAGAAAAATACATATATCAGGATGGAAATTGGCAACAGAAGAAGGAACAAAATTAGCAGTATTAGTAGATGGACAAAAAATAGATGAAGACTGTATTACATATTCAAGAAAATATGATTTGATTTCAATAGTAAAAGGATATGGAACATATGAAGAAAATCCATTACCAAATTTTGATATAAATATTCCAACAGAAAAGTTAAGTTGGCAAAATCATAAAGTAAAGATTCAATTTTTAGCACCAGATGGAAAAACAGTTTTAAAAAATGTAGAATTTACTGCTATATATGGTGATAAGTATAATGGAATAGATGTTAGTCAACATAATGGAAATATAAATTGGAAACAAGTTGCAACATCAGGTGTTGATTTTGCAATAATTAGATTAGGATATAGAGGATATAGAAATCCAATATGTACTTTAGATTCAAAAGCATTGTATAATATAAAAGAAGCTAAATCAGCAGGATTAAAAGTTGGAATTTATTTTGTAACACAAGCAGTTAATCTAGAAGAAGCACAAGAAGAAGCATTATGGGTTATTAGTCAAATACATCAAAATAAATTACAAATAGATTTTCCTATTTCAATAGATGTAGAAGATTCAGGAGCAAGATCAAAAGGAGAACTTCCAGGAAGGGCAGATTTATTAAGTAAAGAGACAAGAACTTTAATATGTAGAGGATTTTGTGATGTAATAAGATATTATGGATATACACCTATGATTTATGCAAATTATAATTATTTTAATAATTACTTAAATTTTTCAGAATTATCTATATATGATATTTGGCTTGCACATTTTACATATGATGAAACAGTAAGATCAAATTTTGCTGGAGAATATCAAATGTGGCAATATTCAGACAAAGGAACAGTATGGGGAATAAACACTGAAACAGATTTGAATTCTTGTTATAAAAAATATTAAAAATTTTATAAAATGCAACATTTTTTGAGTTGTAATTATCAAATGTAAAGAGGAGATTTAAAAAATGAAAAAAATAATCAGTATAATAGCAGTAATATTATTTGTAACAATACTTTTAACAAATCAGATAGTTATGGCAGTAAATGAAAAAAATGCAGAAAATAAAATTATATCAATATGGTGTATTGACACAGACTTAAATAAAGATGTAATTATAGATAAAGGATTACATATAGAAGGATGGAAACTTGCAACAGAAAAAGATACGCAAATTGTAGTATCTATTGATGGCAAGAAAATGGATAGTAAATATATAAAATATTCAAGAAAATACGATTTAATCTCAATAATAAAAGGATATGGAACATATGCAGAAAATCCATTACCAAACTTTGATATAGACATTCCAAAAGAAGAATTAAGTGTAGGAAACCATAGATTAAGAATTGAATGTATAACATCAGACGGATCTAAAGTTATACAAATGATAGAAAAGCAAATATTAATTACTAGAGACATAAAACATGTATTAAATATAGATACTATATTAGAAGGAGCAACATTTAATAAAACAGGAATAGAAATAACTGGTTGGAAACTAGCAACAGAAGCTAATACAAAATTAGTTGCTAAAATAGATGGAAAAGAAATTGAAAATACACAAATATACACATATTATGCATATGATTTAATTTCAATAGTAAAAGGATATGGAACATATGCAGAAAATCCAACACCAAATTTTACAATAAAGATACCAACAGACACGATAAGTCAAGGAAAACATAAGGTAGAAATTCAATTTTTAACATCTGATAATATTCTACTAGAAAAAGTAGAAAAACAAATTAATATAGACAAAACAATAAAACACATTTTGAATATAGATACAAGATTAGATGGAGTAACTTTTGATAAATATGGAATAAAAGTAACTGGTTGGAAATTAGCAACAGAACCTAATACAAAATTAGTTGCAAAAATAAATGGCAAGGAAATTGAAAATACACAAATATACACATATTATGCTTATGATTTAATCTCAATAGTAAAAGGGTATGGAACATATGAAGAAAATCCAACTCCAAATTTTACAATAGAAATACCAACAGATACTTTACAAACTGGAAAGTATAAATTAACGATACAATTTGTAACAGCAGATAATAAAGTATTAGATACATTTGAAAAAGAAATAAAAATAGATAAAAGTATAAAACATATATTAAATTTAGATACTAATTTGAATAACTTAACATGGGGACAAAAAGGAATAGAAATAACTGGTTGGAAACTAGCAACAGAACCTAATACAACTATAGTTGCATATTTAAACAATAAAAAAGTTGAAAATGCACAAATATATACATATTATGCATATGATTTAATTTCAATAGTAAAAGGATATGGAACATATGAAGAAAATCCAACACCAAACTTTACTTTAATAATACCAGTTACAGAATTTCAAAGTGGGAATAATAAATTAAAACTACAAATGATAGAAGAAAATGGAAATGTTTTAGAAGAGGTAACAGCAACTATTCCAGAAAACAGAACAAGAATACATATAGAATATCCATTTGACAGAAATACGATATTTAATAAAAGACAGAGTATTAGTGGATGGATGATGACTACAGTTCCAAATACTACAGTAAAATTATTAATAGATGGATATTATAGAAATGAGACTGCTACAAGATCTGCAAGACAAGATGTTTTAAATGCAATACAAGATTGTGGAAACACGCAAACAAACCCACTACCTGGATTTGATATAAGTGTAGATTTTTCACAATTTAGTTTAGGATTACATCAAATAGCAATTAGAATAGAAAATGAACAAGGTTCAATTGTTGGAGAAGAAGTAATATATATTTTCTTAAATAGAGGTATTACATTTGAAGAGGGAATATATGGAGTAAGTGGTTTAGCAATTAAAGGAGATCCAAGAGGTTCAAATTTAAAATATTATAGATATGGAGATGGACCTAATGTATTTTTCGCAACATTTGCTATACATGGATTTGAAGATAATTGGGCACATGACGGAGAAGCATTAGTAAAAATCGCAAATAAATTTTATGAAGAATTGAAAAACAACCATTCTTATGATTATGAATTAGCAGATAAATGGACAATATACATATTACCTACATTAAATCCAGATGGTGTATATTATGGAACTGATAACAATGGACCAGGAAGAACTACATTATATAGTGCAGCACCAGGACATAAAGGAATTGACATGAATAGAGCTTGGAAATCATCAGGATTTAATGCAAATGAAAAAAGTAGAAATTATGCAGGAACAGCACCATTTCAAGCATATGAAGCACAAGCATTAAGAGATTTTTTAATATCACATAAATCTCAAAAAGGACAGACGGTTTTAGTTGATTTACATGGATGGTATCAACAATTAATTGGAGATAGAGCAATTGGAATGTATTACGCTGTTCAATTTCCAAATAGTAACGGAAGTCAATTAGACAGATATGGTGATGGATATTTAATATCTTGGGCAAGAACTGCATTAGCAAGTAATGGTAGAGCTGCAAGAACAGCTTTAATAGAATTACCAAGAGCAGTATATAGTCAAAGTGATGTTGACAGACAGAAATTACCAGATAAATATATATGGGCAACGCTATCAATGTTACATGGATTAATTTAATAGGAGTAAGTAATGAAATTAAGAAATATAATTTTCATATTGATATTAGTATTAATTATTATTTTAGTAAGTATATATTTTTATATGAGAAATTTATCCACAGAACCTAAAACACAAGATGCACAAAATGATTCAAAAAATTCACAAATAGAAGACATTAAAAATGAAACAGGACAAAAAGCACGGAAGTGAATTATATGAGATTCAAGTAGAATCTGATGGTAGAAAAGTGTTAAATATAAAACCAGAAATACAATATAAAATTGCATTTGCAGGAATACAAAAAAAAGAAACACCATTATTAGAAGAAATAGATAATATTTTTAAAGATTATTATCCTAAAAATAATGGAATATGGATTGATGCAGAAAGTAGAACGCAATTTTTAGATTTATTAAAAACAAATACAAATAATGAATATGAAATAACCGAAAGTGGATATTTAAAAGTTAAGGATTTAAAAGAATCTAATGATCAAGATAGAGCATTAATACAAATGATAGAGGGAGACAAAAAATATATAGTTTCTATTTCTGGAACTTACTATGAAGCAGATGTTGTAACTGGAGAAATTTTAGATAATTCATTTGAACAAATTGATCCATATCAAGCAAGTAAGATAGTAGAAAGTGAAAATGATATAATAATATTTTTAACGACAAATAAAGAAAACAAATTAAAATTACAAGAAATTTTAGAAGAATTAACATCTTTTGCACAATAAAATAAAACCTAATTATTAAATTAAAAGTTTAATAATTAGGTTTGTTTATTTCCCTAAAACTATTGAAATAATTATTATTTAATGATATACTAGGGCATAAGATTGGAGGTATAAAATGGCAATTTTAGTAACAGGTGGAGCAGGTTATATAGGAAGCCATACAGTAGTAGAACTTTTAAATGCAGGAAGAGAAGTTGTAATAATAGATAACTTTTCTAATAGTAAAAAAGAGGTTTTAGAAGCAATAGAAAAAATAACAGGAAAGAAATTCAAATTTTATGAAATAGATTATTTAGATAGAGAAAATTTAGAAAAAGTATTTCAGGAAAATAAAATAGAAGCAGTATTAAATTTTGCAGGATTCAAGGCAGTAGGAGAATCTGTGCAAAAACCATTAGAATACTATGAAAACAATATATCAGGAGCAGTAGTATTATTAGAAACAATGAAAAAATATAATGTAAAAAAATTTATATTTAGTTCATCTGCAACTGTATATGGAGATCCAGAAAAAATACCATTAACAGAAGAATGTAAAATTGGTGGAACTACAAACCCATATGGTACAACAAAATTATTTATAGAACAAATATTACAAGATTTATATAAATCAGATAATACTTGGGATATAGCTATATTAAGGTACTTTAATCCAGTGGGAGCACATGAAAGTGGTTTAATTGGAGAAGAACCTAGAGGAATACCAAACAATTTAATGCCATATATAGTAAGAGTTGCATCAGGAGAATTAGAGCAATTATCAGTATTTGGAAATGACTACAATACACCAGATGGAACTGGAGTAAGAGATTATATACATGTAGTAGATTTAGCAAAAGGACATTTAAAAGCATTAGAGAAATTAGAAAAAGAAGGAAAAGGAATATATATATATAATTTAGGAACAGGTGTAGGTTATAGTGTATTAGATATGGTAAAGGCATTTGAAGAATCAACAGGAAAAAAGGTAAAATATAAAATAGTTGCTCGTAGACCAGGAGACATAGCAACATGTTATTCAAATCCAGAAAAAGCAAAGAGAGAACTAGGATGGAAAGCAGAAAAAACTTTAAAAGATATGTGTAAAGATTCATGGGCATATATACAAAAAAAGCAAAATAAGGAGTAAAAAATGAAGAAAAGTATAATATGTACTTTAATCGTAATATTTATTCTAATAGCATTTAGTGCAACAGTAACAATAGAATGGCTTTATGAAACATTTGGACATTTATCTATGGATGAAATAATATTTCATTTAAAAGTGCCAATGGAGGGAACTAATACAGACATATTAGTAACATTTGCAAAACAATGCATACTGAAAGTAATAGTACCAACAGCGATAATATCATTTATATTAATATATCCAATGATAAAAAATCTAAAAATGTTTAAAAATAAAGTACATACAGCTGAAGCTCGACAAACGACTATATTAAGCCTTACAATATCAATTATAATATTATTAGTTAGTGTAACTAGAATAATGATATTAACAGATATAAAACAATATATAGCAAATCAAATAGACAAATCAAATTTTATTGAAGAAGAATATGTAAAACCAGAGCAAGTAGAGTTAGAATTTCCAGAGAAAAAAAGAAATTTAATATACATTTTTTTAGAATCAATGGAAGCAACATATTATTCAGTAGAAGATGGAGGTTTATCAGAAGCAGATTTAATACCAGAAATATCAAAATTAGCAAAACAAAATATAAGTTTTTCAGATACAGAAAAGTTAGGAGGAGCCTACACACTATATGGAACAACATGGACAGTTGGTGCAATGTCTGCTCAAACTGCAGGAGTACCATTAAAGTTAAGTATAGATGTTAATGCTTTAGGAGAATATAGTACATTTTTAGGAGGAGCATATAGTATAGGAGAAGTACTAGAAAAAGAAGGATACCACAATTTTTTGCTATTAGGCTCTGATGCAACATTTGGAGGAAGAAAAAATCTATTTGAACAACATGGTAATTATGAAATATGGGATTTTAAATCTGCAATGGATGAACATAAAATAACAGAAAAAATATGGTGGGGATATACAGATGAATTATTATTTAATTATGCCAAAGAAAAATTGTTAGACTTATCAAAACAAGAAGAACCATTTAATTTTACAATGTTAACAGCAGATACACATTTTCAAGATGGATATTTATGTGAAGATTGCCCTAATAAATGGGATGAACAATACAAAAATGTTATATCTTGTTCAAGTAAAAGAGTAGGGGAATTTATAAATTGGATTAAGAAACAAAAATTTTACAAAGATACTACAATTGTAATAGTAGGAGATCATTTAACAATGCAATCACATTTTTTTGATTTAGAAGATGGACAAGATTATAACAAAAAAGTAGTAAATGTAATAATAAATTCTGCAATACAAGCTACAAATACTAAAAATAGATTATATTCAACTATGGATTTATATCCTACAACGCTAGCAGCATTAGGAGTTAATATTAAAGGAAACAAACTAGCACTTGGAACAAATTTATTTTCAGATGAACAAACATTACTGGAGAAACATGGATTAGAATATGTAAATAATGAACTAATGAAAACATCAAAATTTTATGATAATAATATATTAGTATCAAATTAGGAGGAAAAATGGAAAAAATTTCAGTAGTTATATCATGTTACAATGAAGAAAAAGCATTACCACTATTTTATGAAGAAATGGAAAGAGTTAGAAAACAAGATTTTGAAAATATAGCAGACTTTGAATATATATTTGTAAATGATGGCTCAAAAGATAATACATTACAAATAATAAAGGATTTAAGAAAACAAGATGAGAAAGTAAGATATATATCATTTTCGAGAAATTTTGGAAAAGAAGCGGCAATGCTAGCAGGACTAGAAAATGCAACAGGAGACTATGTTACATTAATGGATGCAGACTTACAAGACCCACCATCACTATTAAGAAAAATGTTTGACATAATTAAAACAGAGGACTATGATGCAGTAGGAACAAGGAGAGTAACAAGAAAAGGAGAACCTCCTATTAGAAGTCTTTTTGCAAGAATGTTTTACAAAATCATAAATAAAATGTCATCTATAGAAATGGTGGATGGAGCTAGAGATTATAGATTAATGAAAAGAAAAGTAGTTGATAGTATAGTTTCATTAAAAGAATATAACAGATATTCAAAAGGATTATTTAGTTTTGTAGGATTTAATACAAAGTGGTTAGAATATGAAAATGTAGAAAGAGTTGCTGGAGAAACTAAGTGGTCATTTTGGAAATTATTTAGATATGCAATAGAAGGGATAACGGCATTTTCAACAACACCACTAATAATGTCATCACTTATAGGAATATTATTTTGTTTAATAGCATTTATAGCAATTATATTTATAATAATCAAAACATTAATTTTTGGAGATCCAACTTCAGGTTGGCCATCATTAGCATGTATAATTGTATTTGTAAGTGGAATTCAATTATTTTCAATTGGAATAATAGGACAATATTTATCTAAAACATATTTAGAGGTAAAAAATAGACCAATCTATATAGTAAAAGAAACAGAAAAAGATAATTAGTAATAATATTGTAAATTAATTTCAAGAAAGGAATAAAAATGCAAATAAGGAGAAAAAATATAATGAGAATATTAATGATAATAATATATGTAATATTAACAGTATCAGGACTGATATTAATGAAAAAGGGAGGAAATGCAGGAAAAATATCCATAGGTTCAGGAGAATTGGGATTTAGCATCAGTTTAATAAGTGCTTTAGGCTTTATATGTTATATATTAAGTTTCTTGCTATTTACAAGAATAATAATGATGTTTGAAAATGTAAGTTATATTTCACCAATATGTAATGGAATTGCACAAGGAGTTATAGTAATTGCATCTATAATATTTTTAAAAGAACAATATTCAATAAACACAATAGGAGGAGCATTATTAATAATTGCTGGTGTAATTATAATGAATTTAAAAAGATAGAGGAGTAGATAGGAATGTTTAAATTTGGTTTAGGTCAAGACATTGGAATAGACTTGGGAACTGCAACAGTAATTGCTTATGTAAAAGGAAAAGGTGTAGTATTAAGAGAACCATCTGTTGTAGCAGTAGATAGTAATACAAAAGAAGTATTGGCTGTAGGACAAGAAGCCAGAAGAATGCTTGGAAGAACACCAGGTAATATAGTAGCAACAAGACCATTAAGAGAGGGTGTAATATCTGATTATACAGTTACTGAAAAAATGTTAAAATATTTTATAAGTAAAGTTAATGGAAGATCATTATTTTCACCTAGAACAATGATATGTATTCCATCAAGAGTAACGGAAGTTGAAAAAAAGGCTGTAATAGATGCAGCAACACAAGCAGGAGCACGAAAAGTATTTTTAATAGAAGAACCAATTGCTGCTGCAATTGGTGCTGGAATTGATATAGCAAAACCATGTGGAAATATGGTTGTTGATATAGGAGGTGGAACAACAGATATAGCTGTTATTTCACTAGGAGGTTCTGTAGAAAGTACTTCTCTAAAAGTAGCAGGAGATAAATTTGATGAGTATATAGTAAAATATATTAAGAAAAAACATAATATAATGATTGGAGAAAGAACAGCTGAGGATTTAAAAATAAATATAGGTTGTGTCTATCCAAAAATACAAGATACTGAAATGGAGATAAGAGGAAGAGATCTAATTACAGGGTTGCCAAAAACAGTTGTAGTTTATTCAAGCGAAATGATGGAAGCACTTATAGAACCAGCTATGATGATAGTTGATGCTGTACATTCAGTTTTAGAAAAAACTCCACCAGAACTTGCAGCAGATATAAGTGATAAAGGAATTTATATGACTGGTGGAGGATGTTTAGTAGACGGATTAGACAAATTATTACAAGAAAAAACAGGGATAAATGTAATGATAGCAAATGATGCTGTTTCATGTGTTGCATTAGGAACAGGAAAGGCTTTAGACAATTTGGATACGATAGATAGAAAAATAAAATAAATAATAGTAATATTTTTTTAAAATAAGTATTGCCAAAAAAATTTTTAAATGATATAATTTAGAAAACAAAAGTAAAGAAAGAGGGAATTAAAATATGAAAAACGAAAGCAAAAAAATTGGTTTAATATTATTAGCAGTAGCTGTAGTAATATTAATAGTGGTAGTATTTTTTGTAAGAAGAAATTCAGATGTACCAAACAATACTTCAACTGATACAGGAAATACAAATACCAATAATCAGGATGAACAATATGTACAAGTATTAGAAGATAATACTAAAGTTAACATAAGCGACAAATTAAAAGAAACAAAGAATGTTAATGGTTTACAATTTAGTAATATACAATTAACAAGTAAAAGTAATCAAACAGAGCTATTAGCAGATGTAGTTAATAATACTGGTAAAGACATAGAAGATCTTACATTTGTAACTGTTCAATTTGTAGATGAAAATGGTCAACAAATAACTACTGCAGATGGAATGATAGAACCATTAAAAGTTGGACAAACTGTACAATTTATAGTAAGTACAACTTTAGATTATGCAAATGTATATGATATAAATATAACTATGAAATAGTAAATAAAAAACATAAAAAAGGAAGAAATTTTAAATTTCTTCCTTTTTATGTTTATCTAATTTTTCTAGATTTAATACCAAAGAATATTGAAACAGCTATAAGTGTAACAAATCCACCAATTATAAATACAGGACTACCAGTTTTAGGTAAAGGTGTAGGAGCAATAGTAGTATCTTCTTTTACAGCTGTTAATTTTATTTTTGGAGTAACATCAGAAGTTTTAGTTTTTGTAGTTTCATCAAAATCTTTATAATTAACATCTACCTTTTCATTTGTATCAAGTATTTGATCAATTATTTGTTCATCAAAAGTATCTTTTAACTTTAAATTATATTGAATCTTTGCTGATTGACCTGGTTCTAATTTTGCAATAGTCCAAGTAATGCTATTTGTTTCTGGAGAAATTTGACTAGAAACATTACTAACATCTATACCTTCAACATAAGTCATTTCAAAATTATCAACTATATATTGTGGAAAATAATCTATAACAGAAATATCATCTAATGAATGAGCTATAGGTAATAAATCATGATAGATGTCATCTGTAATAGTTTTTTCAATTTCACTATCATCTATTTTATAAAATTTTCCATATGTAGGATTTGATTGTGTTCCAAAAACTTCTTCAATTACTTGACCATATGTATATGATGTTCCAGCAGAAACATCTTCTCTAAACTTAGCTTGTTCATTATCGATACCAGTTAGCATTGTTATAAGATTAACATTTGTCATAGAAGTAAGAGTTGATTTTGTTTCATTAATTATATTATTTAAGCCTTCCATAGAAACTAAATCATTGAATCCAACAGCTAAATTTGGTAAACCATCTGTTAAAACAATCATATATTTATTTGTTTCTTCAGAAGTAAATAAACTTTTACCTAATTTAAGACCAGCATCTAAGTTTGTACATTGACCAGTTCCTTCTATGGCTGAAATACTGCTAGTTAATGTAGATAATTCATTTGTTAAATCACATACTTTTTCAGCATCTTTATTAGTTCCCATTACCACATATCCAGACTCTTCATCTGTTTCACTGCTTGATGAAAATGAAACAACACCTATTTTTAAGGATGTACTATTTGCTGCTAATAAATCAGTTACTAATTTTTGAGCAGATTGTAAAACAACATCTTTTCTTGTTTTTGATTCAGCTATTGTATTATCCATACTATCTGAACTATCAATTACTAATACAAGTTCTCCAGAAGGAATAATAATTTCTGCATCATTATTTACTTGTAATTGTAATGTAACTTGATGATTTATTAAATCAGTATCTATAAGTTTTTTCTCTAAATAAGATGATTCATTTAAATCAATTCTACAGACATTATCTTCAACTACTTCCATAGTAGTATTTATAGCAAATACATTAGTTGAAATTAAAATCATTAATATAAATATTATTAATGTAAAAAATTTTCTCATATAAAACACCTCAATATTATTTTAATATAAAAGAAAATAATTTGCAATATTAAAAGGAAATAAATCGAAAAAATAAAGAAGACTCCTTAACGGGGTCTTCTTATATGTCTAAAGGATTAGCAACATCCTCCTCTGTTACCACCACAACAGCAACAAATTAAAAGTATAAGAATGATTATCCAACAGCAGTCATCACCAAATCCGAAACCACCGCATCCTCTATTTTCTGGCATATAAAACCCCCCTTTCAGAAATACATCTTTAAACCAAAGTAAAAACTTTAGAATTTTTCTTTTGATAATATATAATATGGAAGTTAGCAAATTTGTGTTACATTAAAATATAAAAAATACTTGATAATAAAAAATAGAAATGATACAATACAAGTGAATGAAAAGCTGAAGAAAAGGAATGATATAAATGGGAAATATAGTATTATTAGATGATCTAACAATAAATAAGATTGCAGCAGGAGAAGTAATAGAAAGACCGGCATCTGTAATAAAAGAAATGATGGAAAACTCTATTGATGCAGGAGCAACTAATATAACTGTAGAAATAAAAAATGGGGGAATTTCATACATAAAAGTAACAGACAATGGAAAAGGAATTCCAGAAGATGATTTAGAAATGGCATTTGAAAGACATGCTACTAGTAAAATAAGATGTGCAGATGACTTAAATACAGTTACATCTATGGGGTTCAGAGGAGAGGCATTAGCAAGTATTGCAGCAATTGCAAAAGTAGAAATGGTATCTAAAACAGAAAATCAACAAAGTGGATATAAAGTTATAGTAGAAGGGGGAAATGTATTAGAAAAAACAGAAACAGGAGCACCAGTAGGAACTTCAATAACTGTTACAAATTTATTTTTCAATACACCAGTAAGATATAAATTTTTAAAAAAAGATTTTACAGAAGCAGGATATATAGAAGATGCTGTTACAAGAGTAGCATTAGTTCATCCTGAAATTTCAATAAAATTAATAAGTTCAGGAAAAACAGTAATTCAAACTAATGGAAATGGAGATTTAAAAACAGTAGTATATAGTATATATGGAAAAGATGTAGCAGGAGGATTAATAGACACAGATTACACATATGAGGATATTCATATACATGGAGTAATTGGAAAACCAGAAATAGCTCGTTCTAACAGAGCATATCAAACATTTTTTGTAAACAAAAGATTTATAAAAGATAAAACACTATCATCAGCAGTAGAAAAGGCATATAAAGGAATAATACCTATAGGAAAATTTGGATTTTTAATATTAAATATAGATATGGATCCAAGTAAAGTTGATGTAAATGTGCATCCAGCAAAACTAGAAGTTAGATTTGAAGATGAAAATAAAGTATTTAAAGGATTATATCATGCTATAAAAGATGCACTATTAAAATCTGAGTTAGTTGCAGATACAGATCATGTTTCAACTGAAAGCAGAGAAGAAAGTGGACTATTTGGAAATAAGCCAAAAGAAACAATAATAGAACAAGTATATAAAGCAAGGCAACTTGCTGCAATGGCTTCAACAAACAAAACAGAAGAACCAGTTAAACAAATTGTAACAGAAGAAAAAAATAATGAAACAGTAAAAATGCCAGACTTAGAAAAAAGCCAAGAAGTATTAAAAAAGATACAAGAAATAAAAAATAAATTAATACAAGATATACCTGGTTTTAAATTAAAAGAAGATACAGTAAAAACAGAAGAACAAGAAAAACAGGAAGAAGCAAAACAAGAAGAAATACAAGAAAAAGTCCAAGAGGAAGTAAAACAAGAAGAAACACAGCAAGAAAATAATGAAGAAAACAATGTTTTACAAGAGGAAGAAATACCTTATGCAATAAAAGAAATGCAAAAAAATAGTGAAATAGAAAAAATAGAAAAAATAGAAAAAATAGAAAATAATGAAAAACAAGAAGAAAACAATTCACAAAATTTTGAAGAAATGTATTTAAAATTTTTTGGAACAAGACCTGTGCAAGAAAGTGCAGAACCAGATATGTCAAAATTAAAAAATACATCTGTTTTTGATGAGTTTCCTCAATTTAATAAAACAGAATATAAATTTATTGGAATTGTATTTAAAACATATATAATAGTAGAAATAAAAGACGAAATGTATATAATTGACCAACATGCAGCACATGAAAGAATTTTATATGAAAAGGTAAAACAAAATTACTATAATAATGAAACTAAAGATTCTCAATTAATGTTATTACCAGATATAATAACATTATCACATAAGGAAATGGAAATAGCTAAAGAAAACATGGAAATGTTTAAAAAAGCAGGATTTATGATTGAAGAATTTGGAGAAAACACATTAAAACTAACAGGAGTACCTGAAATGTGTTTAGATCTAGAAACAAAAGAAATGTTTTTAGAAACATTAGATGAAATCGACTCTATTTCAAGAACTGCAAAACAAGAAATAGAAGAAAGGTTCATAGCAACAATTGCATGTAAAGCAGCAGTAAAGGCAAATATGGCATTAACAAAGGAAGAAGTAGATAGTTTAATGAATAAATTACTTGCTTTGCCAAATCCATTTACATGTCCTCATGGAAGGCCAACAGCAATAAAAATGTCAAAATATGAAATTGAAAAGAAATTTGCAAGAAAGTAAGAGGAGATAGAAAATGATACCTTTAATAATAATAGTAGTATTCGCATTATTTTTTGTCCTAATAGGATTTACATGGTATAGATTAGATATGTTAGAAAATGTAGAGAAAATATTGGTATGTGCAGGAGGGATAATAGTAAGTTTAATAATTACTAATATACTATTATCAATATCATCAAAAGGGATAAATTATCAAAGTGAAGAAGTTAGATTGCAGATATCAAAAATGATTGTTTTAGTATTTACTCCAATAAATGGAATTACATATATGCCATATTTATCAGGGATAATAAATAAAATCAGAATAGGAGAAAATATAGAAGATTTAGATAAAAAAATACTAAGGATAGCAATAATAGTAATAATAGTCTTTTTCATAGAAGTATTATATTTTAAAAAAATACAATTAGGAATTTTTGATATAGCAAATAATTTAAAACATTAGAAAGGAAAAAAATGAACAAACCTAAAGTAATAGTAATTTGTGGACCAACAGGAGTAGGAAAAACAGCATTATCAATAGAATTAGCAAAAAAAATTGATGGAGAAATAATTTCTAGTGATTCAATGCAAATATATAAAGATATGAATATTGGTACTGCAAAACCAACATTAGAAGAAATGCAAGGAATAAAACATTATTTGATAGATTTTATTAGACCAGATCAGAGATATAGTGTAGCAGATTTTAAACATGATGCAGAAATAGCCATAGAAAAAATTATAGAAGATAAAAAAATTCCTATAATTGTTGGAGGAACAGGACTATATGTTGATAGCCTGATATATGGAATAGAATATCAAGATATAAAAATAGATGAAAAATATAGAAAAGAACTTGAAGAAATTGCAGAAAAAGAAGGATTACAAAAATTATATAATGAAGCAATAAAAATAGATGAAAAAGCAATGGAAAAAATTAGTCCTAATGATAAAAAAAGAATAATGAGAATTTTAGAAATATATAAGGCAACAGGAAAAACAAAAACAGAACAAGAAATTGAATCAAGAAAAAAAGAATTAAAATATGATTTTAAAGTATTTGCAATTAATATGGATAGAAATATATTATATGATAGAATTAATAAAAGAGTAGATAAAATGATTGAAAATGGTTTAATAGAAGAAGTAAAAAGTTTATTAAATAAGTATAAAAAATTTCCTACAGCAATGCAAGGATTAGGATATAAAGAAGTTGTAGAATATTTACAAGGACATATAACTAAAGAAGAACTAATAGAAAAAATAAAAATGGAAAGTAGAAGATATGCAAAAAGACAAATAACTTGGTTCAAAAAGAACAAACAAACAATTTGGATTGATGGACTTAATAGTCAAGAAGAAAATATACAAATTATTTTAAAAAATATAAAGTAGGAGTGGTATCTTTTGAAAAAAAGTAAAAAGATTATAGCAATTTTCTTTGCATTATTAATAATTGCATATGTTTTTTATGCTATTTATTTGCTTATAGTAAGTCCCAAAGATACATATATAATAACCAAAGGAACATTATCAAAAGAAGATACATCTATAGGATATATTATAAGAAATGAAATTGTTATAAAAGAAGAAAATTATGAAAATGGAATATATGCAATAGCTGGAGAAGGAAAAAAAGTTGCATATCAAGATCCAATATTTAGATACTATAGTGATAATGAAAAAGAAATAAGTAATAAAATAAGTGAATTAAATTATCAAATTCAAGAATTATTAGAAAAAGAAGAAAAGAAAACTAGTTCAGCAGATATAAAAGCAATAGAAAATGAAATTGAAAATCAGATAGAAAATGCAAAAAAATTAAATAATTATCAGGAAATAGTTGAATATAAAAATAATATAAATACATTAATAGGCAAAAAAATTAATTTCATAGGAAATTCTACAGAAAATAAGGAAATAAAGAAACTAATAAAAGAAAAACAAACTTATGAACAACAACTAAAAAGTGGTACTGAATATAAAACTGCACCAATGAGTGGAATAGTATCATATAGAGTAGATGGATTAGAAGAAAAATTATCAGTATCACAATTTAATTTAATAACTGAAGAATATTTAAATCAAATAGATTTAAAAACAGGTCAAATTATAGGTGCAAGTAATGATAGTGGAAAAGTCATAGATAATTTTAAATGCTATATTGCAGTAACACTTGACTCTGCAGAAGCCATGAATGCAAAAGTAGGAGATACTATCAAATTAAGATTGTCAAACAAAGAAGAAATTGATGCAAAAATAGAACAAATAAATGAAGAAAGTGGAAAAAGAACGATAATTTTTAAAATAAATAAAATGACAGAAGATTTAATTAGTCATAGAAAAATAATTGTAGATGTTATATGGTGGGATACAACTGGGTTAAAAATACCTAATCAAGGTTTAATAGAGGAAAATGGATTATATTATGTAATAAGAAATAGGGCAGGAGTACAATCTAAAATATTAGTTAAAGTTGAAATGAAAACAGATAAATTTTCAATTATATCAGAATATACAACAGAAGAATTAAAAAATTTAGGATATGATGAACAAAGTATAAGAAATTATAAAAAAATAACTAACTATGATGAAATACTATTAAACTCACAATAAATATTACAATAATGTTACAAAAGTATTAAGTTTCTATTACAATCTTAAAAACTATTGACAAAAATTTAAAAAAGATAGATACTATATGCGAATAAAAAAATAAAAGTGTAAAATATTAGGAGGGTAAAAAATGGCAGGAGCTATAATGGACAAAGTTTGGGGAATGTTTGGAATTAACCAACAAGATGATGTAGATGAAGTTGAAGATGATGATGTTTATGATTATGAAGATAGAGCAGAAAATGAAGTAGAAGAAGATGACAGAAAATTCTTTGGTAGAAAAGGTAAAGTAGTACCTATGAACCAAGGACAATCAGTAAAGATGGTAATTTCTCAACCAACTACATTTGAACAATCAGAGGAAATTTGTAGTTTATTAAAAGAAAAGAAATCTGTAATTGTTAATTTAGAATATGTAAACAAAGATGTCGCTAGAAGAATAGTAGACTTTATTAGTGGTGGCGTATATGCATTAGATGGACATATTCAAAAAATATCTAATTCAATATTTTTAATAGCACCAGTAAATTATGAAATAACAAATGAAATGGCAAGAGAAGAAATTAAAAGTAAATTATCTGTTTCATGGTTAAAAAACAATAATATAAACTAATAGCTAAAAAAAGAACGGAGGCAACCCAATATGATTACACCATTAGATATAGAAAATAAAAAATTTAATAGACAAATGATGAATGGATATAATGTTGTTGAAGTTGATGAATTTTTGGATGAAATAGTAGAGGACTATGAGAAAAATTATAAGGAATTAGCAACAGCAAAATCAAAAATAGATGAACTTACTAATAGTTTGAACCATTATAAGAACATTGAAACTACTTTACAAAATACATTAGTTATGGCACAAACTGCCTCTGAAGAGGTAAAAAATGTAGCAAAGCAACAATCAGAACAAATTTTAAATGAAGCAAAAAAACAAGCAGAAGATATGGTAAAAGAATCAAAAATCTCTGCAAAGAAAGCCTTGGATGAATTAGATGAACAAATAAAAGTTAAAGAAAAAGAATATAATGATTTAAAAAAACAATTTGATATATATAGAGCTAAAATGGAATCACTATTAGTATCACAGACAGAATTATTAAAAGAGATAAATAAAGGAGAAGAAGAATAAAAAATACCTATGAAAAAACATAGGTTTTTTTTTACAATATTACAGAAATATTAAATGTATATTACAATTTTATGAATACTCTTGACAATAAGTAAAAAAAGAATAAAATAGTAGTATAAGAAAGGCTGAAAGTGTAAATATGAGGATAATAGGAGGAAAGGCTCGAGGAACAAAACTTTATACTTTAGAAGGACTAGAGACTAGACCTACACTAGATAGAGTAAAAGAATCAATATTTAATATCATACAAGGAGATATAGAAGAAGCAGATGTTTTAGATCTATTTGCTGGAAGTGGTGCTATAGGACTAGAAATGCTAAGTAGAGGTGCAAATAGGGCAGTATTATGTGATAATTCAAAAAAAGCAATAGAAATAATAAAAAAGAATATAGAAAAAACTCATTTTAGCCAAAAAGTTGAATTATATAATTTAGATTTTAGTATTGCAATAGAAAAATGTAAAACACAAAAATTTGATATAGTATATATAGATCCACCATATAATACAGATTATATATTTCAAGCATTAAAAAAGATAATAGAATTAGATATAATAAAAGAAAATAGTAAAATAATATTAGAAACAGATGATGAGCAAAGAATTTTGAAAGAAATAAGTAATTTAGATATGCAAGTTATCGACAAAAGAAAATATGGAAGAGCAATAATAATATTTTTAAGTAAAAAGACTGAAACTGGAAAGGGGTAAACAATGGAAATCTTTACATTATTAGAAACAATAGAAGATATATTAGAAAACAGTAAAAGCCTACCATTCACTAATAAAGGAGTGGTAGATAAAGAAGAACTACTTGAAATAATAAAAGAAATAAGAATAAAACTACCAGATGAACTAAAACAAGCAAAATGGGTAAAAGAAGAAAGACAAAGAATTTTAGTTGAGGCACAAAAAGAAGCTGATGGAATTGTTAAAGAAGCTGAAAATAGAATTATTGCAATGATAGATGAACATGAGATAACTAGAAAAGCATATGACCAAAAAGCAGAAATCATAGAAACAGCAAATGAAATGTCAAGAGAAATATCTCAAGGAACAAAAGAATATGCTAATAATTTATTAGACACAACAGAAAAAGTATTAACAGATACATTAGCAAAATTAGAAAAAAATATGGGAGAAGCAATAAGTTTAATGGAAATGTCGCTAGAAGATACAATAAAAACAATACAAAACAGTAAAAAAGAACTTCAATAAAATCTGGGGACACCCTGGGGGACACCCGTTTAAAAAAGGAGTGTCCCCTATTTTTGTAGAAGAATAGGAAGGAAGTAGAAAAATGGCCAAAAGAAGTTATAAAAAAAGAAAAAATCAAAAAAATATACCAGATTTAGGAGTAATAATTACAATTATATTTAGCTTATTATTAGCAGTTCTAATATATGGAGAATCAGGATATATAGGAGTAGTTTTAAGTGATTTTGTAGGTGGACTATTTGGAATAATTAAATATGTATTACCAATAGGTTCATTTATTGTAGCTGTAAAAATGGCATGCAAAGATGATGATGATTATTTATCTTCAAGAATATTTCAATACACTTTATTATTAATATTTGTTGCAGTAATATTAAGTGTATATCAAATATACAATGGATCAATTAACATAGATCAAAACATTTCAGAAATTGTTAAAGAGGCATATCAATTAGGAGAAAACAATATAGGAGGAGGAGCATTAGGAACAATTGCAGCAGTTCCATTATTCAAATTATTTGGCAAAATTGGAACAATAGTATTAAGCATAGGAGCTGCTATAATACTATTTGCAGTCGTTTTTGGAATAGATTTATCTGGATTAATAAGTAATTGGATTCAAGCTGGAGTTGAAAGAAGAAAAGAAAAATATGAAGAAAGGATGCTTGCAAAAGAAGAGGCAGAAAGTAAAAGAGAAAAAGTAACAAAAGAAAACAGAAAAGCATATTTAGATTTAGAGGACAAAGAAACAGATGCAGACCAAATAAAAATAAATTTAAATGGTAGAGCTATAGAAGAAGATAATAAAGGACGAAAAAAATATAATCATGATAAAGACGATTTAGTTCCATTAGGACTAGAAAATGATGCACAAAAAATGCAACCAGATTACATAGAAGGCAATCTATTTAAAAAAGAAGAAGAAAAGAAAGAAGAAAAAGTAAAAGAAGTATTACAATTAGAGCATGCATTAGTTGTTGAAGATGAGGCTTATGAATATCCACCAATTGAATTATTAAGTAAAGGAAATAAAAAAGCACTAAAAGGTGGAACAAAAGCATTAGCTGATGTAGCAACAAAATTACAAAAAACTTTATATAGTTTTGGAGTACAGGCAAAAGTAGAAAATGTATCAGTAGGACCTGCAATAACAAGATATGAATTAAAACCAGCAGAAGGAGTTAGAGTAAGTAAAATAGCCAATTTAGCAGATGATATTGCATTAAATTTAGCAGCAGAAACTATAAGAATAGAAGCACCAATACCAGGAAAACAAGCTGTTGGAATTGAAGTTCCAAATTCAGAAAAAGAAATGGTAACATTAAGAGAAGTATTAGAAAGTGATGAGTTCAAAGATAGTAAATCAAAATTAAGTGTTGGACTTGGAAAAGATGTAGCTGGAAAAATTGCAGTTGCAGATATATCAAAGATGCCACATGCATTAATTGCTGGTGCAACAGGTTCTGGAAAAAGTGTATGTATAAATACAATAATAACAAGTATAATTTATAAATCAAAACCAAGTGAAGTAAAACTTGTAATGGTAGATCCAAAAGTTGTTGAACTATCTGTATATAATGGAATACCACATTTATTAATACCAGTTGTAACAGACCCAAAGAAGGCAGCAGGTGCATTAGCATGGGCAGTACAAGAAATGGATAATAGATATAATGTATTTGCTCAAAAAGGAGTAAGAGATTTAAAAGGTTATAATGCATTAGTAGAAAAAGAAGAAGGAACAGGTAAATTACCACAAATAGTAATAATAATAGATGAGTTGGCAGATTTAATGATGGTAGCTGCAAAAGATGTAGAAGATTCAATATGTAGATTAGCACAAAAAGCAAGGGCAGCAGGAATGCATTTAATAATAGCTACACAACGTCCATCTGTTGATGTAATTACTGGAATAATAAAAGCAAATATACCATCAAGAATAGCATTTTCAGTATCTTCACAAATTGACTCAAGAACAATATTAGACCAAATAGGAGCAGAAAAATTATTAGGTAAAGGTGATATGTTATTCTATCCATCAGGTGCACCAAAACCAACAAGAATTCAAGGAGCATTTGTATCAGATGAAGAAGTAGAAAAAATAGTATCATTTGTAAAATCAAATGGAGAGGCTGTATATAGTGAAGACATATTAGAAAGTATAGAAAACAGTAATAAAACAGACAAAGAAATATCTGAAGAAACAGATGAGGATGATGACACAGATCCATTTTTAATGGATGCAATAGATGTTGTTGTTGAAACAGGACAAGCATCAACATCATTTATACAAAGAAAGTTTAAAGTAGGATATGCAAGAGCAGGAAGAATTATCGACCAAATGGAAGAAAGAGGAGTAATATCTGGATACCAAGGAAGTAAACCTCGTCAAGTATTAATGACTTTAGAAAAATTACAAGAACTAAAGATGGGAAAAGATGAAATTACAGAAGAATAAATATGATTTTTCTAGGAGAAAGGAGAAGAAATGTTAGAAAAGTTCATAAAAACAGACAAAAATGAAGAACTAGAAAAGATTTTAGAAGAAAAAAACATAGAAGAACATGCTAAAAATCTTCTCCAAGGCATTTTGTATAAAATAGAAGTATCATATAAAGATTATAAAAAAGTAAAAGTAACAGATATAACAAAGTCAAAATATATAGAAGAATTATTAAATAACATTTCGCGAAAATGTATTCAAATAAAAACTGTAAAATTGAGTGAAAAAGTAGAAGATGACCAAATTAGAAAAGAATTAGAAAAAAATAATTATTATATAGCTAATAATGAAATTATTAGTTATCCAATCGAAAGAAAGATTTTATATGCAATAGAACAAAATTCTAATAATAAAAAAATAGTAAACAATAGATATGGAATAGCATCACAGACCATATCAAACTTAATAAACACTGGAAAAAGTATAGACAGAGTAGAAGTATTTAGAGATTTTAATGGATGGTCTTGGACTACAATAAATACAGAATTAGAAGATATAACTGCAAATTTAGTATATCAAACTTTAAGAATATTATTTGGAGAAGAATTTCTAAATGGTTGGACTCAAGATACAGATGGAATAATTGACTACATAGAATTAATGAAAAAAGATGTTTCAAATGAATTTATAGAAAAATTAGCACAAATTGCAATAATAGATGGAACAGAAAAAAGTGAAAATTTAAAAAGTGAACTTTTAGAAAAATTGAAAGAAGTTGAAACAAAATTAACAGAATTTAAAAATACACAAGAAACTTTAACACAAATAACCAAATTAAAGAAAGAAAAAGCAGAAGAAATAAGAAATATAGAAAAAATATTAAGTCAAGAATCAAGATTAAAACAAGAATATGATAAAAGAAACGAAAATCTTCCAATACAAGAAAAAATATTTAGTATAAAAGTATTAAAGAAACAATTAAATGAAAGAAAACAGCAATTATTAAATGAAATAGAAGAATGTAATTATATTCTAAAACCAAAAAATTATTTGAATGAAAAAGCTAAATTAGAAAGTGAAAAGCAATTACTAGAAGTAGTAGATTTTTCAAAAGAACAAAAAGAAACATTGATAATTGAATTTGAACAATTATTTTTAACATTTTGGGAAAAAAGAATAAAAAATATTGAGCAATTAGAAGAAATTGTAAAACTAATATATAAATTAAGATATTTTGAATTATTGCCATTTAATGAAAAGAAAAGTATAAAAGATGTAAAAGAATTACAAAAATCACTTACACAAATAGAAAAAAAAGTATTTGATAAGGCAGTAGAAAAAAAGGTTATTGTAAATATGCCATTTGAAATAATGCAACATTTATTTAAAACAAGAATAATGATATTAGAAGAATTATATTTTAAAATAACAAATGAAATGGAAAAATATTATGTACAAATATTTGATGAAAATATAACTGAAGAACGATTTGAAATAAAATCAAAAGATAATATAAAAATAAATAAAAAAATAAAAATATTTATTTAAAAGGAGATAACTTATGAAAATAACATTCTTAGGAGCAACTAAGATGGTTACAGGTTCAAACTTTTTAGTAGAAGCAGCAGGAAAAAAGTTTTTAGTAGATTGTGGAATGTACCAAGGTAAAGCAGAACTTGAAATGGAAAATTATAAGCCATTTGAATTTGAACCAACAGAAATAGATTTTATGTTATTAACACATGCACATATAGATCATTCTGGAAGAATACCAAAATTATATAATGATGGCTTTAAAAAGCCAATATATGCACATAAAGCAACATGTGATTTATGTGGAATAATGTTACCAGATAGTGGACATATACAAGAAATGGAATCAGAATGGAAGAATAAGAAAAGACAAAGAAAAGGAGAAGAAATTTTACCTCCTTTATACACAGCAGAAGATGCTATAAATTGTTTGGAGCTATTTGTACCTGTAAAATATGATGAAATAATAGAAGTAGCACCAGATATATATGTAAGATATAATGATGCTGGACATATGTTAGGTTCTAGTATTATTGAAATATGGGCAACTGAAAATGGAAAAGAAACAAAAGCTGTATTTACAGGAGACCTAGGAAATAATGACATACCATTATTAGCTTCACCAACAATGATAGATAATTGCGATTATCTAGTTATGGAATCAACTTATGGTAGCAGGTTACATATGAGGAATGAACAAAAAGCAGAATTATTCCTAGATATAGTATCAGAAACAATAGATAATGGTGGAACAGTAATAATACCATCTTTTGCAGTAGGAAGAACACAGGAAATACTTTATGAATTAAACAAGATAAAAGAAAATAGAGATGATGAAGAATTCAGAAGAAAATATAAGACATTAATGAAAGTACCTGTATATGTTGATAGTCCTTTAGCAATATCTGCTACAGAGATATTTAGACAAAATACAGATTTATTTGATGATGAAATAAAAGAAGAAATGGAAAAAGGTGATAACCCATTAGAATTTCCAGGACTTAAATTTACACAAACAGCAGATGAATCAAAAGCATTAAATGAAAGTCAAGAACCAGCAATAATAATATCAGCAAGTGGAATGTGTGATGTTGGAAGGATTAAACATCATTTAAAACATAATATATGGAATCCAAATAATACAATATTATTTGTAGGATACCAGGCACCAGGAACATTAGGATATTCAATAGTAAATGGGGCAAAAAAAGTAACAATTTTTGGTGAAGAAATTGCTGTAAATGCTAGAATTGAATATATTGAAGGATATTCTGGACATGCAGATCAACAATGGTTAATGAACTTTATATATTCATTTATATCAAAACCAAAACACATATTTTTAGTACATGGTGAAGAAGAATCACAAGAAGTATTAAAAAATAAAATTTTAGAGGAAACAGGAATAGGAGTATCAATACCAGAATTTGGAGAAACCTATGAATTAAATGATGAGTTAAGAATAGTAAACAAAATTGTAGTAAAGAAATCAAATACATTAAAGCAAGAAATATTAAGTAGATTAAACAAATTAAATAATGAAATAAGAGATATGGAAATCATTGTAAAACAAGATGTTGATGATGCAAGTTTAAGAAATGAAGATATGTTTAGAATAAATGAAAAAATAAAAGAATTAGAAAAACAAATACTAAATGTAATTGAAGGATAGGGAAGGAAATTAGATGGAAAAATACTTAAATGAAGCAATTATAGGAAATAAAAATATATTAGCAACATTTTCAGGAAAAGGAGAGATGTTACGTTTATCTTATCCTAATAGGGATAATAGACAATATTTAAAATTTTTCTATACTGGAGTAAAAATAAATGATTCAAATTTAATATATTTACATGATGATGTAAATAATACATATTTACAATATTATGATACAGACACAAATATTTTAAATACAGAAATAACTAACACATATTTTAATTTAAAAATTTTACAAACAGATTTTGCAATTATAAAAGAAGATGTATTAGTAAAAAAATATACTTTTATAAATGATGGAAATATTGAACTAAATGTAAATTTCTTAATCTATTCAGAATTATTATCAGATCAAAATAATTTTGTTAGTGGAATGAAAACAGATACAGGAATGATTCAATATGCACATGAATTTTCAGTAGCAACATTTGCAAAGTCAAATAAATTATTAAGTCATCAAATAAATGGAAGTCAGAATACGATACATTCAGCAATAATATATGATAAAGATTATATAGGAATGTCAAAAGACTCAAGCATAAGCTATGATATAGGAAAAATTAATCCTGGAGAAAAAAAAGAAATTGAAATATGCATATATATTGATGAAGAAAAAAAGACTATGCAAGCTGTTGAAGATCAAGTTGAAAGAATTAGAAAAATAGATTTAGAAAAGGAATATACAAAAACAAAATCTTACTGGAGAAAATATGTTAGAGAACATAATGGACTAGAAATAAAAGAACCAAAAAATAGTTATGAAGAAAAAATATATGATATTTATAAAAGAAGTATATTATTATTTCCATTACTCACAAATCAATCAACAGGAGGAATAATAGCTGCTCCAGAAGTTGATGAAGATTTAACACAATGTGGAAGATATGCTTATTGTTGGCCAAGAGATGCAGTATTTATAACAAGAGCATTAGATATATTGAATATGACAAAAGAGACAGAAAAATTTTACAGTAATTTTTGTAGAATGACTCAAAGTAAAAATGGTATGTGGGAACAACGTTTTTACACAGATGGTAGATTAGCACCTTGTTGGGGATATCAAGTTGATGAAACAGCAAGTGTAGTATATGGAGTATATTCACACTATGAATATACAAAAAATGAAAAATTTTTAAAAGTAAATTTACATATGTGTGAAAAAGCTATAGAATTTTTGAAAAAATATGCTAGAGATATTATAGATGGAACTCAAAAGTTTCATGTAAGTTATGACTTGTGGGAAATGTATGAAGGAACACATTTGTATTCATTAGCAAGTATATTTGCTGCTTTTGGAGCTATGATAAAAATTTACAATGCTTTAGGTGATGATGTTTCTGAATTTGAAAATAATAGATTAAAAGAAGAAAAAATATCTAAAAATATAGATGCAATATCAAAATTACAGGTTGAAATAAAGAAATATATAGAAGAAAATTTATATGATGAAAATAGAAAATCTTATGTAAGAAATACAGATGATAAAAGGATAGATATTAGCTTATTAGGGGCTGTAATACCATTTAATGTATTTTCTCCTAAAGAAAGAAGAATACAAAATACTATTGAAAATATTAATTTAACAATTAGAACATATACAGGGGGATACCAAAGATTTGAAAATGACCATTATAGAAATGGTGCACCTTGGCCAATTGCAAATTTATGGATGACATTGTATTATTTAGAAAATGGAGAAAAGAAAAAAGCAAAGGAAACATTTGATTTTGTTATAAAAACTGCAGGAAAGCATAGTTTTTTAGGAGAACAAATTGATAATAGTACTTTAAAACCAAACTGGGTATTAGGATTAGGTTGGTCTCATGCAATGTTTATAATTGTTTTAGAAAAACTTAATAAATAAAAGAAAAAGATTGTTGGAAACAACAATCTTTTTTATAGTTATAGTAAAAATTTATCATTAATTTTATTAACTTAAAGAAATATATAAAGTGATTATAACATAATATAATAATGATTACAAGGAATTTAAAAAAATTTTTTTGAATTTCATGAAGATTAATAAAAAGATAAAAGCTAGAAAATAAAAGCCTCCGAGGATTTTAGAATTCTTTAAGTTAATAAAATTAATGATAAAAAACAAAGGAGGAAATAAAATTATGCAAAAGAATAAAGGAATAACATTAATAGCATTAGTAGTAACAATAGTGGTGCTTTTAATATTAGCAGGTGTAAGTATATCAATGTTAGCAGGAGATAACGGAATAATAGAACAAGCCAAAAAAGCAAAAATAGAAACAACTCATAGAGGAATATATGAGGCAATAGAGTTAAAAGCAACAGAATATGCTACAGAAAAACAAACAGGTAAATATACAAAAACATTAATAGATTATTTGACAGAGAAAGAAATAATAAGTATAAAAGAAGGAATAGATGGATATATCATTAATGTAGAAAAATTAATGGGAGAGAAAATGATATATGGAAACGGAAAAGATGGTCTAAAAGATGTATATAAATTGGAAAAAGTAGTCGAAGAGGGTGTAACAGGAAAGACTAGGATGGCTGCGTTGGTTTCCCATCCAAATTCGATGCCATGGATCCCTTCTATAGCAGCTACATCAGGTGGCACATATAATGTGGTATACTATGGAAAAAATATAAGTGAAGATGTACAATTAGGAAAGTTAGTAGATGGAAGTGGACAAGAAGTAACAGAACAAGAAAAAATAGAAGATATGTATTATCTTGAGGGGAGTTATAATAGAGAAAGTGGAAAAATAGAAACTATCACATTAAAATTTTCTTTAGACTTGAAAGATAGAATTTTAAAAGAAAATCCAGATAAATTTATGACAGACGAGGAATTAGTATTAAAAGCTGCACAAGAAGATGGACTAACAACCCAAGATAGTTTTGAAGGATATATGCAAGAAATATATGATAAGCAGAAGCTATCCACTACACCAAAAGATTATGTTATGAATTTTATGGGATATCATTCAGAAGAAGCATATGAATCATATATAGAAATATTAAGAACTAAATATGATGATGCAGGTACATTAACAGTAGAAGAATTAGTATTAAAAGCTGCACAAGAAGCAGAAGTAACGAAAACAGGGAATTTTGAGGATTTTATGCAAGAAGTATGTAATTCTGTAAAACTGTATACAAATGCAAAGGATTTTTTTATGTATGCAGAGGGACTAGTCTATGAAGGAGAGTTTACGGAAGAATCTTATGCCGGTATTATTTTTAGTTTGAGAAATTATTTTTGTGATATTACGATTGAAGATGCTGATGGTCAAGAAGTTGATGGTTGTCTTATAGGTGGTATGGGACAATATGAGTTTGTAATAAAAATAGATGGAGAAATATTAAAAAAATTATCAATAAGTATTGACCAATATGAAATATTACGTGCAGTTGGCCTTCCTGAAGATGGTTACGATTACACTATGTATAATGGTCGTGGTATTCTTGTATATGATTTTGTAAATGAGAAAATCTTAACAATAGATAGTGGAAAATGTGATTATTATTTATTTAATAATTATGAAAAAGGGACTATAAATATATCAAATAATATAATAAATGATATAGAAGAAGGTGGAAATTATATAGATTATAGTACTTTTGAAGATGGATCGTATGACATTGAGGTAGAAAGCAAAGGAACAAAGATAAAAGGAAAAGTTCTTTTATATTAAAAAAATAAATCAACAATATTTTAAAGTTACAACTATGAGTAAAAAATTATAAATAGAAAATATATAGAAAAACTATCAAAATAATTCACATAAAATTCCTTTAAGAATATAATATAATAAAAATCTTGGAGGAATCATAATGAAAATCTTGAAGAAAACATTTGGAGTATGTTTAGTAGGATTAGGAATGGGTATATTATTAGTATTATTCCTTCCAACAATAGGGTGGTTGTTTTTAATAGGAGTAATAGTAATATTAGTTGGAATATTATGGTTACTCTGCTAAAGGAGGTTACATATGACTATTGTTGTAAAAAAAGTTCCAAAATGTTTAAGAGGAATAGTAAAATTATTATTCGGAATTAAAGATTAATTGAATAAAAAAATAAAAATAGCACATACCTTATAAAGAAAGGAGAGTGCTATTTTTATGAGTAAAAAACAAAAACAAACACATCCAGAAGTTGGAGAAGATGCTACACAATATGGGGAATTTGTTTCATCATATTTTGCATGGGTTCCATTACCAGATCAAAAAGAAAAAGCGGAAGAAATGGATAAAATGACTAAAAAAGAAAATGGGAGGCAGAAATGATATATAAATTTACAAATAGAGCTAAAAAAGTAATAGAAATTGCAAATGATATATCAGTTGAATTAGGACATAATTATATAGGAACAGAACATATTTTATATGGACTAGTAAAAGAAGGAGAAGGAATTGCTTCAAAAGTATTAACCAATAAGGGAATTACAGAAGAAAATGTAATAAAAAAAATAGAAGAAATGTTAGGAAAAGGAGAAGAAATAAAAGAATCATTAGGATTTACACCTAGAACAAAAAGAGTCCTAGAAAATGCGTTTATAGAATCCAAAAGAATAGGATATAACTATATAGGAACAGAACATTTATTGTTAGCAATAATGAAAGAAGGAGAATGTGTAGCTGTAAAAATATTAATAGAGTTAAATGTTGAACCTTATAAAATATTTAATGAAATTGCAAAAGTAATAAATGAAGAGGAAAGTGATAAAGAAGTAGAAAAAGATATAAAAAGAAATAAGGAAAGTTATTCAGTAACAACTACTTTAAATCAATTTGGAGAGGACTTAACAATAAAAGCAGAAGAGGGAAAATTTGATAATATAATAGGGAGAGACAAAGAAATAGAAAGAATAATTCAAATATTATCGAGAAGGACAAAAAATAATCCATGTTTAATAGGAGAACCTGGAGTAGGAAAAACAGCAATAGTAGAAGGATTGGCAGAAAAAATAGTATCAGGAGAAGTACCAGAAGTTTTAAAAGAGAAAAGAATTGTTAGTATAGATATATCAGGAATGGTTGCAGGAGCTAAATATAGGGGGGATTTTGAAGAAAGGATAAAAAAGGCATTAGGAGAGGTAAAAAAAGTAGGAGATGTAATACTATTTATAGATGAAATACATACAATAGTTGGAGCTGGTGCAGCAGAAGGAGCAATAGATGCAGCTAATATCCTTAAACCTATGTTAGCAAGAGGTGATATACAATTAATAGGAGCGACTACAATAGATGAATATAGAAGATATATAGAAAAAGATTCTGCATTAGAAAGAAGATTTAGTCCTGTGAATGTTGGTGAACCTACAGAGAAAGAATCTATACAAATGCTAAAAGGAATAAGAGATAAATATGAGGCACATCATAATGTAAAAATAACTGATGAGGCTATAGAAATGGCAGTAAGTTTATCAGTAAGATATATAACAGATAGATTTTTACCAGATAAAGCAATTGATTTGATAGATGAAGCGGCTTCTCAAGTAAGAATGAAAGTTTTTACAGAACCAGAAGAGATAAAACGTTTACAAGAAAAAATAGAAATATCAGCAAAAGAAAAAGAGGAAGCAATTTATAATCAAGAATTTGAAAAGGCTGCTACAATTAGAGATACAGAAAGAAGAATGCAAGAAGAATTAAATAAAGAATTAGAAAAATGGAGAAAAAGAAAAAATAATAATGTAATACAAGTATCAGAAGAAAATATAGCAGAAATTATTTCTAAATGGACGGGTATACCAATACAAAAATTAACAGAAGATGATAATGAAAAATTAAGACAATTAGAACAAAAATTACATGAGAGAGTAGTTGGACAAAATGAAGCAGTAGAAGCTGTATCTAAAGCTATTAGAAGAAGTAGATTAGGATTGAAAGATCCTAAAAGACCTATAGGTTCTTTTTTATTTCTTGGACCAACAGGAGTAGGTAAAACTGAACTATCAAAAGCATTGTCAGAAATATTATTTGATAATGAAAATTCAATGTTAAGATTAGATATGTCAGAATATATGGAAGCACATTCAGTTTCTAAATTAATCGGTTCTCCTCCAGGATATGTTGGGTTTGAGAATGGAGGGCAATTAACAGAAAAAGTAAGAAGAAAACCATATTCAGTTATTTTGTTTGATGAAATTGAAAAAGCACATCCAGATGTAATAAATTTATTATTACAAATATTAGAAGATGGGCATTTAACTGATTCACAAGGAAGGAGAGTCAATTTTAAAAATACTGTAATAATAATGACATCAAATTTAGGAGCAAGATATATAACAGATAAAAAGTATCTAGGTTTTGGAAAAGAGAATGAAAATACAGGAGATAATGATTATCAAGAGATAAGAAAAGAAGTTATAAAAGAATTAAAAAGAGAATTAAGACCAGAATTTATAAATAGAATTGATGAAATTATCGTATTTCATCAATTAGATGATAAAGATATTGAAAATATTACAAAAATAATGCTAAAACAAGTAGAAAATAGATTGAGAGAACAAAAATATTATATAACAATACAGCAAGATGTTGTTAAAATGATTGCACAAAAGGGAATTGATAAAGCATTTGGTGCTAGACCATTAAGAAGGACAATACAAAATGTAATAGAGAATAAGATTTCAGAAGAAATACTTGATGGAAATTTAGAAAAAAATAGAAATGCAATTGTAAGTGTAAATGAAAATAAAATTAAAATCAGTTATCAATCATAACCACCAATTTTTGGTGGTTATGACTTTATAAATATTTTATAATTATTTTATACTTCTAAGTGCTTTCTCCATTTCTACTGCTAAGACATTTCCTAAATATTTATGACCCTCTTCTGTTGGATGGAAATTATCTGAATAAATATATTTTGATTTTAAATCTTCTGTTATATATGGACCTGAGCCGATGGTTATTTTTTCTCCATTTTCTCCATAAGTATCTCCTGTAACATAGTCTATATATGGAAGGTTATATTTTTGTGCTGTTTCTATTAAAGCATTATTTAATGCTCTAGTTTTCTCCTCTAAAACTGGATCTCCTAAATATTCTACTCCCATTATAACAACTTTGCAACCAGCATTGCTGTCTTTGTATTCTTTTAATTTGCTATATAGTGAATCAGCTTGAGCTTTAGTTGTTTCTACGTCTATGTTTTTTTCACTAGTTACATCATTTCCACCACCATTTATTACAATAACATCAGGATGAAAAGTAGTTAACTGTTTATTTAATCTCTTTTCATATGCATATTCAATACCTTGACCAGTACCTTGCTTAGATATTGTTAATTCATTATAACCAGATCCTCCTATTCCATTATTAATACAAGCCATATTTAATCGATCAGCTATAATGTTTGAAAATGATAGATAACGTTTTCCATCATCTATAGCTACTCCTTCGGTCCAACTATCTCCTATAAATAATATTTTTTTTGGATTACGGTTTACTACTTTTTCTATTGTTTTGTCGCTACCAATAATGAATGAATTAAGTGATCCTTCTGTTTCAATTTTTACATTTTTTTGCTTATTGCCGTTTTCTCCAAAATTCACACATACATAACCATTATAAGTACCATTTGCTTCAACCTTAAAACCTTCTAGAGTTGACATTAAATATCCTTTTCCATCAAGATAATCAACAGAAATTCTTATATATCCACAAGCATAAAAAATTATTTCGTCTGCATCTGTCATAAATTCTAATGCATATGGTGCATTAGCCATCATGTTGTTTGGAATATCAGACCAATATTTATCTGGATCCCAACCCACTATTAAATCTGTTCTTGCACCTGACTCATTTTTGGTTTGTGTTAAAACAGAATTAAATGATGTAAATTTATCACTAATTTTTCCAGTTTCTTTATCTTCAATAATTCTTATTTCTTGTTGATTAGTATAACTTAAACTTTGTGCAATTCCATTCGTAAAAAATGTATCATAGTATCCATCGCAAGTGTTAATTGTAAGTGGTGTATCCATTAATTTTATTTCTCCACCTGTAACATCATCATAATTTTCTTCGCTTGGGTTTGTGTTTAGTAAATCATTTATGTACTTATTTTCGTCATCTAATTGTTTTTGTTCTTCATCTGATGATTTATTGTATTCATCAACAGATTTAGTTGCCATTTTTATTAATCCATCTTCTCCTAATAACATTCTTATACTTACTCCTGCTAATATTAAAAGCACTACGATGGTTACAACTAGTGCAATAAGTGTAATACCATCAACATTTCTTTTTAAATTTTTCATAATTAACCCCTTTCTTTGTCTTTTGTGGAAGACATGTGTATTTCTTAATTTAACTATAAAAAGATTACTTTTTCCATTTTTCAGAAATTTTATCTTTCATTTATATTTTAGTAAATTGAAGTTATTTAAATTATAACATATTAATTTTTTAAATTCAACAAATTGTTCTCCAAATTGAAAAAATATATTTTTCAATGTATCAAAGTGGTGAATTATTGTATTTAGTTATAATTTTATTGAATTTTAAGTTTTGTAGGAGATTAACGATGAAATTATCTGATGCAATAAGAAAAAAATCAAATATTATTTAACTGTAGAACAAGAAAATACTTTGATGGTTCTTTATTTTTAGAAAAGCATTTAAAACCATAAATATATAATTTTATACAACAAAAATAATTAAAAAGGGAAAGTATTTTTTACGCTTATATAATAAAAGATCAGCTATTTATATAGTTGATCTTTTATTATATAAGAAAATTAAATATTTTATCCTTAATTTATCTAATTAAGGATTTTTTATTCTTTTCGGGAGGTCTTTATTTATTACTTTTAACTTGTTTTTTTGCTATATTAAAATACTGATTTTACATTTTGTAAATATCTTGTATTTCTTGTCAAAACATGGTATAATTAATTTATAAGTATCTTTAAGTAGATAAATTAAAGAGAAGCAAAGGAGGAATGAATATGGAAAGAAACAAAGGAATAACATTAATAGCAGTAGTAATAACAGTAGTAGTGCTAATAATATTAGCAGGAATAAGTGTAGGTAC